>PLAI01000203.1 GCA_003134075.1 Methylocystaceae bacterium | reverse complement strand
AAGCCCGACAGGCTGCTAGGAGCCGCCTCTTGCATGACGCATTGCCTTACCTCGTCGGCCTGATCGTTGTCGCCCTGGGCTTCGACTTTCTAAATGGTCTGCACGACGCCGCGAACTCCATCGCGACTATCGTCTCGACGCGCGTCCTTCCGCCGCAATACGCGGTGTTCTGGGCGGCGTCATTCAATTTCATTGCCTTCCTGTTCTTCGGCCTGCAGGTCGCGCAGACGGTGGGAACGGGCATCGTCATGCCCAACATCGTGAACGACTATGTCATTTTCGGCGCGCTGATGGGCGCAATAGCCTGGAACCTGCTGACTTGGGCGCTTGGAATTCCGTCATCCAGCTCGCACGCCCTGATCGGAGGATTGGTCGGCGCGGGGATCGCCAAAGGAGGAACTGACGCCATCGTATGGAGCGGCCTTATCAAGACGGGCTCAGCAATCGTAGTTTCACCGGCCCTGGGTTTCTTCCTAGCATTGTTGCTGGTGCTTGCTGTGTCGTGGATTTTCGTGAGGAAGACGCCGCTCGCCGTCGACAACATCTTTCGTTCGCTGCAATTCGTTTCGGCTTCGCTCTATTCGCTTGGCCATGGCGGCAACGACGCGCAAAAGACCATGGGGATCATCGCCGTGCTGCTTTATTCGCATGGGCGTCTCGGCTCCGAATTTCACATTCCCTTTTGGGTCGTGCTGTCTTGTCAGACGGCCATGGGCCTCGGCACTTTGTTCGGTGGCTGGCGCATTGTCCACACAATGGGGTCGAGGATCACCAAGCTCACGCCCATGCAGGGTTTTTGCGCCGAGACCGCCGGTGCGATCACGTTGTTCATGGCGACCGGGCTGGGCGTGCCCGTTTCGACCACTCATACAATCACTGGAGCCATCGTCGGTGTCGGCGCAGCACGCCGCGTGTCGGCAGTGCGCTGGAACATAGCCAAGGACATCGTCGTCGCATGGGTGATCACAATGCCGATGTCCGCGATGATAGCTGCCCTCTTCTATGCCCTAGGTAGGCTTGTGGGATGAAATATCCGAAGGTAACAAAGAAAAAGAGCGGCGACGGAGCCGAGCCTCGAAGCCAATATGCCGCTCTAGCTTGGCGCTTGGGCGAAGGACTTGAGATTTTGCTCCTCACGTCGCGCGACACGCGCCGATGGGTCATCCCTAAGGGTTGGCCGATGAAAGGGCGCAAACCGCATGCGACCGCCGCCATCGAGGCGTTACAAGAGGCAGGTCTCCTCGGAAAAATCGAGAAGAAGAAGCTCGGCTCTTATCATTATCGGAAGCGTCTGAAGAACGGAGCGGCGCTCTTATTGAGGGTCGACGTCTTTCCCTTGCGCGTCGTTCGCCAGCGCAAGAGTTGGCCCGAAAAGGATCAACGCGCGACCAAATGGTTCACTGCGGAAAAAGCCGCCGAACTGGTTCACGAGCCGGAGCTATCGGAGCTGATAGAGGCGTTTGAGGCAGCGATTTTGCGGGGCCGATAATTGCGCACCGCAGCTTTGGAGGAATAGACACGAATACAACTCTGGTGCTGAAGATTTTCATGTTTTCCTTCGTCGGTGGCTTGGTCGGGCTTGGTTATCATATGAGCCACTTGCAAAATTCATTGAACGCGTGATTTTTTTGTCCCCGATTGGCTCGCTATGGTCGAAGGTCAGGCGGGTGCCGCTTGAAGGGTCCGACGCGGAATTTTTGATCGACGGTGAGGGCGAGGATGCCGAACATCAGTTGGCATTTCACCTTGACCGCTCCGCGCACGCGCACGAACCCGCCGCCGAATTCGTCCTTGAATCGTCCGTTGATGCGTTCGACCATGGTGCGGAAGTCATAGAGCACGTCATCCGGGTCGGCATGTGGATGAATTTCATGCGCGCGACCTCCTCGGCGCATTCGGTTTTTGCTTCGTGCTGTGCACGAAAGTTGCGATCAATCAACAAGACGTGGCCGAGCGCCACGCTTGGTGCGGCGGTGGCGGCGGCGTCATAGGCCGAATCCATCAGATCATAGAGCTAGAAGACGCGGGCGCTGGTCATGGTCATCAAGGGAATGGCGACTTGGCTGTCACGCACGGAGGCCGAGGTCAGCACGCAAGCGACAGGAATTTGGCCGCTGGCGACATCGATATGCAGCTTATAGCCGATCCATGTCTCCTTATAGCCCTTGCTGTTCTTCTTGGCGCCGACATCGCACGCGGTGGGGAGATCGGCGAGTAGCCGAGGGATGTTGTGCATTGTTTGCCGTTCGAGACATGGTGGCTCCGGGTTTGGCCGCTCCTCCCCTTGCGCGGGCGTCCGCGCTTCCTTTGCGGCTCGACGCCGACGGTCAACCACGCGCTGGTCGGCGGCGGCGAAGGGCCGTCCTTGTCGTTGTTGCTTTTCTCGACCGGCTTCTCGCGCGCCTTGATCTCGGTGGCGTCGCGCGCGATCGCGCCGATGATGCGCCCGCCGAGCGCGCGTTCAATCAGCGCCGCGTGCATCTTGTCGGGCAGATCGCCTTGCGCGAACTCGGCGAAGGCGCGAGAAAACGTGGCTTCGGAAGGAACCTGCGCGCTTCGTTCCCAACCAAGGATCCGGCGCAATGACTTGGCCGACACGCGGAGCGCGGGAGACGCCGCGTTGCGCGCCTTCGAACTTGCCACGACCAATTTCGAGCGCGCGTCCGCGCTGGCTTCGCTGGGCAAGGCGCAAATTCGGCTGGGAGAGGGGAAGGCGGCGCGGCCGACGCTTGAGCGCGCGGCGCGCTTGATGAAAATCCGCACGGCAAGGACGCGTACAAGCGCCCGGCCGCTCTGCTTCACAGACGCGACGAGCCGGACGAAACGCCACGGCTAGCCGACCGGCTCTCGTCTCGAGGCGTCGGCCATTCGCGGCTGCTCGCACTCGGCAAGCTCGGGCTCGTCGAGGAGGCCCGCGCCGTCGACAATCTCCCACCGACAGATGCTCGAGCCACCCGGCGGGCTTCGAAAGCCTCGCCGCGTTCAACAAGGCGTTCGCCGAGCCTTTCGGCCGATAATGAAGAAGCCCATCATCGACGTCTTATTGTTCTATCGCTCCTGCCCCACCTCTGCCGAAGCGAATCGCCCATGATTTATGGCTCCGCACGGGTATCGACGAGCTATCGGTTTCAGCGTATCCATATTTTCCTTGACCTTTGAGGAATTCGGCCGTGACGATATCAGATGCAGAACCTTCGAACTCGATCGAGTTAGCCGCGGAGATCGTGGCGGCCTTCGTCGCCAACAACTCTCTGCCTACAGTGGAACTGCCCGCCCTGATCCACTCCGTGCATGCCGCCTTGGCGAGACTCGCAAGCGGGCAGGTGAATACAGCCCCGCTGGTGGAGAAACAGGAGCCGGCCGTATCCGTTCGCAAATCACTCACGCCCGATTTCCTTGTGTGTCTGGACGACGGCAAGAAATTCAAGTCGCTACGACGACACTTGCGGACACTCGGCATGACGCCGGATCAATACCGCGTGAAATGGAGCCTGCCGCCCGATTATCCGATGGTCGCGCCCAACTACGCGGCGGTGCGATCGGAGATGGCCAAGCGGATAGGACTTGGGCAGATGCGGAAGAATGCCGCGGCGGCCAAGCGCGGACGACCGGCGAAGGCAAGCTAGTAAACGTCGATCCGTCAGTATCCGGAAACCTATTCAATCCATGGAGAGTTCCTTTGGCCAAGCCAAAAGTCAGCAAGGTAAAAGTTAGCAAGTCGAAAATCAGCAAGCCCGAAGCGGCGCCGCTTCGCCCGGTCAAGGAAACCTTCACCAAGTCGGCTCTGATCAACCTGATCGCCGAGCAGAACGACATCCCGCGCAAGACCGCCTTAGGCGTCTTCGCCACGCTGGAAAGCGTGTTGCTTGGATCGGTGCATCCGCGCGGCGTGGGTGAATTCACCTTGCCCGGCTTGTTGAAAGTGACCCTTCGCAAAGTGCCGGCCCGCAGGGCGGGAACCTTGGTCCGCAATCCCGCCACTGGTGAGATGGTCAAGGGCGTCGCCAAACCGGCGAGCATGCGCGTAAAGATCCGCGCCTTGTCGAAATTGAAGACGGCGGCCTCGGGCTGATTCGTCATTTCGGCGGGCAAAAGACTCGGGCTATTGCTTAGCCCGAGCGCCCTGCTGGAGAGAACGCCGACACTGCCCTCGTTGATGCGCGTCGCAAATTGGCGACCCTCTTCAAAGCGCCGATGGGCGTCGAATCCCTTAGCCCAATCTCACCTTATCGATTCAAAAGATATCAGCGCATTCGAGTTGAGGCCCCGCGCCTGTTAAGGGATCGAACGTGGATTCTCCAGCCGAATCGCGCTCCCCCGATTCGGACGGCCTTTGTTCGGCATGCGTGCGGAAATTCCAGAAGCGGTACGGCGCGATGGCAGTGTCCCGCAAGATTTTGGAAAAGGGAGTAAAGCCCCGCCGCGAGATCGTCTCCGCATTCACGGCGAGGGAATCGGCCACGCTTGCAAGCGGTTGGACGTTGCATTCGGCTTTGCGGGCCCCTATCCTTGCTTCATCGATTTTCGGCCTGACGACTTGGACTTGCTTTGGAAACGAAGCCGCTGACGACCTCTTCCAAACATCGATCGACCCGGCCCCGCGTATGCGGGCCAGCTTCTAAACTATGTTTGGAGAGATGAAATGGCTACCGGCACCGTGAAATGGTTCAATGGTCAAAAGGGCTTCGGCTTTATCCAGCCCGATAATGGCGGCACGGACGTTTTCGTTCATATCAGCGCGGTCGAGCGCGCCGGCCTGCGTGATCTGCGCGAGGGCCAGAAGGTGAGCTACGAGATCACGCAGGACCAGCGCAGCGGCAAGTCCTCCGCCGATCAGCTCAAGGAAATCTGAGACGCGCCGATCGCGGTTGCTTTCCGTCGCGACCCATCGACAGACGAAGGGTCGCCGTTCGCGGCGGCCTTTTTCGTGATTGAGACGGGCCTTCAAATCGACGCTCATGCGCGCGCGATTTTCCGACGTCGCGGAGCCCGTCGTCGCGCTAAGTCCGCTTCAGGCGATCAGTCGTTCGTCCGCCTCGCTGGGCTCGCGCAGCATATAGCCTCGGCCCCAGACCGTCTCGATGTAGTCGCGGCCACCGGTTGCGTTCGCGAGCTTCTTGCGCAGCTTACAGATGAAAACGTCGATGATCTTCAATTCCGGCTCGTCCATGCCGCCATAGAGATGATTCAAAACATTTCCTTGCTGAGCGTCGTTCCCTTGCGCAGAGCGAGAATTTCAAGAATCTGATATTCCTTGCCGGTCAGATGCACCCACGCGCCGCCAGCCTCGACGCTCTTCTCGTCGAGGTTTACGACGAGATCGCCGATCGTGACAACCGATTGCGCATGGCCTCTGGAGCGGCGGACTATCGCGTGAATGCGGGCGACAACCTCGTCCCTATGGAAGGGTTTTGTCAGGTAGTCGTCGGCGCCTAGGCCCAGCCCCTTCACCTT
>PLAI01000263.1 GCA_003134075.1 Methylocystaceae bacterium | reverse complement strand
AATGTGTCGCGCACGCTTTCGAAACCGTCCGGGATAATGCGTCGCTCCAGGCGGAATGGCGTCGTCAGAACCTTGCGGAAATAGGCTTCGATCGCCGGTCCGCTTTCGTCGGCGTAGACGCCGGCGCTGGCGCGGTCGGAGGCGGTGNNCACGGCGGCGAAACCGGGCGCGTCTTCTCTCAACGTCACATTGGCGAGGCTGCTTGGATCGACCCCCATGCCGCGAAAGGCGGCTGTCGTCGCGATCAACGGCGCGCCGCTGGACAAAGCCTCCACCGCCTTGATCGACAGGCCGTGGCCTTCGACGGTCGGCAGCAGAATACAGGCGGCGTCGGCGTAAACGGCGCCAAGGTCCGCGACCCGGCCTTTGAACTGCGCGCGATGCGCCTCATACAACGCCCTGTCGCGATTCTTCACGCCCACGTCGATATTGCCGTAAATCGACACCGGAACGTCGCCGGCCAGCGGCAGAACCTCGTTCAGAAACCAGCGCATGCTGACGAAATTGGCGTAATTGTCGCTGGCGACGATCACGATGCCGCGACCCTTTTCGCTCAGCGGAACCGGCGCGACGGCGGGATAGACCAGCGCGTGGCGGGCTTTTGGCAGCAATCGCCCGAATTCGCGATGCTCTTCTTTATTAAGATGGATGTAGACGTCCGCCCGGCCGGTCCAGTCCAGTTCGACCGCCAGCATATCGTCGTAGCTCGCGTATGGCGGCACGAAAAACCCGCTCTGGTTGCGCAGAACATATTGGCGGGCCTGAATATCCTGGGTTTCGCAGATGATTGGCGCCTTGGCCGCGCCGCGCAGCCGCCGAGCCAGGGGCAGCGTGAAATAATGGTTGGCGTGGATGAGGTCGATCCGCTCCGTCTCCAATCCGGCCGGAAGCGGCGCCAGCTTGGCGAGTTCGATCGACCATCGCGCCTGATCGCCGTGGATCAACGGCCACCAGCCGTCTATTAGCAGCCTCGAAGTCCAAAGGCCGTCTCGCGGCGGACTGGCGTAATAGCGGGCGTCGGCGGCGAGATCTTTCGTCGCCGCCATGTAGTCCGTCCATCGGCCGCCCGGCGGGGGCGGCGACGCCACGTCCATCAGGGCGACGGAAATCGCTTTGGCCCCAAGCGCCTTATAGGCGTAAATCTGGCTTAGGTTGACCTGATAGCTGCCGCACGAATGCCAGGCGGCGTGAACCACCGCGACCGTTTTCCCGGCCAGCGGCCCTTCGGCGACCCTCTCTTCAGACTTTCTGACGGCGTCGCCCGAGTTCAAATCCACCCCTCTTGCTAACCGCCGGAGTTTCCAAGTAGACCTTGGTATATGATCCCATCCCCCCCGAATCCAGCTTTTTCGTCCTCCAACGACGCCGCTGCCGCCAGCGGGCGCTACGGCGTCGCCATCGTCGGCAATGACAAGATCATCGACTGGCTGCTGCCCTTTCTGGAGAGCTATCGCGCCACGAACTCCGCCTTGCCGCTGTATCTCATCCCCTATGACGACAATATCGCGCAAACCCGCCGCGCGGCGGAGATATACGGCGCGCATTTCGTCGAGGAGGAGCCAACCGAGATCGATCGGCTCGCCAACGAGCTTTACCCCGGTATTTTCAACAATAATCGTCGGCGCCTGAGAAAGCTCCAGGCGCTGGCGCTCCCGCTCGACGAAGTGGCGTATGTCGATGTCGACGTAATTCTGTTTCAAGACTTCACGTCGATCTTCGGACGGCTGAAGGCGGCCGAGACCGAGTTCATCGTGGCGTCGCCAAGCTTCGAATATGTCTATAACGACCGCCGCGCCGCCTATCCCTTTTTGGACAATGTGCTGCTGTTCAACGACGGTTTTTGGGTCACGTCGAACAAATATCTGAAACTCTCGGATTTTCTCGACACCATGGCCAGGGACGCGGCGATCTTCCATGACGTGCGCAAGCGCGGCCAGCTTTTCGCGCAACCGTTGGTCAACTTTGTCACCCATCGGCGCGGACTAAAAATCGCGCTTCTTCCCGATGTCGTGGCGAAGGCGTCGCATGAAAGCTTCTACAAGGCGCCGGGCGTGACCTTCGCGAATGGAAAGCCGCTCGCCCCCGACGGAAAGGAAATTTACTTCGCGCATTGGGCGGGCGCGACCGCCTTGCCGTCGCGCGGCGTGTTCGATTCGGCCTGGACCGAATATTCCGGGGCGGCCTGGGCGAGGTTCAAGAAATGAGCCGCGCCGGCGAGCCTTTTACGCGGGAGCGCTGAACCTATGCCGCGCCTGCTGTTCCTATATCTTATCAAGCGCGTCGCGCTCGCCGCCTTCGTCGTGGAATCCGCGCTGTGCGTGCCGGTGGTGCTGTCCTATCTTTTGGGCCAGTTGCCCGCCGCCGCGGTGCGCGGGGGACTGGTGTGGCCGGCCATCGTCGGCGTGACGCCCACGGTCGCCTATGTCGCGCTGCCGATGGCGGTTGGCGTCGCCACGGCGATGACCTTCGCCAGCATGGCGAGCGAGAGTTTGATCTCCGTCTTATACGCGCTTCGGCTTTCGGTTTGGGCCATTTGCCGACCGACCTTGGTGCTGGCGCTGCTGTCGGTCGGCGCGGGTCTGGCGCTCGCGAATTTCATCGCGCCGCAATACCAGGGAAGCATGCAGGACGTGCTCAACGTCGTGCGCAACTCGCTCAACCACCGCATGCTCGAGCCCGCGCATTTCTACACGTTCGAAAACGGCGCCAAGACCCTCTATCTGGAACGCTGGGAGACGCCGGATATCGCCGTCAATCTGTTCGTGCGGCAGATCTCCGTCGAAAAAATGCAGGAGCAGACCATCACGGCGGCGCGCGCCGAATTTCGGCGCAACGAATCCGGAGTGGTCGTCGCGCTGACCAAGGGCAGCATCCAGACCCGCCCGATCGACACCAGCGACGTCCGAATTGCCGCTTTCGACGAATATGCGATCGCTTTGCCGATGCAGGGCAACGGTGGCTTGCCCCCGCGCAGCTGGCATGGCGTCTATGAATTGCCGGCGAAGGATTTCATGGCGCAGTTCGCGGTCGCGCGGGCGGATTCGAGAATGCTCGCCGAATGGACGACCGAGGCCGCCATGAGAATTGGCGTCCCCCTATTGACTCTGGGTCACTCGCTGCTCGCCATGGCGCTTGTGCTCAACTTTGGCAATATCACCGGCCGGCGCGGGGCTAGCGGCGCGCTGACGATCATCGCCATCCCGGCCGCGCATATTCTGTTTCTCGTCGCGTTGCAGTCGCTGTTGCGGGCGGATGCGCGCTTCGTGGTTGTGCTCGCGGCCATGGCGCTGCTGGAAATTCTGGGTTCGGCCTGGCTTATCGCGCGGCTGAATTTCGGGCCGCGCGCCAAGCTCATCGCAGCCGGCGCGGCGTCGCCTTATTCGGCGCCGAACGACGGTCTCGCCGCGCCTTACGCGTAACGCTTAGCGCCGCGCGCGCGAGAACGTGGGTTCAGATGACGTCGACAATCACCGACTTGTAACGCATGAAGAATTGGTAGCCGAACAGGAACGTGGCGTAGGAAGCCGCGACGAGCAGCAGGTAGCCAAACGGATTCGGCAATACGCCGTCGAGCGCGATGGCGCGGAGCATGTCTATATAGTCGCCCACTATGTTGAACCGCAGCCAGATCGCGTATCGGGACGGCACCTGATCCATCGAATAGAACACGGGCGTCGCGAACATCAGGATCGGCACGATCGAGGCCATGATATGCGCGACATCGCGCGTGAATGCCCCCAGCGCCATGAAGAACCAAACGATCCCCAAAATGAACAGCGCGAAAGGCGCGAACAGCAAGGGCGCGAACAGCAAGGTCGCCGGCAGCTCGGCGCCCATGACAAACCGAAAGGCCAAAAACACGGCGAATGCGATCCCGCCATAGGTGAAAGCGCGGATCGTGGCGGTCCAAGCGATGGTTTCGCTGGGAAAGATCGATTTTTTGACGAAATTCACGTGCTCGTGCAGCAGCATCGGCGCGCGATAGGCGAGTTCGCTGAAGAGATTGAAGATAATCAATCCGACGAAAATTCCGCTGGCGTATTCCGTCACGCTCTTTCCGCCGGCAAGCTGCGGCACGGTGATCGAAAACACCGCCGTATATGCCACCATCATGATTAGCGGCGCCAGCACGGCCCAGGCCGGCCCCAGCGCGGAGCCGCGAAACCGCGACAGGAACTCTCGCCGCGCCACCGCGCGGATAAGCTCCCGATGGCGCCAAGCGCGTGTAAAGGGTTCGATGGCTTCGGGTGGCAATTTGATGGGCAAAGGGCGCTAAATCCTTTTCCTATTCACGGGCGCGTGGCGCGGGCTTAACGCCAGCATAGACCAGTTGCGACGGGCGCCTGTCAATGGCGGCCTGCTCCGCCCACGCGCGACGAAATCGTCGCGAGGCGCGTCCCACATATGCATTTGTTCGAGAATATTCTGGCGACGCTCGAGGATGGAATGCCGCGCCCCAGGTTGTTCGAGGCGGTCCCGGCATGGCCGTAGTCGCGCTGTTTCGGCGCGTTCCATCGCCTTCAAGTCCATTCGCGGCGTCGCTTTCGACCGCGAGGCCCGCAGGCCTTTCACAAAGTTGTTGATGGCGCCTACGTTATAATCGACCGCGGGCGTTTGGGTCGGACGCTATTCCAGAATGAGAACCGTCGGAAATCCCTTGCGCCAGGCTATTTGAGAGCCGCTTGACCCCGGACTTGGCGCTACGCCGCGCCTCTGCAAGCCGCGACAGTGGCGCCCGAAGCGCCATGAATCCTCACGCCGCCAGCGCCGGCGCCGCGTCGCGAAGGTGAAAATCCCGCGTCGCTGGAGTTGGCAGGCTGTTCCAGGACGCCGCCTCGTAACCCCTGGCGCGAAGATCACCCGCCCCCGCCGCCGACATTTCCACGACAAGCCGAGTCGTCGCGTTCAGCACGGGCGGCACGGCCCAACGGAACGCCGGGCCGCCGGGGGCGAAACCGCGCATCGCGGCCTTGCGCGCCTCGTTGTTCTCGAGCCCCATCCGGCCGTTCCAGCCCTGGCGCGGCATCTGCCAGTCGTTGGCGACCGTCGCGTGCCCGCGCAGCACGAGCGCCTCGCGCTCGGTCCGCTCGACGACCGCCATCTCGTCGGGGCGCGTTCCTGTCAGCGTGAACAGGGCCGGTCGAGCCAGCGGCTCCCGCGAGAGGAGCGCTATCGCGTCCTCGAAGCTTTCGCAGGTTTCGAAGGCGAGACGCAGCAAATGGTCCGGCGGCCAGCCGTCCTCGCGCATCAGCGCGTTGCCGAGATTGAGCATGGCGTCATAGGGAAGCCCGATAAGTCCGCGTGTGCGCCGGCGCATCGGCGCCTGGTTGATGACCGCGCAAAAGCGGCCCGGCGCCATGGCGCTCAGCACGCCGACCGCGCCCGGCCAAGTGACGTTGTAGAAGTCGCCCGCCGGCCCAGATTGCCAAGCGATTTCGACGCAACGGCCGAGCCCGTCGAACGGCCAGTCGAGCGAGCGGCGCAGCAGCGGCGCGCCGTTTGGCCCCGGCGCCGCCGAGGTGGTGCAGGCGAAAAGATAGGACATGTTCAGCGTCAGCGCGCCGGGAAAACCCAGAATCCGCGCGACGTCGCGGAGATCCTCGCCGTAGGTCGAGACTGAACTGCGCAGCCATTTCGCGGCGATGTGGTCGATCGATGACAAACAAACATCCCGGCTCCAGCGCGGGATTGGCGCGAGACAAAGCTCGCGCAACGCCACCGCCGCCGCGACGCGGGCGCGCGTATGAGCGACGGGGCCGCCGCGCCGCACATCGAGCAAGGGAATCACGTTCATCTGTCTCTCCCGGTGGGGAAACGTCATCGAACCGATATAGGTTTCACATGTTCCTGTCATAATATAGAAAAAAACTTGTCATAATCGAAGCTCCCGAAGTTGGAGCGGGCCCGTGGGTCGCGCCGTCGTCGCCCGCGGCGACGGGAACGACGCCCGCGGACGCGAATGCGCGGCCCGCGCCAAAAAATCGGCTTTCACGCGCGTCGATGCGCGTCTTTGCGCGTCGCTTCCAGCCGGCGCGGCGGCGGCGTCCTTTTGCTATGCTGTGGGGCGCGAATCAGCCCCGCTCCCGCAAAGGCGCCTCCATGCCCCGAACCGCCGTCGCTTCAGCCTTCGACGCCCTAGACAACCATGCCCGCGCGCTGCGCGTGGAGAGCGCGCCCGACTTGTTCGCGCGAAATCCGTTACGCTTTCAGGAGTTTTCCGTCCCGCTCGACGATTTTCTGTTCGATTTCTCCAAGCACAAGATCACGCGCGAGACGATCGCCTTGCTGGTCGCGCTAGCCGAGGCTCGCGATCTCGAGGGCCGCCGCGCGGCGCTGTTTGCCGGCGAACCGGTCAACAACACGGAGGGGCGCGCCGCCATGCATATGGGGCTGCGCGATTTTTCAAACAAGCCAATCATCGTGCAAGGCGTCGATTTCAGGCGCGAGATCGAGGCGACGCGCGAGCGCGTCTTCGCCTTCGCGCGCGACATCCGCGCCGGCGCGATTCTGGGCGCGGGCGATAAACCCTTCACGGATATCGTGAATATAGGGATCGGCGGCTCCGATCTCGGCCCGGCGATGGCGGCGCGGGCATTATCGCCCTATCGCGGCGCGGGGCCGCGAACCCATTTCGTCGCCAATGTCGACGGCGCCGATCTTTCCGACACGCTAGAGCCGCTCGATCTCTCGCGCACGCTGTTCATCGTCTCGTCGAAAACCTTCACCACGCAGGAGACCATGGCCAACGCGGCCAGCGCGCGGGCGCGCGTCGTCGCCGCGCTTGGCGAGACGGCGGTGCCGAGGCACTTCGCCGCCGTGTCAACGCGCCTCGACAAGGCAGCGGAATTCGGCATCAACCCTGAGCGCGTGTTTGGCTTTTGGGATTGGGTCGGCGGACGCTATTCGCTGTGGTCGTCGATCGGACTTGCTCTGGCGATCGCGGTCGGACCCGATCATTTCACGCAATTTCTGCGCGGCGGCTTCGACATCGACACGCATTTTCGCGAGGCCCCGCTCGATAGAAACATCCCCGCGCTGATGGGCCTTTTGGGCGTGTGGCATCGCAATGTGCTGGGCCGCGCGACCCATGCGGTCATCCCCTATGACCAGCGGCTCGCGCGTTTTCCCGCCTATCTGCAACAGCTCGACATGGAGTCGAACGGCAAATCCGTGACGCGCGCCGGCGAGCCTGTCGAAACCGCCACCGGACCGGCGATTTTCGGCGAGCCCGGCACCAATGGACAGCACGCGTTTTTCCAACTGCTGCACCAGGGGACCGACGTGACGCCGATAGATTTTCTGGTCGCCGCCGAACCCGTCGCCGCCGACCCGCACCACCACGCGCTGCTGTTCGCCAACTGCCTCGCCCAAAGCGAAGCCTTTATGCGGGGGCGCACGCTGGAGGAGGCCAAGGCGCTGCTGCGCAAGGAAGGGCGCTTCGAGGCCGAAGTCGAACGCTTGGCGCCGCATAAGGCTTTTTCCGGCGACCGCCCGTCGAGCACGCTGCTCTATCGAAAACTCGATCCGCGCACGCTCGGCCGCCTCGTCGCGCTCTATGAGCACAAGGTGTTCACGCAGTCGGTGATCTGGGACATCAACCCCTTCGACCAATGGGGCGTGGAGCTTGGCAAGGAACTGGCCGGCCGCCTCGCGCCTATCGTCGAGGACGCCAGCGTGTCGACGGCGGCGCTGGACGGGTCCACGGCGGGGTTGATCGCGTGGCGGCGGGGGTAAGGGGCCCCGCCTACCGCAAAAACCCCACAATATCCTTCACCGCCTTCATGTTCTCGTTCGCCAGCGCCCGCGCGCGCTCGGCGCCGTCGCGCAGAACCGTGTCGATATAATCATGGTTCGCGGTGATCTTGCGCATCTCGGCGGTGATCGGCGAGAGCTTTTCCACCGCGAGATCGACCAGCGCGTTCTTGAAGGTCGAGAAATTGGCGCCGCCATATTCGGCGAGCACGCCCGTCTTCTCGCGCCCCGAGAGCGCCGCGAAAATCCCGACGAGATTGGCCGCTTCGGCGCGCCCTTCGAGCCCCTTTTCCTCGCTCGGCAAGGGCTCGGGGTCGGTCTTGGCCTTGCGGATTTTTTGCGCGATCTGCTCGGCGTCGTCGGAGAGATTTATGCGCGAATATTCCGATGCGTCCGACTTCGACATTTTCTTGGAGCCGTCGCGCAGACTCATCACGCGCGTCGCCGGGCCAGAGATCAGCGGCTCGGGCAGCGGAAAGAACGCCTCGCCAAAACCATTGCGGGAAATGGACTCCGCGAAATCATTGTTGAATTTTTGCGCGATGTCGCGCGCGAGCTCGAGATGCTGCTTCTGGTCCTCGCCGACCGGCACATGCGTCGCGCGATAGATCAGAATATCGGCGGCCATCAGCACGGGATAATCATAGAGGCCGATGGAGGCGTTCTCGCGATCCTTGCCGGCCTTGTCCTTGAACTGCGTCATGCGGTTCAGCCAGCCAATGCGCGCGATGCAGTTCAACACCCAGGCGAGTTCGGCGTGTTCGGGAACCTGGCTCTGGTTGAAGACGATGTTCTTCTTGGGGTCGATCCCGCAGGCGATGAAGGCCGCCGCGATCTCGCGCGTGTTGTCGCGCAACGTCAGCGGGTCTTGCGGCACGGTGATCGCGTGCAGATCGACGACGCAATAGAGGCAGTCGTGGGTCTTTTGCAGCTCGACGAATTTGACGATCGCGCCGAGATAGTTGCCAAGATGCAGATTGCCGGTGGACTGCACGCCGGAAAAGACGCGCTCGGGGAAGCTGGACATGTGATGCGCCGGTTGAGGGAAGCCGGCGGTCCTTATGGCAACGGTTTTCGCCCCGCGCAAGTGCGAGGGCGGATTCCTTGGTGTTCTTTGTGTCCTTGGTGGTTCAACTTTCCCCCTCGGAAATACACCACTAAGAGCACCAAGAACACAAAGGCCTCACAAAATGAACCGGCTCAAATCGCGGTTTCTGGCGAGATCGCCGATGTGCTTCTCGACGAACTCGCCGTCGATGACGATCTTCTCCCCATCGCGGTCCGACGCTGTGAAGCTGATGTCGTCGAGCACGCGCTCCATCACCGTTTGCAGCCGACGCGCGCCGATGTTTTCGACCGAAGTGTTGACCTCGACGGCGACCTTGGCGATGGCCTCCACGGCGCTCGGCGCGAATTCCAGCTCGACGCCCTCCGTGCCGAGCAGCGCCATATATTGCTTGGTCAGGCAGGCCTCCGTCTCGGTGAGGATGCGGCGGAAGTCCTCTTCGTTGAGCGAGGCGAGTTCGACGCGGATCGGCAGGCGCCCCTGAAGCTCCGGCAAAAGGTCCGAGGGCTTCGCGACATGAAAGGCGCCAGACGCGATGAACAGCACATGGTCGGTCTTCACCGAGCCGTGTTTCGTCGTCACCGTCGTGCCCTCGATCAGCGGCAGCAGATCGCGCTGCACGCCCTCGCGCGACACGTCGCCGCCGCCGCCGCGCCCCTCGCGCGCGCAGATCTTGTCCATTTCGTCGATGAACACGATGCCGTTGTTCTCGACATCGTGGATCGCCTCGCGCACTGTCTCCTCTTGATCGATCAACTTGTCGCTCTCCTCGGCGACGAGCGGCGCGATGGCGTCCTTCACATGAAGCTTACGCGTCTTCGTGCGGCCCTGAAGGGCCTTGCCGAAAATGTCGCCAAGCGAAAAGGCGGTGACGCTCCCGGGAATATTGGGCATTTCGAACACCGGTCCGCTCGGGCCGGTGGAGGCGATTTCGATTTCGATCTCCTTGTCGTCGAGTTCGCCGGCGCGGTATTTCCTGCGAAAGCTTTCCCGCGTCGCCGGTTGGGCGGCGGGACCGACCAGCGCGTCGAGCACGCGATCCTCGGCGGCGAGCTGCGCGCGCGCCTCGACCCCCTTGCGGCGCCGTTCCTTGACGAGGCTGATCGCCACCTCGACGAGATCGCGCACGATCTGCTCGACATCGCGGCCGACATAGCCGACCT
>PLAI01000170.1 GCA_003134075.1 Methylocystaceae bacterium | reverse complement strand
GATCAGCCAATCGGCGGCGGAGCCTTTGATAAGCTCCTCCTCGCGGTCCTTGTCGGCGTAGATTGTTCCAAGCAATAGCGGCTGGAAAATCTTGTCGTAGAAGAAGCCGCCATGGCCGCGGCTGTCGCCGGCGCCGACGCCGGTCACCGCGACGTATTTCGTCGCCGGCGCGTCCTGAAGCGCGGCGAGCACATTGCGCGCGCCGCGCGAAAACAGCTCGACCGGCTTGCGGGTTGGATTGACGCCGACGCAAGTGCAGACGGCGTCCTGTCCGCTCAAAGCCGACCGCACATCCGCCAGCTTGCCGAGGTCGCCCCGGACTTTATGCAGCCGCGCGTGTTCGAGCGCCAATTTGGCGGGATCGCGCAGCAGCGCCGTCACCTCGTGCCCGCGCTCCAGCGCCTGGCCCACGATTTCAAGACCAATGCCCCGCGAGGCGCCAATCACGACAATCTTCATGCTCGCAACTCCTTCTCGTCCGGCCGCGCGGCCAATCACAACGATGTCCCGCGCTCCGCCACCGGCGTCCACAGCACCTGCTCGATGCGCGTCGCGCCGGCCGCCAGCATCACCAGACGGTCGAAGCCGAGCGCTATGCCGCTCGCCGGCGGCATGACCGCCAGCGCGTCGAGAAAATCCTCGTCGATCGGGCAAGCCTCGCCATAGAGGCGCGCGCGGGCGGCGCTCGCCTCGACAAAACGGCGGCGCTGCTCGGCGGGATCGGTCAATTCGCCAAAGCCATTGGCGATTTCGACGCCGCAAACATAAAGCTCGAAACGCTCGGCGAAACGCGGATCGTCCGGCTTCGGACGGGCCAGCGCGGCCTCGCTGACGGGATAATCGGTCAGGATCGTCGCGCGCCCGCGCCCTAGCCGATGCTCGACCTTCTCCGAAAGGATCTTGCTGAAGAGATCCGACCATGTGTCGTCCGCCGCGACGCTTACGCCGTCCCGCGCGGCGGCCCTCGCCAGCCCGTCGCGGTCGCCCAGCAGCGCGGCGAGGTCGATATTGGCGTGGCGGTCGAAGGCCTCGCACACGGTCAAAATTTCCGGCTCCTCGAAAGCCTCGGCCTCGCGATCCCGCCAAACGAAATTGTCCGTCCCGGCGGCCCTGGCCGCGACCGCCAGCAGATCGGCGCAATCCTCGATCAGCCGCGTAACCGGCTCATGCGCGCGATACCACTCCAGCATCGTGAATTCGGGATGGTGCAGCGCCGTGCGCTCGCGGTTGCGGAACACATGAGCGAAGGTGAAAATCCGTTCCTCGCCCGCAGCCAGCAGCTTCTTGCAGGCGAATTCCGGCGAGGAATGCAGATAAAGCCGGCTTTTGTCGCCCCCCGGCCCGATCAAATCCACGCCGAAGGGCGAAATATGCGTCTCATTGCCGCCCGAGACCTGCAGCGCGGCCGTCTCCACCTCGACAAATCGCTCATGGGCGAAAAATTGCCGAATCGCCGCCCCGAGCGAGGAGCGGACCTTGAGAAAGGGCTTGCGGTCGGCGTAAACATCCTTTGCCCACCAGGGCGAAGCGCGCGTCATTGTTGGGTCATCCGCGATTTTTCGGGGCGGGGATTTGCCGCGAGGGGCGAAGTGTGGTTTTAACCCGCACATGAATTTCGACCCGTTCATAGACCGGACGGGCCGGCGCCGCCAATCCTAATCACGACCAGGAACGGATCGCTTCCAGCGATCCCACGAGGAAACAAAACCGTGAAAGTTATCGCCAGCAACATCCGCAAGGGCAATATTCTCGAGAGAGATGATGGCAACCTTTATGTCGTCCTTAGCGCGGAGAGCTTTTTCCCCGGCAAGGGCACGCCGACGACGCAGATCGACATGCGCCGCATCTCCGACGGCGTGAAGACCACCGACCGCTACAAGACCACCGAGCAGGTCGAACGCGCTTTCGTCGAGGACCAGGACTATAACTATCTCTACGGCGACGACGACGGCTTCACTTTCATGAATCAAGAGAATTTCGAGCAGGTCACCGTGTCCAAGGACGTCGTCGGCGACCAGGCGCAATGGCTGCAGGAGAACATGGTCTGCATTCTCTCCATGTTCAACGGCAACGCCGTGGCGATCCAGCTTCCCGCCCGCGTGACGCTGGAAATCACCGAGACCGAGCCGGCGATGAAGGGCCAGACGGCGTCCTCGTCCTACAAGCCGGCCAAGCTCAGCAACGGCGCCCGCGTCATGGTGCCGCCGCACATCCAGCCGGGCACGCGCGTCGTGATCCAAACGGAAGACGGCGCTTATGTGGAGCGCGCGAAGGATTGAGGCGCGGACAGAGCGCGCGGCGGTCGTGACGATCGCCGTGTCGCCCACTATTCTAAAACAAAGACTCGATTTCACTGTTCCAGAATATCTTGTCAAATTTCGACACGACATAAATCAGGCTCTCGATCCGCGGACGCCAAAGAGCCCCCTCTCAAAAACCGAAATTTCGCCCCACTCAACTCTTTCACTCGTCCCGCCTGCCGTGAGTAGGAAACCTGCGCGGCGCTGGCTCGACGACATAGCCCTTCGCGGTCGAAATCTTGGCGAGACGCCAGGTTTTGGAGTGGCGCGACCGGATGTGCGCCCGGACCTCCGGATGTTTCCGGTCGGCAATTATCTGATCCTCTATCGACCGATCGAAGCCGGCGTCGAAATCGTGCGGGTCCTCCACGACGCGCGGCGATGGCGAGCCTTATCGTGACGCCGCCGCCGGTCTGGCGCCGCGCCCGCGGCGCACCATATGTTTCGACAGGACGAATTCGCTTCAGCACGGTAGCCGCGAGGGTTGGCGTCATGCCCGAGGCAAAAATCATCCATTTCGAAACCAACTCGCGCGCGCATCGCCTCCGCCGCGAACTGGAGGATTGGCGCCGGCGGCTTCGCCTCGCTTACGCGCGCCAATGGGACTGGCGGGCGCGCGAGATATGCAAGATGGAAATCCGTCGGCTCGGCGACTTGGCGAGCGATATCGCGCGCGACGACGCCTAACGGCTTGCGTCGCGTGCTCCCGCGGCTAATCTCCAAGGCCGATATCGTCAACATCAACCGCTTTGTCGTCCGCCTTGGTCGCGCCGAACAGCCGCGACAGTTCATCGAACTGTTCCGTCAGGGCATCCAATCGCCGGCGCGTTTCATTGCCGACCGCCTCCGCGAAGTCCGCGGGGGTTTTCGCGCCCGATAATTCTCCGAAGAATTCCAGCGTGGAATTGACGTTCTCCGCGCTAAGCTCCATCAGCTTGGCGCCGTAAACCTGACCCATGCGCAACGGCGCCCACGCCGCGGCGCCCGGCTGCGAGATGCTGTCCCAAGTCATGTCTGTCTCCCTTTCGGGCTTTCGCTCGACTTGAGAACGAGGTTGCCCGCGCAAGGTTGCGCCCGCGGGAAAATTAATGCGGCGCCGCGAGCCGCCCGGGCGCCGCCGCCCCGACGACGCGCCTTCGCCTCACGCCAAGAACGCCCGCAACCGTCGCTCCAGTTCGCCCAAATCCTTGAGTTCGCACTCCCAGACCGTCAGCGCGCTCCAGCCCAGCTCGCTGAGCTTTTCGGCGTTGGCTTTGTCGCGGGCGCGGTTTCTGGCGATCTTGGCGCGCCAATATTCGGCGTTGGCTTTTGGCGCTCGCGCGCCGCGCGGGCAATCATGGCCGTGCCAAAAACAGCCATGCACGAAAATCGCGCGTCGCTTGCCGATATAGGCGATATCGGGGTTTCCCGGCAAATCCTTGCGGTGCAGCCGATAGGACGGCGCGAAACGCCGCAGCAGCGCGCGAACGATCAGTTCCGGAGTCGTGTCGCGAGATTTCACCGCCCGCATGGTGGCGGAGCGCTTTATTGTGTCTTCGCCGCTCACGCCGCCGCGCGCAGCCTCGCGCCGCGCAGCAAGGGCTCCAGCAGATGCGCCGCTATGTGCCGCACGGCGGGAACGACAACCCCGTCGCCCGTTAAGTGGTAGGCCTCGTTATAATTTCCGGGCAAAATATAATCGTCGGAAAGCCCCATCAGCCGCGCCGTTTCGCGCGCCGAAATAAGGCGCGAGCGCACCCGATTTTTTTCGACGATCAGCACGAATTGACGGCTCGATCCGCCAGCAGGCGTGCGCAGGCAGCCGGCTATATTGTCGAAGCGCGCCTCCGCCCGCTGTATTTTCTCGCCGATTGAAGTATAGCGGGTGCGCCGGTACGCCGTGCCGACGATTTCGCGGCCGGCTTTTTTCGCCTCCGCGATTCGCGCGAGATTTATCTCGCTCATTTTGGCGATCAGCCCCGCCGTCTCCTCGCAAGAATGCCAGCCGACTCCCGTGGGCTCGTCCTCGATAATTTCAGCGAGGGAGAGGTTGCGCTTGGGGGGCGCGGCGATGCGCCACCAGCGCCATTTCTTGCGCGTTTGTGCGCGTAAATGCGCGTGGGCCGAGACCAATCCAGGCGTGTAAAACGGCGAGGGCGCCTCCTGCCCGATCAGTTCCGAGGGAATCGCGACATCCTCGCGGACCGCGACGATAAACAGTCTCGGACGCGATTGCGGCAAAAACAGCGAGGCGTCGATGACCAGAGCGCCGAAATTGTAGCCCTCGTTTGCCAGCGCGTCGCAGATGGCGGAAAAATCCTTGCCGCCATGCGAGGTTAGCGCGCCGCAGACATTTTCCAAAACCAGCAGTTTCGGGCCGCGCTCCTCGGCGCGAAGTTTTTTCACGAGGTCGAAAAACGGCCAGAAAGTGCCGCTGCGCGCGCCGGCGAGGCCGGCTCCGGCCCCGGCGAGCGAAAGATCCTGGCAGGGGAAGGAGGCCCAAATAAGATCGGCATGGCCCGGCAATTGCTTCGTTTCCAGCGTCCGCACGTCGCCGACAAGCAGCGCCTCGGACCCCCAATTGGCGCGATAGGTCTCGCCCTTCTTGCGGTCGAAGTCGTTGGCGAACAAGCACTTCCAGGAGGAGCCAAGTCCGGCCCGCGCCATGCCGCCGCCGGCGAAAAACTCGTAATATGTCGGTCTGCCCATGCCGCGATTCAAAGCTCCCTAACGAAAGCATAACCGATTGAACGCGAAATATCGAAAGCGCCGCGATCTCGCATGACGCCGCGCGGCGATAAAGGCAATATGATGCTTGGATTCGAAGCCTTGGGAGAGTTTCATGCATAGCGCGGATGTGGCGATTCTCGGCGCCGGAATGGTGGGTGTTTCGGCCGCGCTGCATCTTCAGGCGCGCGGGCGCGACGTGGTGTTGATCGACCGCCACGGCGCGGCTGGACTGGAGACGAGTTTCGGCAACGCCGGGCTGATCGAGCGGGCCTCGATGTTCCCCTATCTCTTTCCGCGCGATCCGAAAAAGCTCGTGCTCTATGCGCTTAACCTATTGCCCGAGGCGCATTATCACCTCTCGGCGCTGCCCGGCGTCGCGCCCTGGCTATGGCGCTATTTCAAGGAAAGCGCGCCGGATCGCGCCGCGAAAAGCAGCGCCGCGCTGCGGCCGCTGATCCAGCGCTGCCTCATCGAGCACGAGGCGCTGATCGAGGCGGCGGGCGTCGGCGATCTCTTGCGCAAGACCGGTTGGATTAAGCTCTATCGCTCGGCGAAAACCATGGAGGCCGGCGCGGCCGACGCGCGAAGGCTGCGGGAATTTGGCCTCAACATCGACACGCTGGACGCGGACGCTCTCGCCGCGCGCGAGCCGCATTTGATCGGCGCGGTCGGCGGCGTGCATTATCTCGACGCCGCCTCGGTAGACGATCCGAGCCGCCTCGCGCAAGCCTATGCCGAACTGTTCAAACGCCGCGGCGGGCGCTTTTTCACCGGAGACGCCCATTCGCTGCAGGAGGCCGCGGACGGGCGCTGGAGCGTCGACACGCATGAGGGCCACGTCAACGCCCGCGATCTCGTCGTCTCGCTCGGCCCCTGGTCCGACCTGATTTTTCGCGAGCTGGGCTACGATTTTCCGCTCGCGTTCAAGCGCGGCTATCACATGCACTACGCGCCGCGCGCAGGCGCGGTTCTCGCCCATCCCGTGCTCGACGCCGATAACGGCTATGTGCTGGCGCCGATGACGCGCGGCATAAGATTGACCACCGGCGCCGAATTCGCGCGGCGAGACACGCCGCCGACGCCCGTGCAGATCGAACAAACCGAGCCGATCGCGCGAAAACTGTTTCCGCTCGGCGAACGGCTCGACACAAAGCCCTGGATGGGCTGCCGGCCCTGCCTGCCGGACATGCTGCCGATTGTCGGCAAGGCCCCGCGCCACGAGCGGATATGGTTCGACTTCGGCCACCAGCATCATGGATTTACGCTGGGACCAGTGTGCGGGAGATTGCTCGCGGAGGTGATGACGGGAGAGACGCCTTTCACCGACCCGGCGCCATATCGGCCGGACCGGTTTTAGGGGCGCGGAACAGACAATCAGGCTGCTTGTCGGGTTGAAATATCCGTTCCACCAAACCCAGCGGGCATCAAATGAGATCGATGCGCCGCAAGGGCGCGAAATGGGGGCGTCTTGAAATAACTCCAGACCGAAACCCCGACACTGAAGCGAGATAATTTGTCTTTCAAGGTCAAAGAAGCATGCGAGCATTGGCGTCGTGAAATCAAACAGGCATTTGAAACAGGTAAGACAGTTGTCGTATTTATGCCTCCTGTGCAGGAGTTTNNAATACAAGGTTTTACTCACGCTTGATCGAAGACATGTTTGCTTAACAACGAAACACGGAGACAGGCCGGTCGGAGCCATCTACCGAAGTGAAAGTTCCTCAGGCGCGCTTGTGCTCCTCCCCGATATCGATTTCCATCCGAAGGATTTTTACAAAAAAAATAGAGAATAAACTTGCCTGGGCAAAAGAGGCAAAGCAATTCGCGGCCCGCATTATCAGTTCAGTCGTCGCGCTCGATAAGGCGCTGCACTCCTCGGGAGAGGTCACCCCGGAACCGCAATGGGCGGCGGATCCCGCATTCGAACTCGCTGTCGAAGACGGATTGCGGTCCGAGCTTCTGGATGCTGAACGTCAAGTTGAAGAGGCGCAAAAGCGAAAAGAAGACGTCCAGGCACTGCTAAAGGCTGCAGGCCGGATGCGGGCTCTATTGTATGAGAAGGGTAGGCCACTCGAAAGTGCTATAATTGATGCGCTTCGACTTTTCGGATTTAGCGCTAAGCAATACAAACAGGGGGGCTCAGAATTTGATGTCGTTTTTGAGTCCGCCGAAGGGCGTTTGCTTGGAGAAGCCGAAGGTAAAGACTCGAAAGCTATCAACGTCGATAAACTTCGCCAATTAACAATGAACATTCAAGAGGATCTTCAGCGGGAAGAAGTTAATGCCCCCGCGAAGGGGGTGCTTTTCGGAAACGGTTACCGCCTGTCCCCGCCGCGTGAGCGAGAAGTCCAGTTCACAGAGAAATGCGTCACCGCCTCTCGATCGTTCTCCGCCGCGCTGCTGGCAACATCTGAAATGTACACGGCAGCGCAGTACCTTTCAAACCACCCCGAAGATGACGCCTATGCAAAAGCCTGCAGAGAGGCAATTTTGGCTAGCGAAGGGCTCGCGACGTTGCCCGCTCCTCCGGCCACAAAACCTGAATGCGATGCGATCACCTCAGCCCCGCAGCAAAAAGCCTCCGAGCAAGACTGACTCCGACGGACTTGCCAACTCCGTATCACAGCCTCCAAATTCAGGTGACGCTAGGG
>PLAI01000274.1 GCA_003134075.1 Methylocystaceae bacterium | reverse complement strand
GCCGCCGCGGCTTATTTCGCTCTCATGCAATCGAGCATGGCCGGCCCCGATGCCGCGACTTATGTCTCGGTGGGCGCCGACACCAGCGTTCCCTATGGTTGGGTCGAGTTTTGCGGCCGTTATCGCAACGAATGCCCAGACGACGATCGCGCGGTTCAGCCGATCGACCTCACTCCGGCCGTCATGCGGAAGATCCAGCGAGTCAACGCCGCGGTGAACAAAAATGTCGCGCCCGTGTCGGACATGGATCACTGGGGCGTCGTCGATCAATGGGACTATCCGACCGATGGCAAGGGTGATTGCGAGGATTACGCGCTGCTTAAACGCCGCATGCTGATGGACGAGGGCTTCCCGCGTCAGGCGCTGCTGATGACCGTGGTCAAGGAGGCCAATGGCGACGGCCACGCGGTCCTGACGGTCAAGACCAATCGCGGTGAGTTCGTGCTCGACAATCTCGGGGACGAGGTGAAGGCCTGGAACAGGACGCCCTATCGCTTCGTCAAGCGCCAATCGGAGCAAAACCCCAATGTCTGGGTGTCGATTGGCGCCCCCACCGCCGCGCCGGCCTATGTCTCCAAATAAAGTTCAGGCAACCCTTTGGCGAGGCTGGCGGCGCGGCGAGCGCCGCCTTTTTTCGTTTCGCCGCGAGGTTTGACCCGCGCCAAACGGGGGCAGAGGCCCGCGCGGCGTTCGCGGCCCCTTGCACCGCGCCCGGCCGCTATTAGATTCTGCCCAGCCGGCGGCGGATCGGGTCGGCGAGGTGAACCTTGGAGCGGATCATGGGCTGTAATCGGGATTCCCGCATGTCGTCTTCTTTCGCCGGGCGAAGCGGATACTGCGGGCGCATGCACTGGAAACCGTTTGAAATCGCGGCGATGGTTCTCGGATTCATCGTCTTTTGGCCGATTGGATTGGCCATTCTGTTCGCCAAGTTCTGGCAGCGTCAACATGGCCACCAGGGCGATCTTTTCGCCTTCGCCCGCGAAAAGGCTGCGGGTTTTCAGCAGACCTTCTACTCGCAAGCCGGGCTAGGCGGTCAGAGCGCGGCTGCTTCCAGCTGGCGTTCGACCGGCAATGTCGCCTTCGACGAATGGCGCGAAAGCGAACTCGCCCGGTTGGAGGCGGAGCGCCGCAAGCTTGCCGAAGCCGAGCGCGATTTCGCGCAGCATATCGAGGAGTTGCGCCGCGCCAGGGACCGTGAGGAGTTCGAGTCCTTCATGCGCGCGCGAAAGGGCGGGACCGCGTCCTGACGTTCGGGGTTCACGTTTGGGGTTCAATCAAAGAGGCGCCGCGCGGCGAATGCGTTATAAGGCGGCCCATGAGCCCGCCAAAACCCTCCCGCCGCGCCGCCGTCGCGCCCTTCATGGCGATGGAAGTGTTGCGCCAAGCGCGGCGCCTCGAACAGGCGGGACGCCAAATTATTCATATGGAGCTTGGCGAGCCCGGAGCGCCCGCGCCTCTCGTCGTACGCGAGGCGGCCGTCGCGGCGCTGCGGGACGGCCGCCTCGGCTATGGCGAGGCGATGGGCGACGCTGTTTTGCGCGAGCGCATCGCCCGTCACTACGCGGAGCATTATGGCGTGGAGGTCGCGTCCGACCGCGTCATGGTGACCACGGGCTCGTCCGGGGCCTTTCTTCTCGCCTTTCTCGCTGGCTTCGACGCTGGCGCGCGCGTTGGAGTCGTCCAGCCGGGCTATCCCGCATACGCCAATATTTTGGAGGCCCTCGGGCTAAGTCTCGCGCCGATTGAAGTTGGGCCAGAAACGCGCTTCGCGCCGACCGTGGAACTCATCGAGGCCGCGCATCGGCGAGAGCGCCTCGACGGTTTGCTGCTCATGAGCCCAGCCAATCCAACCGGCGCGATGATAGCGCCGGCGGAACTGGAAAAAATATGCGCGTTCTGCGAGGACGCCGGGGTTGTGCTGGTAAGCGACGAAATCTATCACCGGCTGGAGTATGAAGGGCGCGCCGAGACGGCGCTACGCTTTTCGCGCGGCGCGATCGTCGTCAACTCCTTTTCAAAATATTACGCGATGACAGGCTGGCGGCTCGGTTGGGCGATAGCGCCAGCGAGTCTGGCGCGACCTATGGAGCGATTGCAGCAATCGCTGGCCATTTGCGCGCCGACGCTGTCGCAGCGCGCCGCGCTGGCCGCCTTCGACGCTGGCGAGGAACTCGAATCGATCAAGCGAGGCTATGCGCGCAGCCGCTTACTGCTGTTACGCCAACTGCCACGAATCGGACTGCCACTGTTCGCGCCGCCGGACGGAGCCTTTTACGTCTACGCCGACGTTTCGCATCTCACGACTGATTCGGTTCGGTTCTGCACGGACATGCTGGAGGAGATCGGCGTCGCCGTCACGCCCGGCGTCGACTTCGACCGCGCCCGGGGCGCTTCGACCCTGCGAATTTCGTACGCCGGACCGCCGGAGGAAGTGGCCTTGGGCGTCGAGCGGCTCAGCGCCTGGCTGAGCCGCTCGGCTTAATTACCGCTTGTCGCCGCCGAGCGTCGCCCTGGCGCGCTGCCACCAGCCGCCCTTCTTGGGGTGCGCCGGATCGGCCTGGGTGATCACGGTTTCGGTCCGCGCCGGCGGAGGAGCTTCGGGTTGAGCGACCGGCGGCTCGTCGCCGTGCGCGGACGCCCCCGTCCCTTGGCCGTCTATCGCTCGCGCTTGCGCGGGCTCGAGCGCGACAGGAGGCTCGACGGTCTCCCCCCTCGTTGCCGCCTCGGAGACGGACTCGCTAATCTCTATCGTCCGCGATCCCGCCGTCGGCGCCGATTGATCGAATTGCGGCACATGCGCCTCAACGGGCGACACAAAGCTCGCGCTGAGGCGCGCGCCTTCGTCCAGTGGAAAAATCTCGGGCTCCCGGAATTCCGGGGCGAGCGGCGTCGAACGAGTCCAGCGGCCTGGTCCGCGCCCGCGGCCCCGGCCACGCCCTTCGCGCCCCGGAGCGCGACCTTCCTCGATCTGAGCCGGAACCCCCTCTATATGGGCCATGAAGGCCAAGCCTTCGTCGGACGGTTGATCCGCGCCGGGCTGCGCCAACTCTCCAACCTGACCACTTCCGCCGCCGCGACCACGCCGCCGCCGCCGCCGGCGCGAGCGCGACAAGCCTTCGGCGTCTTCCTCGTCCTCTCCGCGCGGCTCCGCGACGGTCTCGGCCACGCCCTCGCCCTCGACGATTTCGCGGCGCGGCGGCGTCTGGCGCTCGAATCCGGTCCGACCGCCGCGAGCATGGCCGCGCCGAGGCTCTCGAACCGGTTCTGGAGTAGTTTGTTCCGCCTCTTCAACTGGCGCGACTTCCTCTTCGGCGATCTCTTCCTCGAGTAGGTCCGCCGCCCTCAACGAATCGACTCGCAAATGCTGCACTGGCGGCGCGCGCACGCCAGAGGCGGGCTCACCGCGCTCGATCGCGTGATAATTCGCGCCGGTCAAGGCGTCGTCCTCCGCGACCGTGACGTGCACGCCGAAGCGCTGCTCGAGATCCAGCAAATGAGCACGCTTCTGGTTGAGGATATAGAGCGCCACCGTGGCGCGCGTGCGCAGCGTGATGTCGTGGGCGGAGCTGCGCACCAAAGCCTCCTCCAGAATGCGCAGCACATGCAGCGCGATCGAGGCGGTGGAGCGCACCGTGCCAGCGCCGGCGCAATGCGGACAGGGCGCCGTGGAGCCTTCGACCACGCCGGTGCGAATGCGCTGGCGCGACATTTCCAACAGGCCGAAATGCGAAATCCGACCAACCTGAATGCGCGCGCGGTCGTTCTTCAGGGCGTCCTTGATGCGACGCTCGACCGCGCGGTTGTTGCGGCCTTCCTCCATGTCGATGAAATCGACCACAATCAGCCCGGCGAGATCGCGCAGACGCAACTGGCGCGCGACCTCGTCGGCGGCCTCCAGATTCGTGCGTAGCGCGGTGTCCTCGATGTTGTGTTCGCGCGTTGAGCGCCCCGAGTTCACGTCAATGGCGACAAGAGCCTCGGTCTGGTTGATGACGAGATAACCGCCGGATTTCAGCGTCACTTGCGTCGAGAACATCGCGTCGAGTTGAGCCTCGACGCCGGCTTCCGCGAAGATCGGCGTCGGTTCGCGATGCAATTTGACGTTTCTGGCGTGACTCGGCATCAGCATGCGCATGAAATCCTGCGCCTCGCGATGGGCCGCTTCGCCCGAAACCACCACCTCGTCGACGTCGCGGCCATAGAGGTCGCGGATGGCGCGCTTGATCAGCGAGCCCTCCTCATACACAAGCGCCGGAGCGCTGGAGCGCAGCGTAAGCTCGCGCACGCTCTCCCACATGCGCAGCAGATATTCGAAATCGCGCTTGACCTCGGCCTTCGTGCGCGTCGCGCCGGCGGTGCGCAAAATGACGCCCATGCCCTCCGGCACTTCGAGCTCGTGGACAATTTCCTTCAGCCGCTTGCGGTCGGCGCCGTCGGTGATCTTGCGCGAAATGCCGCCGCCGCGCGCGGTGTTGGGCATAAGCACGGAAAAGCGCCCGGCGAGCGAAAGATAGGTGGTGAGCGCCGCGCCTTTGTTGCCGCGCTCTTCCTTGACGACCTGCACCAGAAGCACCTGGCGGCGCTTGATCACTTCCTGAATTTTATACTGTCGGCGCGAGCGGGTGGCGCGGTAGGGAACTTCCTCCATCGCGTCGCCGCCTATATGCTCGACGTGATCCGCCTCGTCGTCATGCTCGTCTTCGTGGTCATCGTCCGGCGAGGGCTGCCGACGGGACTCTTCGCGCGCGCGATCTTGTTCCTCGTCGCGCTCGTCCTGGCGCCGCGCCTTGATTTCGTGATCCTGCTCGGTCGGCTCGAATTCGGCGTTTTCGGCGGAGCCGACTTCGACCACGCCGAAACCCGAAGGGTCGATTGAAATCGGTTCGCCCGCCGTCTCGTCGCGCGGCGCCGCCAGAGGCGTCTCGGTCTCGAGCCGTTCGGCGAAGTCTTGAGCGGCGCCCACGTCTTGCGGCTTCTCGGCCGGGGCCTGGATTTCCAGGGGCGTCCCTAGGCCTTCGAAAGGATGCGCTTCGAGATCTCGCGCTTCGGCCGAGAATTCTTCGGAGTCATGCGCCTCGACGCCACGCGGTTCTTCTCCAGGAGCCTCGAACGGCTGCATTTCGAAGCCTTGAGCGTCTGAGTTCTCGACGGGCCTTCCGGCGTCATCGTCGCCGCTCGGCGCCGATCCAACGATGACGCCGTCGTCATTCGCGGCGCGCTTTTCCGCGCCGTCGTGATTGTGGCGGCGCCGCGAGCGCCGGCCGCGGCCCTGCGGCTGCGGACGATGTTCTTCTTCCTCGGCCTGTCGATGGGCTCTATTCTCTTCCTCGAGCAAGGCGAGGCGGTCGGCGACCGGGATCTGATAATAATCCGGGTGGATCTCGGCGAAGGCCAGAAAGCCATGGCGATTACCGCCGTAATCGACGAAGGCGGCCTGGAGCGAGGGCTCCACGCGCGTAACCTTGGCGAGGTAAATATTACCTCGCAGCGGCATTTTATCGGCGGCTTCGAAATCGAATTCCTGGACTTTGTTACCGCGTAGCACCACCACCCGAGTTTCCTCCGGGTGGGAGGCGTCTATAAGCATTTTGTTGGCCATGGGATACTCTTTGCCGCGTCGCGCGTGGCAGGGCCGGCGGCATCCGCCCGGACTCGTCGTGGAGCCCGGCGGCCGCTGTTCGGCGGGGCCATTTCGCGCGAACGCATATGTCTGGAGGAGAAGTAGTTGAGAAGCTTCGCGCGCGCTGACCGGCGCCGCGGCGGGTGGACAGATTTTCCGGTCGACCGAGGCGGAATCGGCGTGAGCCGCCGCGAGAATCGAGCGGAGGANNCAGAATGACGGCCCATGGCATGACAACCCAAGCGCACGAACGCCGCTAACAAGCGCACGAAGCGTGTCGCAGGGCAATCGCCCGCCATGGACATAGCCATGAATACAGGCCATGAGTTCGTCACAAAAAAACCTTTCGACGCCAACGATTAAGCGCCTATCTGTCGGCACCGGCGCAGCTCGGCGCGCGCGACCGAAGTATTTGGCTTTCCCTCTCGGCGGGCGATCAGCCTCGAATGAAGCCTTCGCGCATTTATTGCGCGTAGCCCTGCCCATGCGGGTTGCTCCTTATTACATAGCGCCAACGCCTGATTACCGCAAGCGGCCGGAATCGTGCCGAGACGGGGCGAACCGGCGCGAATTCGAAAAAACGCTAGCCAAAAGGAGCCGTCGCGGCTAACGCTCTCTTAACCCGCGTGTTTCAAGTTCGTTTCAAACCAGCGTCGCGCGCGAGAGCGTCGCAGTACTTGGGATTTTGGAAGTGACCCACGATTCGCGCTTGCCGGGCGGTTCGCGACGTTCACTGACGGCCTGGGGGCTGGCGGCGGCTTTCGCATCATCTACCGTCCCGGCCGGGGCGATGAGCGACTCGCCTGCGCCCGCGGCGGTCACGGCGATCGCGGCGCGGGTCGA
>PLAI01000283.1 GCA_003134075.1 Methylocystaceae bacterium | reverse complement strand
ATCGCGGCGCGAATCGCCGGCGTTCCGTCGAGGATCGTCAGCGAGGGCGCGGCCTCGCCGCTCTCGTGCAACTCCATTACGACCTCGCGCGCCAGATCGCCATCGGGGTCGTCCGCGACGCCAAAGCAAACAATGTTGAGCGTGACCGGCGCGCGGAGGACGAAGCTCGTCGAGGCCTCCAGNNTCCGTTCCGAAGGTCTCGATCGTGAACCAGGTTTTGAGCGCCCTGAACCCCCGCGAAAGATCCGGGCCGAGATCGCAGGGCCAGGTTTCGCCGGCGGCGAGCCCACGCGGCGCGCGCGAAAGATAGGCGGCGTCGGCCTTGAACGCGCGGCGATGCATTTCCGGGTCGCGGATGAGAAAAAACCCGGCGTCGTAGGGCACATGCAGCCATTTGTGAAAATCGAAGGCGATGCTGTCGGCCCGCTCGAGCCCCTTCACCAGAGGCTTGAGCGCGGGCGACAAGGCCGCCAGGGCGCCAAAGGCGCCGTCGACGTGGAACCAGATGTCTTCCTCGCGCGCCACATCGGCCAGCGCGTCGAGATCGTCGACGGCTCCGGTGTCCACCGTGCCGGCCGTGCCGACGATCATGAAAGGCGTAAATCCGGCCGCGCGGTCGGCGGCTATGGCGTGAGCCAGGTCGCCAACCCGCATGGCGCGGCGCTCGTCGGAAGGAATTAGCCGCAAATGGCGCGCGCCGAGCCCGGAAAGCTCCATCGCCTGGCGCACGCAATTGTGCACTTCGCGCGAAGCGTAGGCGACCAGCATCGAATCGAGCGCATTGAGGCCGTTGAGCCGGACATTCCTGGCCCCTGCGGCGCGCTCGCGCGCGACCAGCAATGAGAGAAAATTGGCCATCGACGCGCCCGTGACGAAAATCCCCGAGGCGTCGAGCGGAAATCCGAAGGCTTGCGCCATCCACAGTGCGATTTGCCGCTCCACGTCCAGCGCGATGTGATTGCGGCCGCCGCAATTGGAATCGAGACCGGCCGCCAGCATTTCGGCGATCATCCCGACTGGCGTGCCCGCGCCCTGCACCCAGCCCATGAACAGCGGATGCGTATTGCCGATCGCGAAGGGCTTGATGTAGCGATCGAACTCCGTCAGCGCGGTCCCGAAGTCGCGGCCTTCGAGCGGCAAAGGGCGGTGAAAGAAGGCTTTCGCCTCATCGCTGGCCGGGCGCCAGACGGGGCGCTCGCGCACATCGCGAATATGGTCGATCATCGCGTCGAGCGCATCATGGGCCTGCGCCCGAAACGCCTCCCAGTCGGAAGGGTCGAGGTCTTCGGGGGCGCGGTCCTTCAGAACGGGTTTTTTGGGATCGGTCATAGCTTTTCACCCGCCCTGGCGAGGGCGGGCGCCGTCAAGGCGTGTGATCTGTCCATGCGCCGCGCGTCTCCGGGCCGGTCGTTCGCGGTGGAATAGCGGGCTTTGCTTGAAAAAGGCAACCATCCCCCGTTTTTTTAGCGGGCGAAGCAGCCTGGGCGGCGCATTTTGCGTTCGCCTGGGGTAATAGAAATGTTTTCGCCTGCTCGAGCCCTTCATCTCAAACCTCGCGATCGCCATGACTCTCACGCTTCTTGCTTTCGCCGGCCTTCTCATCTGGCTCTACCTTATTGTTTTTCACGGCGGCTTCTGGCGGCTGACCGAACGGGACGGTCGTTTCGCGCCGCCCGGCGCGCCGGCGCCGGAGGGCGTAACGGTGACCGCCATCATCCCGGCGCGCGACGAGGCGGATGTGATTGGCCAATGCCTTTCCTCGCTGTTGGCGCAGGAATTTTCCGGGAGACTCGACATTGTTCTGGTCGACGACGAAAGCGGGGATGGCACCGCCGAGATCGCTAGAACCCGCGCCGCCGCCGAAGGGGGCGCGGAGCGATTGACGGTGCTGACCTCGAACGGTCCCGCTTCCGGCTGGACCGGCAAACTCGCGGCGATGCAACGCGGCTTCGATCATGTGCTGGGCCTGCCGAAGCTCCCGGACTTTGTCCTGTTTTGCGACGCCGACATCGCCTTTGGTCCGATGGCGCTCGAGCATCTCGCGACCGGCGCCCTGGCGCGGAAGACTGTACTCGCCTCGCTGATGGTTAAATTGCGCTGCGAAAGTCGTGCCGAACGCTGGTTCGTGCCGGCCTTCGTGTTTTTCTTTCAGAAGCTCTATCCCTTTGCCAGGGTGAACGATCCCAAGAGCTCCGCCGCGGCCGCCGCCGGGGGCGTGATGCTGGTCCGGCCCGCGGCGTTGGCGCGGGCGGGGGGGCTTGGCGCCATTCGCGGCGCGCTGATCGACGACTGCGCGCTGGGCGCGCTGATGAAACGCCAGGGGCCGATAAGACTGGGACTCACCGACGCCGTCCACAGCCTGCGTCCCTATCCCGGCTTCAAGGACATAGAACGCATGGTGACGCGCTCGGCCTATGCTCAGCTGAGTTATTCGCCGCCGCGGCTTTTTGGCACGATCCTGGGGATGGTTCTCGTCTATCTCGCGCCGCCGCTGATCGCCCTCCTTGGCGAACCGCCGGCGCGCGACGCGGCGCTGGTCGCCTATCTGCTGATGGTCCAGGCCTATATTCCGTCGCTGCGCTTCTACAATCTCCCGCGGGCTCACGCGCTCGCCTTGCCCCTGGTCGCCGCCTGTTATACGTGGTTCACCCTGGAGTCGGCGCGGCAGCACATGCTGGGGCGCGGCGGCGCCTGGAAGGGCCGCTACCAGGCGTCCTAGCGCGTTTTCCGCCGAAGCGAACGCCGGTTCGGCGATGAAAATGGGTAAAAACGATAACTTTGGGCGGGATTTCGAGCGATGAGCGGCGCCAGCACGATCGACATAGCCGAAACGTCTTCGGGCAAGACCCATCGGCACGAGAATTTCCCCGTGGCGTCCTTCCTGATCGCCCCGCGCCACCGCGGGCCGATTCTCGCCTTTTATAATTTCGTGCGCGCGGCGGACGATATTTCCGACCACCCGACGCTCGCGCCCGGCGACAAGCTCGCATTGCTCGACCGGCTGGAGGCGGCGCTGCTGCAAAAAGGCCCCGACGAGCCCGTCGCCCGCGCCTTACGGGAAATATCGCGGGAGCGTGGGCTTTCCCTCGGGCACGCCCGCGATCTCGTGACCGCCTTCCGCCGCGACGTGACGCAGCTTCGCTATAAGGACTGGGACGATCTCATCGATTACTGCCGCTATTCGGCGATGCCGGTCGGGCGCTTCGTGCTGGACGTTCACGGCGAAAACGCCGGCGCAACCTGGGGTCTCAATGACGCGCTTTGCGCGGCCCTGCAAATCATCAATCATTTGCAAGATTGCGGCAAGGATTACCGCGGTCTCGACCGGGTCTATCTCCCGCTGGACACGCTCCAGGAGTTTGGCGCGAGCGTCGAAATGTTGGCCTTGCCCGCGGCGCCCGCGCCGCTCCGCGCCGCGCTCACGAAACTGGCCGGGCGAACCGGCGACCTTCTGGCGCAAGCACGCCCCTTCGCCGACCGGATCGCCGACGCGCGCCTGGCCATGGAGGTTGGCGCCATCCAAAGTCTCGCCGAATTGCTGACCCGCGGGCTCGGCGTCGCCGATCCGCTGAGCGAGAAGGTTCACGCCAGCAACGCGCAATTCGCGTTTGTCGGCGCGCTTGGCGCGACGGCCGCGTTGCTGCGCCGATTCGGCCCCCGCAGGGCGGCGGGAGGAGTATCGTGAGCGTGACCGAGAGCGCGGCGCAGGCGCAAAAGCCAAAACTGACCGCGAAGAAAAGCTCGTTCTATCTCGCGATGCGCGTGCTGGAGCCTCCGCGCCGCGACGCCATGTTCGCGATCTACGCCTTTTGCCGCGCCGTGGACGACATCGCCGACGAAGAGGGCGACCGCGACGAGCGCCGGCGCCGATTGACCGAATGGCGGCGCGACCTCGACGAGCTTTACGCCGGGCGCACGCGCTTGCGCTGCGCCCAACTCGCCGAGCCGGTTCGCCGCTTCGGTCTGGAGCGCGCCGATTTCGAGGCGGTGATCGACGGCATGGAGATGGATGTCGATCAGGACATTCGCGCGCCCGATTGGGCGACGCTCGACCGCTATTGCGACAATGTCGCGAGCGCGGTGGGGCGGCTGTCGATCCGCGCCTTCGGTCTCGTCGACGAGTCCACGCCGTCGGGGAAGTTGCCGGAAGACGCGCGTTTGCTCGCGCATCATTTGGGCCGCGCCCTGCAGCTCACCAATATTTTGCGCGATCTTGACGAGGACGCCGAGCGCGGCCGGCTCTATCTGCCGCGCGAGGCGCTTCTGACGGCCGGAATTTCCGATTTCACGCCCGAGGCCGCTCTAGCGCATGAGGGTCTCGGCAAGGCTTGCGAGGAGGTCGCGCGGGTCGCGCGCGGACATTACGAGGCGTCGGAGCGGATTTTGGCCGCGAGCCCGGCGCGCGCCGTCAAGGCGCCGGCGTTGATGGCCGCCGCCTATCACTCGATTCTCGACCGGCTTTGCGAGAGGGGTTTCACGGCGCCGCGAGAAAAGGTGCAGGCCTCGAAACTGAAAGTCGTGCTGGCGCTGCTGCGTTACGCTTTCGCATGAAAGACCCGGGCGCGAATGGCGTCGCGCATATCGTCGGCGCCGGGCTCGCGGGACTTTCCTGCGCGATAAAGCTCGCGCAGGGGGGAAGGCGGGTCGCGCTTTACGAGGCCGCGCGCATGGCGGGCGGGCGCTGTCGCTCCTACTATGACTCGACGCTCGATCTGACCATCGACAACGGCAATCACCTGTTGCTCTCCGGCAACGCGGCCGCGCGCGATTACACGGCGCGCATCGACGCGGCGGACGAGCTGGTCGGGCCGGAGCAATGTGTGTTCGAGTTTATCGATATGCGCGACCGCGAGCGCTGGCGCCTTAGACCCAACGCCTCGCGGCTGCCCTGGTGGATTTTCGCATCCTCGCGCCGCGTCCCGGGAACGAGGCCAGCGGATTATCTCGGCGCGGCGCGGCTGCTCCGCGCGAAAGAAGGGGCGACCATCGGCGACNNGTGGGGGCCGGTGTTGCTCTCGGCGCTCAACACGGAGCCGCGCGAGGCCAGCGCCACGCTCGCCGGCGCCGTGCTGCGCGAGACCCTCGCCGCCGGCGGCGCCGCTTGCCGGCCGATGGTCGCCAAGGACGGGTTAGGGCCGGCCTTTATCGGCCCCGCCTTGAAAAAGCTGCGAGAACTCGGCGCGGATGTGCGTTTCGGCGCGCGGCTGCGCGGGATTGACTTCGCCGGGGATCGCGCGGTTCGCCTCAACTTCGGCGAGGAAGCCGTCGAGCTTGGCGAAGCCGACAGCCTCGTTTTGGCGGTTCCGCCCTGGTCGGCGGCGGAGCTTGTCCCCGGCCTTGTGGCGCCGGACGAATTTCGCGCCATTCTCAACGCGCATTTCAAAATCCCGCCGCCCGAGGGCCAGCCGGCGCTGCTCGGCATGGTGGGCTCGCTCAGCGAATGGCTGTTCGCCTTCCACGATCGCCTTTCGGTGACGATCAGCGGCGCGGACAGGCTGATGGAGGAACCGGCGGAAGATCTCGCGCGGCGCATTTGGAGCGAGGTCGCCGTCGTCGCCGGCCTTGGGCCGGAATTGCCGCGATGGCGGATCGTCAAGGAGAAACGCGCGACCTTCGCCGCGACGCCCAGCCAACAGGCGCGCCGTCCGGGCGCGAAGACGCAATGGCGCAATCTTCTGCTCGCCGGCGACTGGACGGCGACGGGCCTGCCCGCGACGATCGAGGGATCGATCCGCTCCGGCTATAGAGCGGCGGATTTGCTGCCGTAGATGCGCAGGCCTAGATTTAAAGCGCGTCCGGCGGCGCCGTGTCGCCAAGCCCGAGCGAGCGCTGCATCATCAGCGAATCCGTCCATTGGCCGAATCTGAAGCCAATCGACGGCAAATAGCCCACCTGTCGGAAACCGAAGCTTTCGTGCAGCTGGATCGACGGCCTGTTGCCCGCGTCTATGTAGCCGATCATCTGTCGATAGCCTGACGCGGCGCAGGCGTCGATCAGCGCAGGCAGCAGCAGCCGTCCTATGCCGGAGTGCAGATGCTCGTGATGCACATAGACCGAATGTTTCACCACATGACGATAGGCCGGCCGCTTGCGGAAGGGCACGGCGTAAGCATAGCCGACCACGAGGCCGGCGAGATCGGCGACGATATGCGGCAATTTATTCTTCTGCATGTTTTTGCGCCGACGCTTGATGTCGTCGACGTCGGGCGGCTCGATGTCGTGATGTTGCGAAGGGTCGACGCCATGGCGGATATGGTGAAGATAGATCGCGAGCATGGCGCCGACGTCGGAGTCGCGGGAGGCCCGCACGACAACGCCGCGCGCCGAGACGCCGTTGTTTTCCGAGCCTCCGTTGTTTTCCAAGTCTTGCAGGGTCATGGCGGCGCTCGTCCTATTCCCTTGCGACATAGGTATAGAAGCGAATGGCGCCCGTGGCGTCCACCTCGCGATAAAGACCCTGAATCTCGGCCTCGAATCCGGGGAAAGTATTGGCGCCGCGCTCGAAGGTTTTGAGATATTCGATCATCGGGCGCGCTCTTTGGCAAAGCCTTTCGCCCGGAACAATCGTCGCTATGCCCGGCGGATAGATGACGAACAGCGTGGTCGCGACGCGTCCCTCGATCTCGTCGATGGGCAAATAGTCGACATTGTTGCGCACGAGTTGCCGCGAAGCCGCGCGCGGCGTCATCACCATTTCGGGCAGATGTTCGGCGCGAAACTGCGCCTTTTGCAAGGCGCTGACATTGGCGTCGCGGAAAAAAGCGTGCATATCGGCGCAAAGGTCTCGCAGGCGCGCGCCCTTATAGCGTTTGGGCCGCTTGGCCACGAATTCCGGCATGACCTCGTCGAGCAGCGCGTTGTCGTCGTGGAGTCGCTTGAACGCGACGAGCGCGCTGACAAGCGTCCCCGCCTTGCTCGACTCGACGCCCGGCGTGAGCAGGAAAAGCAGTGAATTCAAATCGTTCTTTTCCGGCACGACGCGGTTCTCGCGCAAATATTGCGCGACGATGGGCGCCGGAATCCCATGCGCTTCATAGGCGCCGGTCTTGCGATCGAACCCGGGCGTGAGCAAGGTGAGCTTGCACGGGTCGGTGATGGCGAAGCCTTCTTCGACCTGGGTGAAGCCATGCCAGGCGGCTCCAGGGGCGAGCGCCCAGTATTTCGCATGGCGCGCCAACTGATCGGTCGCCACGCTCTCCCAGGCGACTTCGTGAAAAGCGCCGGGTCGGGCGACGTCGGGGATGGAGACGCGATCCGGCACGAAGGGATCGAAAAACCAGCGCCGCGCCGGGTCTTTCTCCTTTTCGTCGAATTCGCGGCGCACCGCGCGCAGCTTTTTGCGCAATTCGATGCCGAGCCGCACGGTGTCGTCCCAAAGAACTTCGCCGGATCTCCCTTTCATCATCTGCGCGCCGACATCGAGCGAGGCGAACAAGGGATAAAAGGGCGAGGTGGAGGCGTGCAGCATGAAGCCTTCGTTGAAACGCTTATGTTCAACGCGGCGCCTCTGGCCGATGATGTGGCGGTCGCGAACGTGAATTTGCGACGCCTGGGAGAAACTCGCGAGCTGCTTGTGCGTGGATTGCGTCGCGACGATGCCGGGAGACTCGGGGCCCAGATTTTTGAGCCCCATCGCGAAGCGGCGCTCATAGAGCGGATGGAACTTCATGAAGCCCGCCCAGGCTTCGTCGAACAGAACATAATCGCACAGATGTCCGATCCGCTCGACAATGGTCTGCGCGTCATAGATGGTGCCGTCGTAGGTGCATTGCTCGATGACGGCGGCGCGGAACGGCCGCTCCTTGCGCCAGGCGTCCTTGTCAGCGACCAACGGATTGTCGCGTATTCGGGCCCTGATCGCCGCCTCGTCGAAGGCGTCGAAGCGGATCGGTCCGATCAGCCCAAAGGCGTTGCGGTCGGTGGGTAGGAAGATCGGCACGCCGCCGCCTAGCAGCAAGGCGCCGTGATGCGCCGCCTTATGGTTGTTGCGGTCGAACAGGACGAGATCGTCCTCGGTGATGAGATTGGACAGGACGATCTTGTTCGAGGAAGAGGTGCCGTTGAGCACAAAGTAGGTTTTCTCGGCGCCGAAGATCGCCGCCGCTTCTTTTTGGGCCGCCAGCGCCGGACCTTCATGCGTCAAAAGGTCGCCCAGCTCCAGAATCGAATTGTCGAGGTCGTCACGAAAGATCGCTTCGCCCAGATGCTCCATGAAAATGCGGCCGATCGGACTGCGGCTATAGAAAATGCCGCCATTATGGCCTGGACACGTCCAGAGCTGATTGCCCTCCTCGGCGTAATCGACGAGCGCGCCGAAAAACGGAGTCTTGAGGGTTTCGGCATATTGCTTGAGGCGACTGACCAAATTCTTAGCGATGAACTCCGGCGTCTCCTCCGCGAGGAACACATAACCGTCGATGAAGTCGAGAACCTCCACCGGAATATCCTCGAAACGCTTGCGGCGCACGAGAATGACGATCGGCATTTCGAGGCCGCGAGAACGCATCAGATTGACGAGCGAAGCCGCCTTGCCTTCGAGCCCTTTCTTGCCCCAGTCGACCACCATGCAGCCGATCGCCGCGTCGGTTTGCACGGCGAGTTCAGCGTCCTCCAGGCGGCGCGCCTTCACCACCTGGAAACCCATGCGCTCGATCGAAGCGATGATCTGGGCGACGCGCATGCCCTCCAAGTCGTCCGAATCGAACACCGGAGCCGAGAACAGGAAAGTGAATCGCTGGAAAAAGTTCATTGGTCGGGCTGATCCTTTGGGATTTCGGCGATTGGCTTCGCCGATCGAGGGGCGGGGCGGACGAATCCTTAATGGGGCAGGGGAACGACGGGGACTACTGGCTCCGTTGTCATAATATCTTGATGACGCATTTGTGACGCATGCTCGGCGATTTCCACGATTTCCCGCGCGAAGGCTGCGGCCGTCTCCGATTCGCGGGGAGCGCCAATTCGTCGCGGGGCGCTGCTTGTTGCATCCTTGTCATAATTCTCCGCGACATAACACATGGAAAGAGCGGGAAACGTGGCTGAAATCGAAGAGCGGCTAATCGGTATGCACGGCGGCTTGATGCAGGGCGAGGGGGCGACCGACGACACCCAGCGCGATTTGCGCGATCTACTCGATCGGGTGACGGCGCTGCGCGACGATGTCGCGAGGAAAGCGCCTTTGCTGCTGTCGGACTGGGGCGCGAGGAATTCCCTGGGCGAATCCGACGCGATCCGATTCGAAAACCGCGCCCTCAATCTCGCGGATTACTTGGCCTTGCGCCGCCATGATTTGAGCGAGTTGCAACTGCTCCTCGCGAGTTACGGTCTGTCCTCGCTCGGTCGCAGCGAGGCGAAGGTGAGAACCGCGCTCGACGCGCTGATCGCCAGCCTGCGGCGCTTGTGCGGCGAGTCCGAGGCGCCTTATCCTCCGGCGACGGAAAGACGCGCCGGCGAGGACGCCCTGCGCGGCGAATGCGAACGGATTTTCGGCGCGACGCGGCTGGGTCCGCACACGCGAGTCATGGCGACCCTGCCGTCCGAGGCGGCGACGGACGCGGCCTTGGTCCAGCGCCTGCTCGAAGCCGGGATGGATTGCGCGCGCATCAACTGCGCGCATGACGACGCCGAAGCCTGGGCGCGGATGATCGCCAACATCGGCGCTGCGCGGGAGCGGCTTGGGCGACCCTGCCGCGTTCTGATGGATATCGCCGGCCCCAAATGCCGCGTCGAGAAACTTCGCGCTCCGCAAAAATATCGCGCCCATAAGGGCGATCACCTCCTGCTGCTGGCCGATCTCGACACTCAGCTGAAGGGCCGCGTCGCGATCGAGCCCAGCTTTCCCGAGATTATCGATCAACTCGAAATCGGCGCGCAACTTTGGATCAACGACGGCAAGATCGGCGCGCGCGTCGTCGCGAAAGCGAAAGGCGAGGCAGAGATCGAGGTTTTCGCCGCGCGCGCCAAGGGCGAGCGGCTGAAGGTGGAAAAGGGGCTGAACTTCCCTACCACCGAGCTGAAGCTCCCGCCCTTGACGGCGAAGGATTTCGCCGATCTCGATTTCGTCGCGGAGCACGCCGATCTCATTGGCTTTTCCTTTGTGCAAAATCCCTCGGACATCGAACTCTTGCAGGATCATCTCGCGGCGAGGCGAGGCGAAAAGCGGCCGCCGCCGCTCGTGCTGAAGATCGAGACGCCGCTCGCGGTGCGCAATTTGCCGCGTCTCATCCTCCAATCGATGAAGCACAACCCGACCGCCGTGATGATCGCGCGCGGCGATCTCGCGGTGGAACTCGGCTTCGCGCGGCTTTCCGAGATGCAGGAGGAAATGCTCTGGCTTTGCGAAGCCGCGCATGTTCCGGTCGTTTGGGCGACGCAAGTGCTCGACCAGTTCGTCAAGGACGGGGTGTTCAGCCGCTCCGAGACGACCGACGCGGCCATGGCGCAGCGGGCGGATTGCGTCATGCTCAACAAGGGGCCCCACCTCGTCGAAGGCATCGCCTATCTGCGGGACATTCTCGCGCGGATGGATCGTCACCACCTCAAGAAATTTCCGCGGTTTACGCCCTTAACCGCCTGGAGTTGAGCCCGCGAACCGCGCTAAATCTCGCGGGGCGAGCCGTCCGTCGTGCAGCGCCGAGGCCGTGAGCGCGCCGGCGACGCCCCTTCCCGCCAACGCCGCCAGATCCTCCGCCCCGCGCACGCCGCCCGCCGCGAAAAGCTCGCGCCCGCCGGCTCGCGCCTTGATCGCGGCCAATGTCGCGAAGTCCAGCCCATTGCCGAGGCCCACGCGCTCCAGCGTCATGACGATGACTCGGGCAGGCCACAGCCGCGGCGAGGCGGCCAAGGCCGGAGGCCCCAAAAAGTTCCCATTTTGAAAATCCAGCGAAAGAATGGCGCGGGGCTCGGCGGAAAGATCGGGCGGCGGCGCCTCGCGGCGCATCGTTTCGCTGCCGACAATTGTTTCGACTGGAGATTCGGGCGCGACGCTCCGCGCGCCGGAGTCGAGCCAGAAGGCGATTTCCGGGAATTTATCGACGAGGCTTCTCACGGCGCTCATATTGCCTCCGCGCCCAAGGATCGCGTCGAGATCGGCGATATAAACGACCGTGAAGCGATGCAATCGCAAAAATCCCGCGACGATATCGCAAGGCGCGCTCGACGCCGCCAGCGGCGAGATGATCGGGCGATAGGAGTCCCGCCGCCCGCCTGTCGCGCGGACCACGACGCCGCCCATGAGATCGATGACGGGAATAATCAACATTGCGCGATGTTATACGCTAGAAGAGAGCGGTTGAAGCAGCCCGCGTTTTGGGGCCTAATCCGCCGCGCGAAATGGCTCGAAAATACGGATCACGATGACGCGCGCAACATCCCTCGCGGCTTTAACCATCTTCCTCTTCGGTTTTGGCGCCGCCGCCGCGCAGCAGGGCGCGCGCGAACAAGGCGATTGGCCCTGCCGCCAGGTCAAGGTGGTCGATCTGTCGCTGGCGGCGATCTGGAGCGGCCCGCCGATCGACGACGCCCTGAAAGTCTGGCGCGAGGACAGCGTACTCGTCGACCTCGTAACGAGGATTTCGGCGCGCCGCACGCCAATCGAGGCCGCGACGAAGCTTATCGAGCAATTCGCGCGGGACGCCGGAGCGCAACGCAAGGAGCGGCTGACGCTGCTTTTCGCCGGAGTTTACGACAAACTCGACGGCGAGCGGCGAGAGGTCGTCGCCGGCCTCGATCGCTATGGACGCGCGCAAAAGGACATCGCCGAGCGGCTGCGCGGGGAGACGCAGAAGCTGCGGGACGCCCAGGACGCCCACGCAGAGGCAGAAAAGCTCAAGGAACTGAGCGACGCGCTGCAATGGGACATGCGCCTGTTCGACGAGCGGCGCAAGGCGGTCGCCTTCGTTTGCGAGACTCCGGCGCTGATAGAACAACGCCTGGGGGCGTTGACGCAGGCCATTCTCGCGGCGATCGGATAAGCGGGACGCGCCGACGCGTCCCGCCTTCTCGACAAATTACCATCAGACGTCGAAACCGCCGTCGCCACCGCTGTCGTAGCCGTC
>PLAI01000074.1 GCA_003134075.1 Methylocystaceae bacterium | reverse complement strand
CTGTTGGCGAGGGTGCGAACCAAATCGTTCCGCCCGAGCATCCTCACATTGATCTCGGACCAATCCGCCGTTTGGAACGAAAATCCGTCGAGCTTGATGAAATTCATCAACAGCCCGGTTTTCGTGCGCACGATCCAATCGTCAACGTGACGGGTGTAGGGCAAATGTGTCGAGACGGGCAATTCCCGCCGCGACACAGCTCCAAACGTCAATTCGTCCTGCAGCGCGCGCAGCATGTCTAAACCTTGTAGGAGTCACAATTCCAGAATGAACGCGAACGCGGAGGACACTTCGACGATTTGACGAACAGAATTTCGAAAATGCGGTCATCTTTCAGCGTCATGACGTAGCCGAAGAGATGCAACGGAATCATCCACAACAGATTCACGAGATTATGAGTCGCGAGAAAGATCACGGAGGTCGCGACCATTTCGAACATGAAATACATATAAGGAACTCCGACGATCGTCGGAGCCCTCGTCAACGCCTTCACCAGGGGAATGACGAGCGGCTTTTCGAGCTCATTGGCGTCCATTGTTAGCTCCCAACGGCGGACTGGAAGAAGCTCACAATTTGCGTTGAGCCGAACACCAGGACGATTCCGAATATGACCGAGGCGGCGAGACCCCAGGTCAGACGCCCGGACCAAGCGAAAAAGCCGAGCGCGATCACCGCCAGGATCGCGAGCGAAGTAGCAATAGGACCAGTCAGGGTCGTGACGAGTGTTTGGAGCGTCGATTGAACCGGGCTCAAAGTCCCGCCCGTCGCGAACGCGGGCGAGACGAATTCAACCAGTGCGAGCGCCGTCAAACCAGTGCGGCCAGCAATACGTCCTTTAACGAATCTCAACATGGCTTTCTCTCCTGTCCTTATTCGACGTTCCAAACGAAACCGGATTGCCACCGATTGTCGTTGGTTTCATTTGAGGGCGAAGCCTCCTTGAAAGACGGCGCCGATTTTGGCCCCCGCCCTTTCGATGCTGCAGCCGGCAGATTCTTTCCAACGGGCGCGGGCCAGTCGTAAAACTCGTTGACGACGGTCGCCACGAACCGCACTGTTTCCGGAAACGGCGGCACGCCGCGATATTGCTGCAAATGTTCCTCGCCTGCGTTGTATGCCGCGAGGATAAAAAGTGGATTTTTGTAGCGGGAGTGAAGGTCGCGCAAAAACCGAACGCCGCCGCGCACGTTGTCGGCAGGATCACAAATCTTGACCTTGTATAGGTCAGCCGTGTCCGGCTCCAATTGCATCAATCCAATTGCACCGCGCGGCGAGACTGCGTTCGGATCAAATTGGCTTTCGGCATGAGCGACCGCCAAAACAAATTCCGGATAAAAACCTTCCTCTTGCGCGACTTTCAGCACCAGAGCACGGCCCGTCGCGGCATTCATGTTGATTGGAGGGCCGCAGGGGGAGTCGCCTCTCGCGCCCGCCCCATCGTTCAATTTCTCCACGGCGGCCTGCACGGGCACAACCTGCCCATCTGACGTGACAGTGGCCTCGATCAGTCGGACCGGGGGCTTTTGAGGCTTGCTGTCGGCGCTAGCCGCCGAGCCAGAGGCCAGTGAGATTGCCCCGAGGAGAAGAAGGCTTCGCCGCATATTTCCACCCTACTACGATATAGTGTATGATATAAACCGATGTGGCGTTGTGGCGCAAGCACCAAGAGGCTCAAAAAAATGATTAGGAGACGAAGGCTCAAAACGTTCTTAGTTTTAGGGGCTTTAGCGATGTCGCCGACGCGGCCGGGCGTTGCGCAAGACGCCACTTTCCCCTGCAAAGTCCTTCTTTGTAGCCAAGCGAATTGGCCGACGATTCCCTACTGTGTTCCGATTATGAAGCAGGCAATTTGGATGCAATTGCTTCGCGTCGCGGTCGGAATATGCCAGCAGGCAGTGCAACAAGCGCAACAAAATCAGAGCAATCCGCAGTCGCCACCTGTTGCCAATGCGCCAAGTGGACTTACAAACACGATCTCATGCCCGAGCGGAGCTTTTCCGGTTTCTCAGGCGAATGGCGGATATACAATAAATTCAGGAGGTTCTATGTGCGGGGCGCCGACTTCGCCGGCGGTGCAGGCCGTTGTCGCTTTTCAATGTCTAGCATATACCGATGGAACTTGCGCTTTCCTTTTTAAGCCGGCCGATCTGACAATCACAAATCCCCCGGGGCCGGCGCAAGGCGGCGGGGCTGCTGCCCAATGAGCGTTGTACTCTCGCGAGCAGCGATTGCGCTCGTCGCCGCCCTCTCGACCAGCCCGGCGCTTTCGCAAGCCAAGCCGTCCCCCTGGTTCCCTGTGCCCGCCGACGCGATCTTCGAGACCGGCGACACATGGACCGCTGGCGGAAAACGCTATCGCCTTTACGGCGTGCAATCGTGCTTGCGCGGAACGTCATTCACCAACGCAAAGGGCGTGAAGCGCGATTGCGGCGAGGCCAGCTTGGCGATGCTCGTCAGTCTCGTCCGCGATCTCAGGCCGATGTGCTACGCCGCCGCCAGCGTCGACTATGGCCGGACCGTTCTGGTGTTTTGCTTCGCCACGATGGAGCAAGGCAACAACAAGGGTTCGCGCGTCGATCTCGGAACGGCCCTCATTTCCATTGGATATGCGTTCGCNNCCCGGTCTACTCGCCCTATCTCATCGCGGAGACGCAGGCGAAGAACACGAAGTCCGGGCTGTGGGCGTTTCCCGATATGCCCGATCCGAACGCCATCATTCTTGAGAATTACAAATCTCCAAAGCCCGCGGGCCCCGCCCCTGCCGCCGCATCATCGGCGCGCGACAAGAAGCCTCAATAAGTCGACTGTTTCTTTTCGAGGTCGACCGGGCGCGTTCGCCCTTTCGCCTCTAACCGAATGCGCAAATAGCGCCACATCGTTATCCCGATAGCAGTTACGCCGGCAGCGACGGCGATCCACAACACGACGATCATCACCCGATCGAGGAGCCCGAGCTCATTCCATCGGAACNNTTGCTCATCCCCGTTGGCGTGCGCCCCGGCGAGAGAAGCCCTAGCCGAACCGCCGGCTTGGAGCGCAAGGGGCAAGCCCTCCGCTGACGCGGCCCTTCGGGTGCGCTCGCCGACGCCCCGGCTCACGGGCTCTCACGGGGCGACCGCCTCGCAACGGAGAGAGAGCCATGAAGACGCGTTTCGACGTTCATCAAGAAATCACCAATCGGATCGTCGCCGCCATCGAGGCCGGCGCTGGCGAATTCAAGCTGCCCTGGCATCGCGCCGCCAGCACGAGATCTTCGATCAATGCGACCACGGGCCGCGCCTATCGCGGCGTCAATATTCTGTCCTTGTGGATCACGACGCAAGCCTTGGGTTACGAGTCGCACGAATGGGCGAGTTTCAAGCAGTGGCAAGAGCGCGGCGCCAATGTTCGCAAGGGCGAGAGAGGCACGCCGATTGTTTTCTATAAGAATCTGCATGTCGAGTCTTCGGACGTCGACGCGAGCGAAGACGTCGAAGGCGGCCGGACGATCCCGTTCGCGCGGGCGAGCTGGGTTTTTAACGCCGCGCAAGTAGATGGTCATGTGGCCCAGGCCGCGGCGTTGCCCGAGCGTCCCCTGTTCGAGCGCATCGCTAGCGTCGATCGCGTGATCGAAGCAACCGGGGCGGAGATCGAATATGGCGGATCGCGCGCTTGCTACAATCGTCTGACCGATCGCATCAGCATCCCCGACGAAAGAGCTTTCTTCGGGACCGACACGAGCACGGCGCAGGAAGCCTTTTATTCGACCATACTTCATGAATTGGCGCATCATTCGGGTTCGGAGAGTCGCCTCAATCGCGAAAAGGGCAAACGCTTCGCTGATCGAACCTATGCGTTCGAAGAGCTGATCGCGTTATCTGGACAGTCTGC
>PLAI01000041.1 GCA_003134075.1 Methylocystaceae bacterium | reverse complement strand
CGTCGTCTCAATGACGGCATGGGCGCCTATGTGACGTCGCAACTCGTCAAGGCGCTGATCAAGCGCCGCATCCACGTCGAGGGCGCGCGCATCCTGATCATGGGGTTAACCTTCAAGGAAAACTGCCCGGATCTGCGAAACACGCGGGTGATCGACATTGTTCGCGAACTCGCCGATTATAATGCAACCGTTGACGTGCACGATCCCTGGGCCAGCGCCGACGAGGCGCAGCGCGAATATGGCCTGGCTCTCGTCGAGCAGCCGGAGCGGGGCGCCTATGACGCCATCGTCCTGGCGGTCGCGCATGACCAGTTTCGCGAGCTTGGCGCTTCGGTCAGGGACTTCGGCAAAGAACAGCACGTGCTCTACGATCTGAAATATGTTCTGCGTCCCGATCAATCCGACCTGCGGCTTTAGCGGTTTGGGGAAGGTGTTTAGGAAACGACTCAGGAGTTCCTCAATGGTGACGGCCCCTAGTGCAAAGACCCCAATGATACAGTTTGTCGAACGTAAAGCATGTCCAGCGTGCGCTTGTACGAAGGCTACGGAATTGCTCCAAATGCCATTGGCCTCTAATGACATAACCGAGCGCATTGCTTGCTGGTATGAAAGCCGCGTTCCGCAAAATAGCTTCGAAATTAACAGCTACGTTGTTCTGGAATGCCAAGCTTGCTCATTGCTTTACACAAGATACCATCTCAATGACGACGCGATGCAAGAACTTTACGTTCATTGGATTAAACATTCGACCTTCGATGAAGCCGCCGAAACGAGGGCGCTAGCTTTGGTTCGGCGCTCGGTGAATTTAATTCGCCACCTTGTGAAGCCGACAAGCGGCCCGCATATCCGGGTCCTTGACTTTGGCGCCGGACTTGGGCTTTGGGCGCAGGAGGCGATGTCTCGCGGCGAACAGGTTCGCGCTATTGAGCTTTCCGCTAGCCGTGTCAAACAGATGATAGAGGACCGTGGCCTTGATGCCTCTCAAGTCCTTCGTGCCGACGATGTCGACTTCGATTTTGTCTATATGAGCCAAGTTCTTGAGCATTTACCTAATCCACTATCGATACTCAGAGAAATTTCTACGCGGTGCCGTAACGGCGCAATGCTATTGGTCGGGGTTCCAAATGGAAGTCGAACGCGTCGCAACCTGTCTCCTGCCCAGTTAAATTGGAACGAAATTGATCCTCTTGAACACATCAATTGTTTCAATGCGCAGTCGATGTCCGCGATGACGCGGCGAGCCGGCTTTCGCGCCGCCATGCCTCACGACGCCCAGTCGCTCTACGGGGCGGGCGTCCTTACCACACTTTGGGCTTATTCCTACCTCACGGGGGCGCCGGGACGTTTCTTCGTAAAGGCGGATGCTTGAAACTTGCTGGATCAGATTTCCGCGCTGGCGACGTGCGCCACAGCCAGGCGGATATTGGCAAGGCGGCCACGCGGCTAGGTTATGCGCCGACGCATGGTTTCAAGGAAGGTCTTGCCGAGGCGATTTCGTGGTATAGCGCTTTTCCAAAAGCGTCTCCACAGTTGGTCTGAGCACATCAAACATTTTGAAATTATAGGCTGGCTCGTTCGTGAGAGAAATATTCATTCATCCCCTCGCTGATGTTTCCTCCTCCACCATTGGACGAGGAACAAAAATTTGGCAGTTCGTTGTCGTCTTAAAGGGAGCCGTAATCGGCGAGGATTGCAACATTTGTTCGCATTGCTTTATCGAGAGTGACGTGATTATGGGCAATCACGTTACGGTGAAATGCGGCGTGCAGATCTGGGACGGGATGCGAATTGCAGACGACGTTTTTATCGGACCAAACGCGACGTTCGCGAACGACAAGGTCCCTAGAAGTGGCAATCGGGATTTTCGGCTTCTCGGCGTCGTAGTGGAAAAAGGCGCGTCAATCGGCGCGGGCGCGACGATCTTACCCGGTGTAAAGATTGGCGCGAACGCCATGGTTGGCGCCGGCGCCGTCGTTACTGAGGACGTTCCCGCAGGCGCCACAGTGGTTGGAAACCCCGCTCGGCCCTCACGCAGCGTCCGGGAATAACGCTTGGCGGGTAGCCGTCTTTTTCGATGAGCAAATTTCGTTGCGGCTGCGTTAAGACGCGTGGCAGGTGAGCGGGAGGAAATAGAGTTTTCGATGCTTGGCGACTGCAAAATAATCGATCTTCCCAAAATTGCCGATCCGCGCGGCAATCTGACTTTCATTGAAGCGGGCGCGCATATCCCCTTCGCTATCGAGCGCGTCTACTACCTTTACGACGTGCCGGGCGGCGCGGAGCGAGGTGGTCACGGGCATAAGGAGCTGCATCAACTCATCGTCGCTATATCCGGCAGCTTTGACGTTGTCTTGGATGACGGGTGTAAGAAGAAGCGCTTTCACCTCAACCGCTCCTATTATGGTCTCTATGTCTGCCCGATGATCTGGCGCGAACTCGATAATTTCTCCTCAGGCTCGGTGTGCTTGGTTCTGGCCTCAAATCGCTATGACGAATCTGACTATTTTCGCGATTACGATAGCTACCTCGCCGCACAAGGCCTCAAATGAAGCATATTCCCTTCCTCGATCTTCGCGAAGCGTATCTCGAATTGAAGCCGGACATTGATCGGGCTGTCGGGCGCGTTCTCGATAGCGGCTGGTATATTCTTGGGCCGGAGGTCGACGCCTTCGAGGCGGAGTTCGCGGCCTATTGCGAGGCGAAATTCGCCGTCGGCGTCGCCAATGGTCTTGCCGCCCTGCATCTCGCCTTGCGCGCGCTCGGCGTCACGCCGGGCGATGAAGTCATCGTGCCTTCGAATACTTACATCGCCACTTGGCTCGCTGTAAGCCAATGCGGCGCGACGCCAGTTCCCGTTGAGCCGGACGAGCGCACATTCAATATAAACCCGGAGTTGATCGAGGCGGCGATCACGCCCCGCACGAGGGTTATCCTGCCGGTGCATCTTTATGGCCAGCCCGCTGATCTCGATCCGGTCCTTGCGATTGCCCGCAAACACGAGCTTTACGTGCTGGAGGACGCCGCCCAGGCCCATGGCGCGCGCTATAAGGGAAAGCGCATCGGCGCGCACGGCGACGCCGTCGCCTGGAGTTTTTATCCCGGCAAGAATCTTGGCGCGATGGGCGATGGCGGCGCGGTCACGACCGATGATCCAGAAATCGCCGACCGCATCCGCGTGCTGCGCAATTACGGCTCGCGCGTAAAATATGTGAATGAAGTTCAGGGTTGCAACAGCCGGCTCGATCCATTGCAGGCGGCGATTTTGCGCATCAAGCTCGCTCATCTCGATGAATGGAATTGCCGCCGCGCCACGATTGCGGACCAGTATCGGCAAGGTCTTCGCGAGTGCGCCTTGACGCTTCCCGAGGTGCCGGAAT
>PLAI01000275.1 GCA_003134075.1 Methylocystaceae bacterium | reverse complement strand
GCTGAGGTGGCGGATGTGTTGGCGGGTTGGGTTGTGGCGGCGGCGGGTGCTGTCTGTCCTGGGGCGGCTGCTATTACTGCTAAATGCAATCGTTTGGCCCGAGAGTCGGCGCATTTCGAACTGGATGACGGAGCCATGGCGCGCGGAACGCGCACCATGGGGTGGGGCTTCTTTGTGACAACCAGGGCGTGGGTGCCGAGCTCATGACAGATGATGATTTTGCGTCCTTTGATGCCGACGATATTCCGCGGTTCGCGCCGAATTTCAGTGTCTATTCGCAAGCTTCCAACATCGTTTGCCTCTATTCCGAGGATCGGAAGTTCTTGCTTCACGGCGAGCTCAATTGCGCGCTCGCCGCCGCGATAGCGAAGGGCGGGAAAAGCATTCGGCAGCTCGTTCGCTCGCTGGAGCGCGATTTTCCTCCCGACAATATCCGCAAAGCCCTGAAGCGGCTGATCGACCGCCGCTACATTCTGCCCGCGTCGCGCTCTTCAGACAGCGTTTTAGACGCTTATTGGGCTAGTCTCGGCCTCGCGCCCGAGGCGGCTGAAAAGAAGCTCCAAAAGTGTCGTGTGCGCATTCAATCATTTGACGTCGAGGGAAGGACGCAACTCGAGACCGCCCTAATCGGGATGGGCGTTCGCGTCGTCAAGCGCTCTCCCGATCTCACGGTCACTTTGGTCAATGATTATCTGGACGCGAGATTGGACGAACTGAACCTTCGGCATTTATCGGACCAAACCCCTTGGGCGCTCGTTCAGCCGTCGGGGATTTTCCCGCTCGTCGGACCCGTGTTCGTCCCTGGAAAGAGCGCCTGTTGGCAGTGTCTCGCCGAGCGGATGAAAAGGAACCGGGAGGTCAAGGCGCTTCTCGATCGCAAAGACGCCAAGCGTCTCTCCGTTTCGCCTCTTACGGGGCACATGGTCGGACAGAGCGGCGTCCAGCTCGCCGCGATCGAGATCGCGAAAGCGATCGCTTCGGATTTTCGCACCCAATTGAGCGATCACGTCTTCAGCCTCGACCTACTCGGCTCGACCATCGTGAAGCATTACATTGGCGCCCGCCCGCAATGCCCAAACTGCGGCCATAAGAAATTGCGCGATCCTCGCCGCGCGCCGGCGCCGATCGAGCCAGGCGCGGGCGACAGAGTGGTGATGACCAGCGGCGGTTACCGCAGCGTCGCGCCGGCGGCGACCGTCGCGCGCTTCCGCAGGCATGTGAGCCCCTTGACCGGCGTGGTCTCGCGACTCGAACGAATCGAGGCCGATTTGCCCCTGAACACCAACTACTACGCTCAGCATAACTTTTCGGGAGCGGCGGAGACGGTCAATGAATTGAGGGCGGGACTAAGAAGCGGCAGCTTCGGCAAGGGCAGCACCGCCGAGCAGGGCGAGGCGAGCGCGCTCATGGAGGCGATCGAGCGCTACTCCGGGGTTTTTCAGGGCGACGAGATCAGAGCCAAACGGCGGTTCGCGGATTTTGCGTCGGGCGAGGCCATTTCCGCGAACGAAGTTCTGTTGTTCAGCGACGCCCAATTGCGGCGCGGCGCGGATCCGTCGCTCGGATCATGCGACGGGCAGGAGACGAGCCCGACGCTGTTCGACGCAACGGCGAAGCTCGAATGGTCGCCGATCTGGTCGCTGCGTGACGAGCGCTTCAAATTTCTTCCCACCAGCATGTTGTATTTTTTCTATCGCGGCCCGGCGCCCTTCGCTGCTGACTCCAACGGCTGCGCCGCCGGCAACACACTGGCGGAGGCGATCGTCCAGGGGTTTCTCGAGCTCGTGGAAAGGGACGCCTATGCGATCTGGTGGTACAATCGGTTGCCGCGTCCAGAATTGGACCTGAGCCGGTTCGACGACAGCTACGTCCGTGAACTGCAAAAGCAGCTCGCCGCGACCGGGCGCAAACTTTGGGTGCTCGATGTGACCAGCGATCTCGGCGTGCCGACCTATGTCGCGATCACCCATTGGATAAAGGACGGACGCGAAAACGTCGAATTCGGTTCCGGCGCGCATTTCGACGCGAGAATCGCCTTGCTACGCGCGCTGACGGAGCTGAATCAATTTCTATCGCTCGGTCTGATGGGCGGCGGAACCGGGGACAAATCCAGCCTCGACGGCATGACCCCGCTACGCCTCGATGAATACCCGTATTTGAGCCCAAGCGGAAATCAACTCATCCAACCCGACTTTGACTCAAAATTCTCTCAGCTCGACACGCAGGAGCAGGTGAGAGCTTGCGTGCGCCTCGCCAAGGAAGCAGGACACGATTTTCTCGTTTTGGATCAGACGCGTCCCGACATCGGCGTCCCCGTCGTCAGAGTCGTCGTTCCCGGACTACGCCATTTCTATCGCCGCTTCGCGCCCGGCCGTCTTTACGACGTGCCGGTGAAGTTCGGCTGGCGCGACCAGCCGCTCCAGGAAAACGAACTCAATCCGATTCACCCGCATAGCTGAGGTCGAGGCCGAATTGCGCGCTCCCCAGACGAAGAGTGCGCGAGGCGTCTCGTTGGCGGCTTTTTCCGTTCGGCTCGACGCCCGCGTCGCGCTCGAAGCGAACGCGTATGGTGAAATCACGGCCTGTTTCCATGGCTACTCCGTCAGTCTCGGAACGTTCAGCGCGGCCGCGGCCGATCGCGCGCGGAAACTGCGAAAAGGTCTGCCGTTCGCCGCCTTCGCGTCCAACAGAGGGAATATCGACGAGGAGATCAATCTGCTGGCGCAGCGCTTGGCGAAGCGCGGTCTCTTGGAGTTCCGCCTCGGCGCCTCGCGCGGCGGCGAGGATCTCGTCATCATAGAACCGCAGACTTCCGATTATTGGCCCGAAACGCCGCCGCTCGCCGCCGCGGACGCGCTTGTCCTGTCGCGGTTCGCCTATATGCGACGGCGCGGCGACGAACTGGTTTTGGAATCGCCGCGCGCCGGCGCTTTGTTCAAAATATGCGATCCAAAGATCGCGACAGCCTTGGCCATGTTGTCCAGGCCCCAGCAAATCAAACGTCTGCGACGGCGGGACGGGTTTCCGGGATTGGGGCTTCTCGCTTTGCTCACGGATTGCCAAATCCTGTTGAAAACGAGTGACGGAAAAAGTCCGCAGGCCGCCGAGGGCGACAGCGGTCTCGCTCTTTGGGAATTTCACGATCTTCTGTTCCATGCCCGCAGCACGGGAGGCCGACACGCCAACCCGCTGGGCGGAACCTACCCCCACGTCGGCGTCCTTTCTCCGCTGCCGGCGCTGCGGCCCGGCTGGCCCGGACAGAAAATCGATCTGCCGGATCCCGGGGCGCTCTCGCCGTTCGCGAAGCTGCTGCGAGAACGTCGCTCGACGCGCGGCTTCGACGACCAGCGACCGATCGCATTGGACGAGCTCTCGCGGTTCCTCGACGGCACGGCGCGCGTGCTGTCGAGATGGAACGACGCGGCGGACCTTGACGACGGCGGCCATACGGTCAGGCCGTACCCTTGCGCGGGCGCGAGTTACGAGCTTGAACTCTATCTCGCTGTCGACAAATGCGAAGGGCTCGCCCGCGGTTTCTATCATTATGACGCCGGCGCGCATCTATTGGTGTCGATCGACTCGGCGACGAATGAGTTGGAAGCTCTGCTTGCTGGAGCCACGAATGCCGTGGGCGCGCCGGCGCCGCCTCAAGTTCTGATCACGATCAGCGCGCGGTTTGGTCGGGTTTCATGGAAATACAGCTCGATCGCTTATTCTTTGATTCTGAAGGATGTCGGCACCTTGCTGCAAACCTTTTACCTGATGGCGACCGACATGGGGCTCGGCGGCTGCGCGATCGGGGTGGAGAATATCGATCTGTTCGCGAAGATGACGGGCCTCGAATTTCACGTCGAAGGCCCCGTCGGTCAATTCGCGCTTGGTCGCGGCGCGAAATCGTGACGTTTCGAATGACGAGCGCGGACTCTATTTGTCTCGCGCCGCGCCGGAAGGGCCTCGCTGCACGGAATATCCGATCGCTTTGCGGCGACGCCGCTCCAGCAGCGCGAATATGGCGCCCTGAGGATCGGCGCAATGCGCGATCCCGGCCCCGCCAGGCGCTTCGAGCGGGCCATAAAGGATTTGGCCGCCGCGCGCCTCCACGCGGTTCGCCGCCGCCTCGACGTCCGCGACGTTGAAATAGTAAAGCCAGAAAGGGTGAGGCAGTGTCGGCGGCTTGGTGAACATTCCTCCGATCGTCGTCGCTCCGGCGGCGAAGCCCTGATATGCGCCTAGCAAACCGACGTGCCCATCGGATTTTCGCCAACGGAAGAGCGCGCTGTAAAAAGCAAACGCCTTCTCCCAGTCGGCGGAGAGCAGTTCGTGCCAGCCCACGCGACCCGGCGCGCCCAGCCCGGCGGGCGGCTCTTGACGAGGCTTCAGCCCTTTGACCATGGCGAATGTCGCCATTTGCGGATCGGCGACGATCGCAAAGCGGCTGATGTTGGGCACGTTCGTCGGCGGGACATACACCGTTCCGCCAAACTGCTGGGTCCGCTCCACGGCGTCGTCAACGTTGTCGACTTCGACATAGCCGATCCAATGCGCCGTCGCGCTCCTCCTTGCGGCCTCCTCCGGCATGCTCATGAGCCCGGCGACGGGAGAATCTCCAGCTGTAAGAAGGCTATAGGTTGAACCGGGCATGGAGATCGGCTGCGCGCCCCAGCCGACGACATCCGCGTAAAAGGCCTTGGCCGCATCCACATTTGTCGTCATTAGCTCATACCAGACGAACCGGCCATGAGACTCGATCATGCTCTTACTCCGTTCGAGCCCGCGAAAACGCCGCGGGGCCAGTCTTTGAGGCGCCATGGAGCGAATCTAATAGCGTGCGTTTCTCATGAATCTGTATCGCAGCGGCCGTCGCCTTCTATCCCGATCAATGAGTCCTGAGCCTAAACCAAATGGCCGACCATAGGTTCCTTTTGAGGCGGGCGCTCGCGCCCAAGTGATGACGAACGGATCAGGCGCTTCAGCTTTCGCCGGGCGGCGACGCGCAATATTGGATAAGAGACACCCGCGATGGAGTTGGTTTTTCTTGGGAAGGCCAACACCCGCGGGCTGAACAGCGTTAAGCTTCCGGCCTATCTTCCATGTCTTCCTCGAGCGTCAATCGGTCGCATTGATTCGGGAGGCGGCCAAAATTACCTCTCGATTACATCCCTCCTATCCTTGAACTTGGCCCGGCCCCGAGCCGGGCCGTTTTTTTTGAGCCCGACGCCTGGCCCTTTCCATTTTCGTCGCCGGAGATCGCACCGGCCGATTCGAAGGCGGCGCGGATGACGGTCGCCGCGAATCTGGCTCCGCCGGATTTGCGCCGGCGACCCTGCGTTTAACGCCTGCCCGACGCTTTGATCGGCGGCCCATCATGACCGAGGCGCGTCGCCAAGTCCGAGCATCACCCTCAGCCTCGCTATTTTGACGGCGCCACGTTTAGGCGAGGATCGCTCCTTGGGTCGACATAATCGATGTCCCAAGGCCCAATTGCGTTGATCTGAATGACCGACTCCTCGTCGACGAAGACGTAATGGACGACGCCGGCGGGCATCGACGAGAAGCTGCCACCCGGCAACGATTCGACCTTGGCGCGATCCGCCGCTGGCCCCATGCCCAAACCGAACTCGCCCGATATGACCGTGAGAAGCTCTGGTTTGGAATGCATATGTGGAGGGATGCGATAGTCCTTTGGCGCCCTGATTCGAAGCGCGAACATGCCCTCTTTCGCCGGGTCGCCGAACAGCACCGCCGCCTCTGCTCCGGCCGGCAACGAAGGGGGCGCCGGTCCCCATTTGATGTCCCGCGGCAGGTAAATTTTATGCGTGCCTACCGTTTCGGCGACAGCCGCCGAGCCGCACGCGATAACGACGCCGATCATCAGGATTATGCGCGCTCGTTTCATGAACTCCTCCCACGACACCATTGAGTCATGACCTAAATAGCGCACGCTTCAGCGCCATCCACGCGCCACCACGCCTTGGGCTCGCAAGCCGGCGATCATGGGCGGGGCGATGGCAATGGGGGTGAATTGTCGCGCCTGGGGCAACGAAGCTTCGCTGGTGGGCGCCCTGAGAGTCACCCGAAAGAAAATTTGGCCGCGTCGGCCATTTCCACGACTAATTGATTTTAATGGCGCGCCCGAAAGGATTCGAACCTCTGACCCCCAGATTCGTAGTCTGGTGCTCTATCCAGCTGAGCTACGGGCGCCCGTGACGGAAAGCTTCTCTGGCGAAACAGAGGGCCTTTCGCGAAACTGCAACGGCTTCTAGCCTTCCCGAGACCGAATGGCAAGGCCCAGATGGCGCCTCCCGCTCACCCGGCGCCGTTGCCCCTGGCGGCATGGGCCGCCGTCACCTCGCGCGCGTGGCGTCCGGTGACCTCGGCGAGGTGATCGAAGCGCGCTTCGTAAAAGCCCGCGCCCGAGGTCGCCGAGCGCAATTCGACGATCAGGTTTTCCATCTCGGCTTCGGGGATTAGCGTCTCAAGGCGCTCCCAGCCTTCCCAGCCCACGCGCGGGCCAAACCCCAGGATTTGGCCGCGCCGGCTGGAAGCGATGCCGGTGGCGCGCGACATGGCCTCGCTGGGCGTATAAATCGTCACCGCCAGCACGGGCTCCAGCAGCACGGATTCCGCTCGCGAGAGAGCCTCGCTCATGCCGACGCGCGCCGCCGTGCGAAAGGCCATGTCGGACGAATCGACCGAGTGATAGGAGCCGTCCATCAGCACGGCCTCGACGTCGACCACCGGAAAGCCGAGCGGCCCATGCGCCAGCGCGTCCTGGCAGCCGGCCTCGACCGAGGAGAAATATTGCCGCGGCACGGAGCCGCCATGCACCTGCTCGGAAAAGAAAAAGCCCTCGCCGCGCTCGCGCGGCCCGATTTCCAGCACGACATCGCCGAATTGGCCGTGGCCGCCCGACTGTTTCTTGTGGCGGCCGCGCACCGAGACTCTTTTGCGGATCGTCTCCTTATAGGCGACGGTGGGCTTGTGAACCTCGACCGTCACGCCGAAGCGCGAAGCGAGACGCTCCAGCGTCACGCGCAAATGCATTTCGCCCTGGCCGAGCAGCTTGATCTCGGAGAGTTCCTGATCGTGCACGTAGATCAGCGACGGATCTTCATCGACGAGCTTCGCGATGGCGATGGCGAGTTTCATCTCGTCCTTGCGGTCCTTCACTTTCAGCGCGACCGCGTGCACCGGCTCCGGCGCCGGGAAAGGCGATTTAGCGACATCCCGGCTCCCCCCGCGCGGATCGCCCGTGAGCGCATCGCCGGTCGCGGCGTGCTCTAAACGCCCGAAGGCCAGCGTGTCGCCCTCGAGCGCCTCGCTGCGCTTCGACGGCGCGCCGCCGAGCAGGCGCGAGACGCCGGAAATCTTGTCCTCGCCGCCCGGGGAGAGCACCGACTGCCCGTCGACAAAGGTTCCGCGCAGCACGCGGGCCAGCGACAATTTGCCGCCATGCGAGGTGTGGATCGTGCGCAATACGCGCGCCAGCGGCGGGCCCTTGTCCGAAACGCCCAGCCGCGCCCGCGTCGTCTCGATCCCTGGCGCCTCGTGGCGCAACGCCTTGAGCAGCCGCGTCACCCCGGCGCCGCGCGCCGCGGAACCGAAGAACAGCGGGACGACCAGCCCTTCTCGCAGCTCCTTGGCGAGATCGTCGAACACCCGGTCGCGCGGCGGCTCGATGTCGGAGATCAATTCCTCCATCAGCTCGTCGTCATAGTCGGCGAGGCGCTCCAGCATGGAGTACCGTTGCTCCTTCTCCTGCGCCGCGTCGCCCGAGGGAATCGCGACGACCTCGGAGAGCGCGTGCTCGCGATAGACATAGGCGCGCTCGAGCGCCAGATCGATGAAACCGATGGCGACGCCGTTCTTCCAGATCGGCATCTGCCGCGCCAGCAACGGCGTGCGCGAGGCCGGCTGCAACATCGCGAGCGTTTCGCGCACGCCGAGGCCCGCGGCGTCGATCTTGTTCACGAACAGGAAATGCGGGACGCGCAGCTCCTCGAGCTCGCGCAGCGCGAGTTGCAGCGAGAATACCTTGCGCGGATCGGCCTCGCACACGACGACCGCCGCGTCGACCAGCGGCAGCACGTTGCGCGCTTCATGGGCGAATTCCATCGATCCCGGGAGATCGATGAAGGTGTATTGGTCGCCGAGATAGTCGGCGTGGCCGATGTTGGCCTCGACGCTCATTTGATGCGCGCGCGCCTCCGGGCTGGCGTCGCCGACGCCCGCGCCCTCGCGCGTGGCCCCGGTCCGTTCGAGCAGGGCCTCGAATAATTTCGTCTTGCCGCTCTGAAAGGGGCCGATCAGCGCGATTAGCCGCGGCCCCCCGGTTCTTCCGCCGTGGTCATTTCCCGTTCCGCCCATGGCCTGCTCCCTTTATTCGCCGGAGCCAGAGTCGCGACCCGGCTTGTCGCCAGCGCCAAGCGTCCATTCGACGCCCGATTGTCGGTTCCGTTGCCGGATCGTCCCACCTCGCGGCGGCGAGCGCAAGACGAAAGCACGCAGCGCGCGGACACAACCTTCCCTCCGCCGCCAAAGCGAGCTAGAAGGCGAAACAGTCCACTTCAAGGAGCCTTCATGCGTCCCAGCAAACGCGCGCTTGACGAAATGCGCCCGGTCAGTTTCGAGCGCGGCGTCGCCCGTTACGCGGAAGGCTCCTGTCTCGTGAAATTCGGCTCCACGCACGTGCTGTGCGCCGCGACGCTGGAGGACAAGCCGCCGCCGTGGTTGCGCGGCCAGGGGCGCGGTTGGGTGACCGCCGAATATGCGATGCTGCCGCGCGCCACGCACACGCGCACGCGCCGCGAGTCCACCTCGGGCAAGCCCTCCGGCCGCACACAGGAAATACAGCGGCTGATCGGCCGCTCGCTGCGGGCCGTGACTAACCTCCCCTTGCTCGGCGAGCGCCAGATCATGATCGACTGCGATGTGATCCAGGCCGACGGCGGCACGCGCACCGCCGCCATCACCGGCGCCTGGCTCGCCCTGCGCGACTGTTTCGAGTGGATGCGCTCGCGCTCGATCATCAAGGACAGCCCGCTACGCGATCACGTCGCGGCCATCTCCTGTGGCATTTTTAACGGCAAGCCGGTGCTCGATCTCGATTACGCCGAGGATTCCACGGCGCAGACCGACGCGAATTTCGTCATCACCGGCGCCGGCGGCCTAGTCGAAATCCAGGCGACGGCCGAAGTCGCGGTGTTTTCGCCGCAAGAGCTGCAATCGCTGCTTGGATTGGCGCAAAAGGGCGTGGCCGATCTCGTCGCCTTGCAGAAGGCCACCCTGGCGTGAGCGCGCGCAAAATCGAGGGGCGGCTGGTCATCGCCTCGCATAACCCCGGCAAGCTGTGGGAGCTGCGGCAACTGCTCGGGCCGCACGGCGTCGACGCGGTGAGCGCCGGCGAACTCGGCCTGCCCGAGCCCGAGGAGACCGAGACGACGTTTCGCGGCAACGCGCTGCTGAAGGCGCGGGTGGCGGCCCAGGCCTCGGGGCTCCCCGCCTTCGCCGACGATTCCGGGCTTTGCGTCGACGCGCTGGACGGCGCGCCCGGCGTCTATTCGGCGCGCTGGGGCGGCGAAAACAGAGATTTCGGCGCGGCGATCGAACGCGTCGAGCGCGAACTCAAGGAGCGCGGGGGGAAGCCGCCCTTCACCGCGCATTTCATCTGCGCTCTGGCGATCGTTTGGCCCGACGGCCATGCGGAAGAGTTCGAGGGCCGCGTCGACGGCGTGCTCGTCTTTCCAAAGCGCGGCGACAAGGGCTTTGGCTACGACCCGATCTTCCTGCCCGACGGGCTGGACAAAACCTTCGGCGAGATGATGTCGGCGGAAAAACACGCGCTGCCCGGCGACGGATCAATCGCGCTGTCGCATCGGGCGCGGGCGTTTCAGGCGCTGGCGCGGGCTTCACTGGGGCCGCGGCCAAGTTAGCGCCTGTTGTTCCGAGCCTTGTCGGAACATTATATTTGCGTTGTAAAACTATTGACGCCGCGCCGGTTGGCGTGACCTTTCCGCCGCGCCATGCGATAAAGACTCATGGTCACGACGATTCGCACCGCATTCGATCCGGGCTTCGGCGTCTATGTGCATTGGCCGTTTTGCCTGTCGAAATGCCCTTACTGCGATTTCAACAGCCACGTGCGCCGTGGCGATGTCGACGAGGATCGCTTCGTCGAAGCCTTTCGCACGGAAATCGCCCATCGCGCCGCCCTGACGCCGGGCCGGGTGGTGCACTCCGTGTTTTTCGGCGGCGGCACGCCGTCGCTTATGTTGCCCTCGACCGTCGCGGCGATACTCGAAGCCATCGCCAAAAATTGGAGCCTCGCCCCGGATGTCGAGATTTCGCTGGAGGCCAATCCCACCAGCGTCGAGGCCTCGCGCTTTCGCGGCTTCAAAAGCGCCGGCGTCAATCGGGTTTCGCTCGGGATCCAGGCGCTGAACGACATCGACCTGAAGAACCTCGGCCGCCAGCATTCGGTCGCCGAGGCGCTGGCCGCGCTGAACGTGGCCAATTCGGTGTTTTCCCGCACGTCCTTCGATCTCATCTACGCCCGCCCCGGACAGACGCCGGCGAGCTGGCGCAAGGAGCTCGATTTGGCGCTCGCCTATGCTCCCGAACATGTTTCGCTCTATCAGCTCACGATCGAGCCGGACACGATGTTCGAGCGCATGTTCAACGCGGGCAAGCTGGTCGTGCCGGACATGGACACGCAGCGGGCGCTGTGGGACGTGACGCAGGAGGCGACCGCGCGCGTGGGCATGCCGGCCTATGAAGTCTCGAATCACGCCCGGCCGGGCGGGGAATGCCGGCATAATCTCGTCTACTGGCGCTATGGCGAATATGCCGGCGTCGGTCCCGGCGCGCATGGACGGTTGAACACGCCGCGCGGACGCCGCGCGCAATCGGCGGAGCGCCACCCGGAAATGTGGCTGACCTGCGTCGAGACCGAGGGGCACGGCCTGGTCGAGGACGAACTGCTCAACGCCGAGCAGCAGGGCGACGAATTCCTGCTGATGGGGCTGCGCCTCCGCGAGGGGATCGACCCCCAGCGCTATTTCCTGCTCACCGGCAAAAAGCTCGCGCCGTCAAGAATTTCCGATCTGATCGGCGACGGCCTCGTGGAATACACGAGGGACAAGCGTCTGCGGGTGAGTTCCGAGGGTTTTCCGGTGCTGGACGCGGTCGTCGCCGATCTCGCCGCCTAAAGCTCGCTCGGGCCATTGCCTTTGCCGACGCCATTGCCTACATAGAGTTGTCTTCTTGGCGCGGGGTGGAGCAGCCCGGTAGCTCGTCAGGCTCATAACCTGAAGGTCGTCAGTTCAAATCTGGCCCCCGCAACCAAGGCGTGGCGCGATTAAGCCCATATTCCGCCGCCTTGCCGAAGCCGTCCTCGGACATGCCGGGCAATTCGTGACTTCAACAGCAGCCAGCCCGCGCTCAGCGGCGACGCGATGCCGAACACCGGGATCGTGAGCGCATGCTTCTCGAAGAACTGTCGGGACGGCTAGCACCGCCTTATTTCCTCGGCCTCCAGCCACGACCGCAACGTTACGCCTCCTGCCGTTGGAGGCCGTTCCCGATCGAAAGGCGTTTGCGCGCGGGGCTGCCCCCGCCGCAAAGCCCAATTGGAGCATTTTCGGCTCCAACGAAAAGTGGGGCGGCCCGCGCGCATCGCCCGGGCCGCGCGGTTCGGACCTATTCGCCGACCACCTCCAAAAACGCTTGCGCGGCTTCCTTGCGCTCGAAGACATGCGGCGAAAGCCCGCGCTTGGTCATGGCCTCCTTCATTTTCAGCCGCGCGAAGGCGCTGGTCGCGTAGCGCGCCGTCGACGAGTAGTAATGCTCCATCATATAATGGATCATTTCCGCGTAATCGTCGTAGAGCGGCTCGGCGATCTTGGCGCCGTCGTGGTTGACGACGGAATTGACGCGCTTGCCCACCTTGTGACAGGCCTCGACCAGCGTCTTGCGCAATTCGTCCACGTCCTTCTTGGTGCGGGCGTGCCAGCCTTCGAGGTTCACGAACAGAATGTTGCGCTCTGGATCGTATTGGATGCGTTCATGCATGTTGAGGTTGAGCAGTTCCGCCAAAAGCCCCATCGGCTCGTCGATGAAGAGACGGCGATCCATCAACTCCGGCTCGTTGATGATTGGCTTGAAGGCCATATGCGCCAAAATATCTCTCTCTATGTCGATTCCGGGCGCGACCTCGATTAGTTCCAGCCCCTTGGGCTGGAGTTGGAACACGCAGCGCTCCGTTACGTAAATCACCGGCTGCTTGCGCTTTTGCGCGAATTTGCCGGAAAAGGTGATCTGCTCGACGAAGTTCAAAAATTTGCGGTTGCGCCCTTCCTTGACGATCTTGACCTTGCCGTCCTCGATCACGACATCGAGGCCGCCATTGGTGAAGGTGCCGGCGAAAACCACGCTGCGGGCGTTTTGGCTGATATTGATGAAACCGCCGCAGCCGTTGAGGCGGCCGCCGAATTTGCTGGTGTTGACATTGCCCTGCACGTCGCATTCGGCCATGCCGAGGCAGGTCATGTCGAGCCCGCCGCCGTCGTAGAAATCGAATTGCTGGTTTTGCTGGATGATGCTGTCGGCGTTGGAGGCGCCGCCAAAGCTCGATCCGCTCGCCAGCACGCCGCCGATCGCGCCCGCCTCGGTGGTCAGGGTGATATAGGGCGTGAATTTTTCCTCGTTGGCGACGGCGGCGATGCCTTCCGGAGCGCCGACGCCGAGATTGACGACGCCGTTGGGGGGTAGTTCGAAGGCGGCGCGGCGAGCGATGACCTTGCGCTCGTCGAGCGGCATTTTGGCCATGCCTTCGACCGGCACACGGATTTCGCCCGAGAGCGCCGGGTTGTACATGACGCCGTAATTCATCCGGTGCAGTTCCGGCGTCTCCGCGACGACCACGCAATCGACCAGGATGCCGGGGACTTCCACGTCCTTGGGCCGGATCGACCCCTGCTCGACGATGCGCTCGACCTGCGCGATCACGATGCCGCCATTGTTGCGCGCGGCCATGGCCTGGGCGAGATTGTCGAGGACGAGCGCCTCCTTCTCCATGCTGATATTGCCGGAGGGGTCCGCCGAGGTGCCGCGGATAAAGGCCACGTCGATCTTGGTGGCGATGTAGAACAGCCACTCCTCGCCTTCGACGTTATGATATTTCACGATGTCTTCGGTGGTCACCTCATTGACCTTGGCGCCGCCGAAACGCGGGTCGACATAAGTGTAAAGCCCGACCTTGGAGAACAGGCCCGGCTGTCCGGCGGCGCAGGCGCGGTAAAGCTGCGATATCACTCCCTGCGGCAAATTATAGCCGAGAATCTTGTTTTCCTGGGCGGCTTGGGCGACCTTGGGCATGCGGCCGAAATTGCCCGCTATGACCCGTCCGAGCAGTCCTTCGTGATGCAGGCGCCCGGTCCCGAGCCCTTTGCTGTCGCCGGCTCCGGCGGTCATGATTAGGGTCAGGTTCTTGGGGTGGCCGGTCTCCACGAAGCGCTTTTCCAGTCCCATATGGAGCGCCTCCGGGATGCAGCTTTGGACGAAACCGCTCGTGGTTACGACATCATTGTCTCGGATGAGCGCGATCGCCTGCTCCAGCGTGGTGACCTTGTTATTCGCCATTTCCTTCAGCTTTCCCTTTTTGGCTCCACTCTTTAAGCTTCGACGTGGACGAAGCCTTCGTCGCCGGCGCGCGCGGTGGATGGACCTAACAACATCCGTCCAAGGCTAGAGATTGGCAACGGCTTTCGCAACAGATAAACCTGGGGGAGAAGGCCGAGGCGACGACGCGCGGTGAATGGAGACTAAGTGTCGGACATTTCATTGGTCTTTTCTATCGGCGGCGACCCAATTCCGTCAAATCGCCGCGCTGTAACCGTTTTCGCCCGACATCGATCGGGCAAGGCTTGCGGCGAACCATCGGAGATGCCGTCATGACGCCGCCACGCGTTATCCTTTATATCCTCGCGCTTGCGTCGGGCCTGCTTGGATTCAGCCTTGGGGTCAAGACGGCCCTCGCTCACGCGATTGTCGTCGCCGCGACGCCAAGCGCTCATCAGACGGTGGCGCAAGCGGAGCTCAATGTTGAGATTCGCTTTAACAGCCGGGTCGACGTGGGCCGCTCGCGTTTGACCTTGGCGCGGCCGAACGGCGCCAGCGTCATTTTGCCGCTGCTTGGAAGCGGCGCGTCCGAAACCCTGACGGCAAAGGCCCCGGGACTGGAAAATGGGCATTATCGCCTATTATGGCAAACGCTCAGCATCGACGGCCATCTCACACATGGCGAAATTCCCTTCGAGGTGAAGCGGTAAGTATCGTGCAGCTGTTTTTGGAACTCTATGGTTTTCTGAGCGTCACGCTGCGCGGCTTCATTGTCGCCGCGCAATCGCTCACGCTCGGCGGATTGGTTTTCCTGGCCCTTGCGCTCCCGGCGGGGCAAGCCTGCGAGCGTCCGTCGCGACGCCTGTTGGTGTGGAGCGCTCGCGGGCTGTGCCTGGGCGAAATCTTGGCGGCCTTGTCGTTGATGGTCATGCTCCGCGGCACGCTCGATCTTTCGATCGGACAGTTGCTCGGCGCCGATGCGGTGATCGTCGATCTCGTCGTGGCGGGGCTCGCCGGCGCAATCGCCTTTTTTGCGCGCGGATGCGCGTCCATGCGCGTTTGCGCGATGCTATGCGCCGTTATGCTCGCCGTCCAGGTGGGGGCGACCCACGCCGCCAGCCGTCCCGATCGCGCGGCGACGCTCTATGTCGCGGAGTTCGCCCATATGCTCGGCGTCGGCGTTTGGATCGGCGGAATTCCATATTTTATCATAGCCTTGGCTCAAATCCGCGGGGACGGGCGGCGTCTGGTCGCCGCGCGTTTCTCCGCGATGTCGATTGGCTCGGTCGCGCTGCTAATCGGCGCCGGCACCTATATGGCGGTCGACTACGTTGGCGAGCCGGCGGCTCTCTATGGAACCTCATATGGCGTCATGCTTTGCGCCAAGATCGCGCTGCTGGGCGGCTTGTTGCTTCTGGGCGGCCTGAATTTCCTCGCCGTGCGCCGCCTGCGATCCGATCCCTCGACGCTGCTCTCGCGAACGCGCCGCTTCGCGGAAGTCGAGATCGGCGTTGGCTTGACCGCGATTTTTTGCGCGGCCTCCCTCACGTCGTTGCCGCCCGCCCGCGATCTTCCCGAGGATCGCGCCACGCTCGCCGAGATCGTCCAGCGGGTCAAACCGAGCTGGCCGGTGCAACTGGAAAGCCCCGATCACGCGAGCCTTTCGACCTCGCTGCCCGCCTCCGCCGCGCCGCGAGATCCGCGCGCCTTCGCGGCGGGCGAGGACGCCGCGCCGCCACGCAACGCCGCGGACATCGCCTGGTCGGAATATAACCACCATTGGGCGGGGCTGTTCGTGTTGCTGATGGGCGCCTTGGCGCTCGCGGAACACATCCCGCTCCTCGCGCCGGTCGCCAGGCACTGGCCCCTGACTTTTCTCGGACTCGCCTTATTTTTATTTTTGCGCGCCGACGAGACAGTATGGCCATTGGGAAATCTCGGGCTGATCGAAAGCCTGAGCGATCCCGAAATCGCGCAGCATCGTTTGTTTATTTCGCTGATTATTCTGTTCGGCCTTTTCGAGTGGCGCGTGCGGTTGGGCCGACTAAAGAACGCTTTCGCGCCTTACGTCTTTCCGCTGACGACCGCCGTCGCGGCGGCTTTCCTGCTCACCCATTCGCATGGGCTGTCCAATCCGAAGGAAGAGTTGCTGATCGAAGTGAGCCATACCCCACTCGCTCTCATTGGCGTGGCGGCGGGCTGGTCGCGCTGGCTGGAATTGCGCCTCGACGATGGCCCCGCGCGTCGCATCGCCAGCTTCGTCTGGCCCACGGCTTTTGTTCTGGCGGGGCTGCTGCTGCTGTTCTATCGGGAATCCTAGCCCCGCCGTTCATGCGATTTTACCGGGGAATACGGTCGGGAAGAATTCTTCGCGAGGGCGATTTCCCGTCCATTTCTTGGAACGGATTCAAATCGCATCTAATCATACGGTTTCCCTCGCCGACGCTGCGGTGTCGGTTCTCGTCATCATAGCCTGCTGCTCGCCAGCGCTTTTGGCTGGCTCTGGATAGACCCGCTCGCCGGCATCGTCGGTTCTGTCGCCGGCCACTGTGACCGGAGCGATGACTATGCGGGAGCAGGGGACGCGCGCGGCCCCTGAATTTCCGCGCGCATCCAGCGACGTTCGGGCGCGTTCCGCGACGCATATCGGGCATAAGTTGGGCGCCGCGTCAGGATTCTTGACCGCTTACGAGCCCGAGACGGCGGCGCAGTTACTTGGCTCTCGCGATTGGACATGGGTTCAAACACGGGACGACTCCGAGGCGGAGCGCCTGATCTGGGACGCGACGAGAAAGGATCTGGAGCGATTGGAAAGTGGCGACGATCACGCGCGCTCTCTTCTCACGCACCCGCTTTGGCTGGCGCCGCCACTCCAAAATGTGTCGGACGATTGGATCGAGTTGTGCGCAAGGCCGCTGGAGCGCAGCAACGAGCAGTGGAGTGTTTGGATTCGATGGTACGAAGCGCGACTGGCCGGCCATTCGCCGTTCTCTGAGAATGACGAAGTCGCCATGGTAGCACTGCCAAACTCGACTTGGGAAGGAGGCCCTGAGCTCGCCAATTCCGCGATCGCTAAACAAGTTGCCTGAGCGAACGCGCACCGATTTACGACATTGACAAACCATTCGATGGCAAATTCTTCTCCTCTGCGTTGCCTGTCTTCCGTCGCTTGGCTTGCGCGATTCCGGCACCCAAGCGGCGGCGCTTTTGCAGATCGTTGGCAGCAATTCCGCGTCGGAATCCGCGTCGGAAGGGCTGCTGAAGGCGCTCCCCAGATGACGAGACGGCCGCCTGGAAAGTCATCCGATCACGCAAAGCAACTACAAACGCGACGTCATGCAAGCGCAACTCTCCGTCCTTTTCCGTGACGTTATCGGCGCAATTTTTCGCGATAATTGAATCGATTTTTTTGGGATTACGCCGAGAATGAAGTGGCGCTATGGCGTGGGATCGGCGAAGTGGTTCAGGAGGGCAAGATAAAAGCGGCAGCCTTCGGCTGCGTTTGGCGATCGATTTGTCGTTTCTTCTCAATGCCGTTGTACAGCCTGCCTCTTTCGTTGCGCAGCCTGTCAATTTGAGCAAGGCGTTATGTAGGAACATTTTTCTTCACCTCGTCAGGTTTTTTTGGCAGCCGAGGGCCATCACGAGGAGGCGATGAGTCATGAGGGCCTGGCGAGGCTAGCCGGAGCGTCGTCGCCCCCTCAAGGCTCGCGCTCCGCGCGCCCGACTCCGCCGGCATGCGGCCTTGAGCGGAAGCCGGCGCTCCGGCTGTTTGGCCTCCATGCCTTCGTGGCTTTCCGTGAGCGAGTTCGCTCCCGGGAGGAGGAGGAAGCCACGGCGAAATCGGATAGGCCGGCGCGCGCTTCGGCCATTCGTCCGGCGTGCGTGCCAATTCCAGCTCGAATTTTATGTCCGCAAGCTGGCGAAGAACGGAGTGCGGCTCGTCTCGATCACCCAGGAGTTCGGCGACGATCCGATGAGCAACATGATCCGCCAGATCATGGCGCTCTTCGACGAGTATCAGTCTAAAGAGAACGCGAAACACAACCTCCGGGCGATGAACGAGAACGCACGCCAGGAATTTTGGAACGGCTCGCGAGCCCCGATCGGCTATCGGCCTCGTGGAGGCCGGCCAGCGCGGCCACAAGACCAAGAAAACCCTCGAGATCGATCCGCTGCAGGCAGAGACCGTCCGCCTCATCTTCAAGCTCGTGCGCGAGGGCGACGGCTCGTCGGGATCGATGGGCGTCAAATCCGTCGCCGCGCATCTCAACGCTCACGGTATCCGCACCCGCGACGGGGGACGCTGGGGAATCGGCGCCGTGCACAAAGTGCTGACCCGGACGACCTATGTCGGGCGGCATCGCTTCAACACCCGACATTGGAAGACAGGCGAGAAGAAGCCAGAGGCCGAGGTTGTCGAGATGGTAGTGCCGCCGATCATCGATGCGGCGGAGTTCGAGGCGGTTCAGGCCTTGCTCAAGACCCGCGGTCCCGCGCTGTCGGCGCCGCGTCGTCAGCGGCCCGACCCTTCTTACCGGCATCCGCTTTTGCGCGACCTGCGGCATGGCCATGACGCTTCGGACCGGAAAGCGCGGCCGTTATTGCTATTACACCTGCTCGACCAAGGCCCGGCAGGGCGAAACGGGCTGCAAGGGATGCTCGATCCCGATGGAGAAGTTCGACGGTCTCGTCGCCGACCATCTCGAAAAGCGCCTTCTGAAGCCCGAGCGTCTTGAAGAAGTTCTATCTTCAATCCTTACCCGCCGGGAAGAGCGCGCCGAACGCCGCGCCGCGCATGTCGCGGATTTGAGGAGGCGTGCCGCAGAGGCAGAGGGCAAGCTCAAGCGGCTTTACGACGCGATCGAGAGCGGAGTCGCCGACCTGTCCGATCCTCTGCTCAAGGACAGGGTAGTCGAGCTCAAGGCAGTCCGGGATCAGTCCCGCGAAGACGCCGACAGTGCGGAGGCGGCCGAGGAGCAAGCTGGGCCAACCGTCACGCGGCAAGCGCTTGCGACCTTCGCCCGCGCGGCGCGCAAGCGGATGCGCAACGCGGAAGGGGGCTATCGCCGCGACCATCTCCGGGCGCTCGCCCAAAGGATAGAAGTAGACGATCGCGAAGTGCGCATCGTGGGGCACAAGAGCGCGTCGCTTCGCGCCCTCGTCGCCTCAGAAGGCGGGAAAACGGCAGGAATCGGCGTGCCCAGTTTTGTTCCGAAGTGGCGCGCCCAAGGGGATTCGAACCCCTGTTTTCGCCGTGAAAGAGGGATAACCCGCGCTTTGGCGGACTCGCGCGGACGCTGACTCGCTCTGTAACCCCTATAAAATAGGCCATATACGGCCTTGACCGTCCGCCAAAGTCCGCCTACATATTTTCCGTATGATTTCCGTATGAATGGGAACGGGGGGGGGTGCCGATGGCCCGCACTGTCCGAAACGCTAAGATCGACACTCGCTCCGCCCGCGTGAAGTTGACGGAACGGCGTGAGCCCTATTGGACGCCCATTTCCGCCGGTTGCGCGATTGGCTATCGGCGCGGCGCAAAGGGCGGGACTTGGGTTGCGCGGTTCCGAGGCGAAGACGGAAAGCAGCATTACGAGGCGCTTGGCGCGGCGGACGATGCTCGCGACGCGGACGGGCTCACGGTCTATTCATTCTCGCAAGCCCAAGAAGCGGCGCGCGAGTTCTTTGCCCGTAAAGCCCGCCAGCTTGCCGGCCATGTCGCGCCCGCCGATAGCAGTCTCACGGTCGCCGACGCACTCGAAGCCTATTTCGCCGATCGTGAACAGCGTGGCTCGAAGGGCTTGGCGAAAGACCGCGCCGCCGCGAATGTGCGCATCCTGCCGCAACTCGGCGCGGTCGAACTGGCGAAGCTCACCACGAAGCGCATTCGAGATTGGCAATCCGCCTTGGCGACCGCACCCAAGCTCACCCGCGCGCCCCGCATCGTAAAAGGTCGCAAGAGCAGCGCCGTCGATATGATGGACGCGGACGCAGTGCGGGCGCGACGCGCGACGGCAAACCGAACGCTCACGGTTCTAAAGGCCGCTTTGAACCATGCCTTTCACGAAGGCCGCGTCGAGGCTGATGAGGCATGGCGCAAGGTGAAGCCGTTCCGCGAGGCGGACGCGCCCGTTATCCATTTCCTGTCCGACGACGAATGCAGGCGCATCGCGAACGCTTGCGATGGCGCTTTCCGCAACATCGTCAAAGGCGCGTTGGTCACGGGTTGCCGCTATGGCGAGTTGACCAGGATGCGCGCCAGCGATTTCAACGCCGAGGCCGGGACGATCACAGTTCGCGAGTCCAAAAGCGGGAAGCCCCGCCATGTCGTGCTCACAGACGAGGGCCGCGCGCTCTTTGCGGGACTGACAGCCGCCCATGTGGGCCGCGACTTGGTTTTCATCCGCGACGACGGCAAGGCCTGGGGACCATCGCACCAGCAAAGGCCGTTAGACGCGGCGAGCGAACGCGCCAAGATCGAACCCGCAGCGACCTTCCATATCCTGCGTCACACTTACGCCAGCGCGCTCGCCATGCGCGGGGTTCCCATGGGCGTTATCGCGGCGCAGCTGGGCCACAGCGATACGCGGATGACGGAACGCCACTACGCGCACCTGTCGCCGAATTACGTCGCTGACACGGTTCGCGCCGCTCTCCCGGCGCTGGGAATTGTCGAGACAGCTAATGTCGTCGCGCTCACCCGTAAGGACTCCCGCTCGAAACGCGAGCCGGTCGCC
>PLAI01000374.1 GCA_003134075.1 Methylocystaceae bacterium | reverse complement strand
GCGGTGCAGACTGTCCAGATAAAGCGATCAGCTCTTCGAACGCGTAGGCGCGATCGGCAAAGCGTTTGCCTTTTTCGCGATTGAGCCGGCTCTCCGCGCCCGAATGGTGCGCCAATTCGTGAAGTATGGTGGAATAAAACGCTTCCTGCGCCGTGCTGGTCTCGGTTCCAAAGAATGCTCTTTCGTCAGGGATGCTGATGCAGTCGGTGAGCCGGTTGTAGCAGGCGCGGGAGCCGCCATATTCGATCCGCGCGCCCGTCGCGGCGATCGCGTGGTCCACGCTGGCGATGCGTTCGAACAGCGGGCGCTCGGGCAAAGTTGGAGCATCCGACTGGTAGCCATCGACCTGAGATGCGTTGAAAACCCAACTGGCCCGCGCAAAGGGGATCGTCTTGCCGCCCTCTACGCCGTCAACACCGGATTCCTCGCGCGCATCTACGGCCAAATTTTTGTAGAAAACGATCGGTGTGCCCTTCTCGCCCTTGCGAACGCAGGCGCCGCGCTCCTGCCATTGCTTGAACGTCGCCCACTTGTGCGACTCGTAGCCCGAGGCTTGCGTCGCAATCCACAAGGACAGAATATTGACGCCTCGATAGGCCCGATCCGTGGTCGCATTGATCGGGGCTCTCGTGCTGGCCGCACGATGCCAGGGTAGCTTGAAATCGCCCGCGCCGGCCTCGATGGCGGAGATAATGCGGTTCGTGATTTCCTGGTGGATGTCGAAACGGTCTTTCATGGCTCTCTCCGTTGCGAGGCGGTCGCCCCGTGAGAGCCCGTGAGCCGGGACGCCGGCGAGCGCACCCAAAGGGCGGCGTCAGCCGAGGGCTTGCCCCTTGCGCTCGTCAGCCGGCGTTTCGGCTAGGGCTTCTCTCGCCGGGGCGCACGCCAACGGGGATGAGCAATTGAGAGACGCGACATATGGAAAGAAACCGTGGGATCGGCTCGATCGCCATGATGGTCGTGGCGATTGCCGCCATGACGCTCGTCCGCACGTTCCGATGGAATGAGCTCGGGTTGCTCGATCGCATAATGATCGTCGTCTTGTGGATCGCGGTCGCGGGCGGCGCGACGGCGATAGGGGTCACGTTCTGGCGGTATGCGAGGCTGCGCGCCAAATTGAGCGGGGCAGGGCGCCGCCAGGTCCGCCGTAAAGAGACCCGGCCGACCTATCGAGGCTTCGCGTCGCGCGCGGACGATGCGGCGGCAGGGGACGGGCCTCCGGGCTTGTAATTCTCGAGAATGATGGCGTTCGGGTCGGGCATGTCGGGATAAGCCCATAGGCCCGATTTCGAACTTTTCGCCTGCATCTGCGCGACGAGATAGGGCGAGTAGACCGGGCGGCCGTCGAGCGTGACCGAGGCGAACGCATATCCAATGGAAATGAGCGCCGTTCCGAGGTCCAAACGCGAACCCTTGTTTCTGCCTTGCTCCATCGTGGCGAAGCAAAAGACGAGCACGGTCCGGCCGTAATCGATAGAGGCCGCCGCGTAGCACATCGGCCGCAGGTCCCGGACGAGGCTGACGAGCATCGCCAAGCTGGCCTCGCCGCAATCGCGCTTCACACTCTTGGCGTTGGTGAAAGAGGTGGCGCGCAAGCATGATTGGACGCCGTAGAGGCGATAGCGTTTGCCTCCAGCAATCCATGTGTCGCCAGTTTCATAGATGGCGTCCTGCGGAATCGGGAACCAGGGCGACGGCTTCGTTTGCGCGAGCGTCGAAGTCGTCGAAAGGGCGGCGAGGAGCGCAATCGCCGGCCGTAGCCGAGCCGTCGTCATTGCAAAGCCACCCCGCCGCTCTGCGCAGGGGCAGGGGGATTTGTGATTGTAAGATCGGCCGGCTTGAAAATGACGGCGCAAGTTCCATCGGTATAGGTTGAACATTGAGAAGCGACGACATTCTGCACCGCCGACGACGTGGGCGCGCCGCACATCGAACCAGCTGAGTTTATCGTATATCCACCAGTGGCCTGAGAAACGGGGAAAGACCCGTTGGGACAGAGAATCGGACTGGTAGCTCCATTCGACGTATTCGCTGCAAGCGGTAATAGTGCTGCGCCCTGATTTGGCTGCTGTTGCTGTGCTTGCCCAATCGCCTGTTGGCAGATTCCGACCGCAACGCGGAGAAATTGCATCCACATCGCTTGCTGCATGATCGGAACACAATAGGGAATCGTCGGCCAATTCGCCTGACTGCAAAGAAGGACTTTGCAGGCGAACGTGGCGTCCTGCGCAGCCCCCGAGGCGGGCGGCAAAACGGCTAAGGCGCTGGAAAACAAGACGGTTGCAAGGCAGCGCCTGTCGATCATCTTTTTCACCCCTTTTGGTTCTTGCGCGGCAAGGCCACATCGGTATATGTCCTACACTATAACGTAGGAGCATGAAACATGCGTCGAAGCCTTTTCGTGCCGGGAGCCGTCCTATGCGCCCTGAGCTCGCCCGCCGTCGCAGAGAGTTCGCCCCAAAGGCCCGCGCCTCGGGTGATCGAGGCGGCCGTCACGCCGGAAGGACGGGTCGTCGCCGTGCAACCCTCCGTGGAGAGGCTGAATGTTCGGACGGGCACGACATCGCGCTCTCCGTGCGGCGCGATCGATATGGACGCCGCAACGGCGCGCGCGCTCGTCGAGAAAATCGCGAAGGAAGAGGCTTTCTATCCAGAATTCGTGTTGGCGGTTGCTCACGGCGAAAGCCGGTTTGATCCGAACGCGCTGTCACCGAAAGGCGCCGTTGGATTGATGCAATTGGAACCGGCCACGGCCGAGCGCTACAAGGTCAATATTTGCGACCCAGCCGACAATGTGCGCGGCGGCGTCAGGTTCTTGCGCGACCTTCATGCGCGTTACCGAAATCCGCTCTTTATCCTCGCCGCATACAACGCCGGCGAAGAAAACTTGCAGCAATATCATGGCGTCCCGCCATATCCGGAAACGGTGCGCTTCGTCGCGACCGTCTTGAACGAATTTTACGATTGGCCTGCGCCCGAACGAAAAACTCGCCAAGGCGCCGCGGCCAGAGGGCGGGCTCCTAAATCCGACCCGACATTGCAAGAGGCCTCATCGTCAGGCGGAGCAGGCGACAACCGCTGGCAATCCGGCTTCGTTTGGAACGTCGAATAAGGACAGGAGAGAGAACGATGTTGAGAACTGTGAAGGGTCGTCTTGTCAGCCGCTCTGCGTTAGCGGCCGTGGTCTCAGCCGGAGTTGCGTCGCCCGCCTTCGCGACCGGTGGGACTCTGACGCCGGTTCAATCCACACTTCAAACGCTCGTCACGACCCTGACCGGTCCCATTGCGACTTCGCTCGCAATCCTCGCGGTGATCGCGCTCGGCTTCTTCGCTTGGTCCGGCCGACTGACCTGGGGCCTCGCAGCCTCCGTCATTTTCGGAATCGTTCTGGTGTTCGGGTCGACGCAAATCGTGAGCTTCTTTCAGTCTGCGGTTGGAGGCTAACGATGGACGCCAATGAGTTGGAGAAGCCGCTCGTCATTCCGCTGGTGAAGGCGCTGACGCGGGCTCCGACGATCGTCGGGGTCCCCTACATGTATTTCATGTTCGAAATGGTGGCGACCTCCGTGATCTTTTTGGCGACGCACAATCTCGTAAATCTCCTCTGGATGATCCCGTTGCATCTCTTCGGCTATGTCATGACGCTGAAAGACGATCGCATCTTCGAAATCCTCTTCGTCAAATCGTCAAAATGCCCGCCGCGCTCGCGGTCGTTCTGGAATTGCGACTCCTACAAGGTCTGAAAAATGCTGCGGGCGCTGCAAGACGAGCTGACGTTTGGGGCCGTGGCGAGGCGGGAATTGCCCGTCGCGACGCATCTGCCCTACACGCGTCACGTCGACGATTGGATCGTCCGAACGAAAACCGGGCTCCTGATGAATTTCATCAAGCTCGACGGATTTTCGTTCCAAACGGCGGATTGGTCCGAGATCAACGTGAGGATGCTCGGGCGGAACGATCTGGTTCGCACCCTCGCCAACAGCCGCTTCGCCATCTATTCCCATATCATCCGCCGCGAGGTCGAGCCGAAGATTCCCTCGACCTTCGACAACGACCTCTGCCGCGAGATCGACGAACGTTACGACGCCAGCCTCTCGAAACGGCGCATGTTCGTCAACGACATCTATCTGACGATCGTCCGCCGGCCGTTGCAAGGTCATGCAGGAACTTTCGAGGTCATGCTGCAAGGGCTACTCGGCAGAAAGAACCAGGCGGGCAGGTCGGCCGACGAAGACGAAGCCTTGATGGAACTGCGGGACGTCACCACGGCGATCACGTCTTCACTCGCCGCCTATCGCCCGCGACATCTCCGAGTGGTCGAGCGTGAGGGCGCGTGGTTTTCAGAGCCCTTGGAATTTCTCGTGCAATTGGTCAATGGCGCCATCCCGCGCCCGATGCATTTGCCCCGGATGCCGCTGGGGGAGGCAATGGCGCTAAAGCGCCTGTCCTTCGGCCGGAACGCTTTGGAAATTCGCGGCGCGTCGAAAAGCGACACCCGCTTCGGCGCGATGATCTCGGTTCGGGAATACCCGTCGCTCACGGGTCCGGGCTTTCTCGACAATCTGCTGACGATCCCGCACGAATTTGTCGTCTCGCAATCCTTCGCCATCATCGATCGTCCGGTGGCGCAATCGCATATCGATCGCGTCGCCAGACAAGTCGATATGTCGTCCGAGGCTGAATCGGTCGTGGCCGAACATCTGGGCGACGCGCGAGACGAACTGCTCGCTTCGGAATCCCTTTACGGCGAACATCACATGACCGTGATGGCCCTGGGCAAGACGCTTGCCGAAGTGGACTCGACGGTCACGGCGGCCGGCGCGGCGCTGACGGATCGCTCGGTCATCTGGGTGCGCGAGGACCTGAACACCGAGCCGGCCTTTTGGGCGCAGCTCCCGGGGAATTTCCCCTATATCGCCCGCAACGCGATCATCAGCTCGCGCAATGTCGCCGGCTTCGTCTCCCTGCACAATTATCCCAGCGGAAAGGCGGCGAACAATCACTGGGGGCCGGCGATCTCGGTTTTCCAGACGGCATCGCAAACGGCGTACTTCTATAATTTCCACGTCCGCGATCTCGGAAACTTCACCGTCGTCGGCCCCTCGGGGTCCGGCAAGACCGTCTGGCTGTCCTTCATCGCCGCCCAGGCGCAACGAATCGAGCCGCGTCCGAAGCTCGTTTTCATCGACAAGGATCGCGGCGCCGAGATTTTCATTCGGGCGCTCGGTGGACAATACGAGACCCTCGATCCGGGAACGCCGACCGGCTTCAATCCCTTGATGCTGCCGGATAGCGGTGAAAACCGCGAGTTCCTGTTTCAGCTCTTCTCGTTCATGTTGAAGCCGGCGCGCGCCGGCGAAATCCTGACGTCCTCCGAAGAACAGGTCATCCGTAACGCGATCAAGACCGTGGTTTCGGGTCCGCCCCGGGGGCGGAACTTGGAAGCCTTCTCGTCGCTGCTGCGCGGACGCATTCAGGCCGGGGAAGGTGATCTGACGTCGCGCCTGGAAAGCTGGATTCGCCCCGATCAAAAGGGGTGGCTGTTCAACAACGCCGAAGATAGGTTCTCGCTTTCGCATATTTTCGGCTTCGACATGACGAAGGTGCTGGACGATCCCGTCATTCGCACGGCGTCGTTGCTCTATATTTTTCACCGGCTGGAAGAGCTGCTCGATGGCACGCCGGTCATGCTGTTCCTGGATGAGGGCTGGCGCCTGCTCGACGATGCCGTGTTTTCCTATTTCATCAAGGACAAGCTCAAAACCATCCGCAAGCAAAATGGCGTCGTGGGCTTCGGCACGCAGAGCGCCGCCGATATCGTTCGCTCGCAGGCCGCCAACACCTTGATCGAACAAACCTCGACGAACGTGTTCTTCCCAAATTCCAAGGCCGACGACGAGAGCTACAAAAAGGCATTCCAACTCTCCGACCGCGAAATCCGTTGGATACGGGAAACCGTGCCGGAGGCGCGCTCCTTTCTGATCAAGCACGGCCAGGACTCGGTGATCGCCAAACTCGATCTTGGCTCCATGCCGGATTTGATCAAGGTCCTCTCGGGGCGCACGGAAACGGTCGCCGAGCTCCATGCCCTCATCGAGAGAGTAGGCGACGATCCGAAGGTTTGGCTGCCGATCTTTACGGGAAGGGCGTCCTCATGAGGTCGATCTGCGGAGCCCTGTTGCTGGCCGTCTGGTGGGGCGGCGCCGCCTGGGCGGATATTCCCGTAAGCGATGATCTGCAGTTGACGCAAAAGACGCAGACCCAGACGACCACGACCAACACTGTTCCGGTCCAGCAGAACAACAATACGGGGCAGGGCGGCATAAATTGCGCGACACATCAGGGTCAAAAGGGAACGACTCAAAACAACACGGCGACACCGAACACGGCGACCGGAAACACCGCGGTTCAACAATATGATCCGCAATCCGCGACGGCCCCCGCCAATCCGACCACCGTGACCGGGGTGGCGACACAAAATTTGGATCAAACGGCGGGTGGAGTGGTCGCGGGCAATGCCGCGACACAAACCACGATCGCGGCGAACGGCCCAACCTATCAAACGGCCTCAACGGGCATCGGTCCGGCGCCGACGTTCATGGCTGGCTATGACCAGAATTCGTCGCTCGGAACGCAAAACGGGCTGAGCTGGAATCAGGTGCTGCAGACCGCGAATCTATTGGTGACCGCCTATAACGCGATCAATGTTTCACGAAACGCTCAACTGAGCCAGGCGGCGCGCGCCATGGCGTTTGTTCCCTGGGCGATCGGCGCTGGCGCCGTTCCCTCGAATGCCGTGTGCGCCGCCGGCTATTCGGGCGCGGGAACCGCGACCAGTCCATGCGTCGCGGCAAACGGCGCGTGCCAGTCCCTCTCGGATGGCGGCTGCTGGCAATACCGGACCTTCGATACCAATGGGAATGTCGTCGTCTATCTCGTCGCCGCGCAGTCGGCGCCGTGATCGCCATCGAACGAAAAGGGGAAAGGTCATGTCGAAACGAATTTTTGGCTTGGTCGCCGGCCTAATTTGGAGCTCAACCGCCTTCGCGCAAGTGCCGGTGATCGACGCCGCGAATCTCACGCAAGCGCAGCAAACGGCGGCGAACACAAAGCAGATTCTAGCGACGGATCAAGCCATCCTGTCGAATGTGCAAAAGACCTTGCAGGCGGTCACCGGCAACCGTTCCTCGTTGGCTCAAGGCTCGCTGGCGCAAATGGCGCTCGGCGGCGGGTTTTCCATGGGCCAGGCGCCGTCTCTGGGTTCGGTGATTTCGGGCGGGCCGCTCTCTTTCGCCGGACTCGGGGGAAATTCGCAAAGCCTCATTTCGACGCTGATCAGCGGGCTCCAACTCGTCAAAAGCTTGAGCGGCCAAACGACGGCCTTGCCTGCCGACACGGCCTATACGAACTCCGCGAACACGACGCAGCTCATCGTCGGCCTGATCAACTCGACACAGGGGACAGTGACGAGCGCCGCCACGGCTTATACCAGCGGCGCGTCGTCGATCGGGAGTTCGCCGGACGTGAAAGGGTCGATCGACCAAAACTCGCAAATTCAGGCGCAGAACGGCCAGTCGATCGTCCAGCTGAACGGCACGGTCAATACGGCGGCCGCCGCCGCCAATCAGGCCAATCTCGATCGCATCGCGCAACTCTCCGCCGCCGCGCGCGCCATGCAATTCAAGCCATTCGGACAATGAGCGCATGAAAATCACCTTCTATGTGGCCTTTGGACTGGCGGGCCTGGCGCTCGGCAGTTGCAGCTACAAGCCGCTCGATGCGCCGTGCTCTTTTGCAGAGGGCGGCGGTCCCACCCAAAGCTCGAAACTCGAGATTGCGCCGGGCGTCGCTCCCTCTCCAGGCGATACCACAATCCAGGCGCTCTCCTACGCGGAGCCAGAATCGACGCCGGCGTTCGGCCCGTTTCGAAGCGTTAGGGCAGGGGACTGCGGGCCCCTGCGCCCAATCAACGCGGGAACCCTGCGATGACCTGCACCGCGACAAGCTATGGAACGGGCCTCATTCCGCAATTGCTCGGCAATGTGGACACGGCCGGATGCAATTACGTTCAGGGCGCCTATCAGGCCTTGTCGTCGGCCGTCACCTCGGGCGGCTCCGGAACTTCGGTCGCCTCGCTGATTTTGATCCTCTACGTGATCTTCTGGGCCTTCGGTGTCTGGTCCGGCACGGCGACGGGTTCGGCGACCGACGCGGCGTTCCGCCTGTTTCGCGCCTTCGTGATCTACACGCTGGCGACGTCCTGGAACGACTTCGTGACCTTCGCCTACACCGCTTTGAACGCCGGCCCCTCGGCGATCGGCAACGCGCTTTTGTCCGCCGGCGGGACCACCACCTATAATTCTCCCAACGCGATCGTCACGGCGCTGGAGAATATCTGGAACCAGATTTCGCAGGCGTATCAGGCCCACGTCGCCTTCAGCCTGTTTTCCCTCGGGGCTTATATCGTCGGCATCGCTTGCGTCGTCATCATCGCTCTCTTCTTGGCCGTCGCGACCTTCACGATCATTCTGTCGAAAGTCTTCCTGTGGCTGCTGCTCGGCATCGCCCCTCTCCTCATTCTGACGCTGCTGTTCAACGCCTCGTCGCGCTTCTTTTCCGGATGGCTCAACAGCGTCGTGCAATATGCCGTGCTGCAAATTCTGGTCTATGCGTTTCTCGCTTTTTATCTGACCGTCACGCAATCGGTCTTCGCCAATCTCTCGACGACGATGAGCAGCGGCAGCGTCGATTGGTCGGCGCTCGCGCCTTTCGTGCTGATTGGCCTGACCGGAACCTTTTTGCTCACTCAGCTGCCGGCCCTCGCGGCTTCGATCTCCGGCGGCATGCCCATGTGGGGGCTCACGGTCGGCGGTCTTTGGCGCGGAATCTTGCGGCCCCCTGGAACGGCGGCGCTCGCGAACGCCCGAATTCCTTTCGTCGGATGGCGCGGCCTCAACAGATCGATCACCGATCGTCAGGCCGCGGCGCGCGTGAAGCGCATCTATGGCGATGCAGGCGCGAGAGCGCTGCAAGACCGACTGATGAAACAATAAATGCGCGTCCCGTTTCAATTCCCTCGCGGCAAGGCCTTCAAAATGACCAACGAAACCGCGGAGCTCGTCCCGCAACCGAAGCTGGATTCCCGCTACTACAGGGAAGGCGCGACTTGGGAAGAAGATCGAACCCGCTGGGAACGATCCAAAATGTCTCTCGCCTGGATCGTCGCGACGGTCATGAGCGTGATCGCGCTTGGCGCGATTTTCGCGCTCGCCAGCATGGTCCCGCTCAAATCCTACGAGCCCTACATGATCGTCGTCGATAAGTCCTCGGGCTTCGTCGAGGTGAAGCGGCCGATGGCGGAAGGCTCGCTAACACAGGACGAGTCGGTGACGATGTTCAACGTGGTGCGCTATGTGAAGGCGCGCGAGACATATGATCCCAAGGCGCTCAAGGATAATTTCGACCTCGCGCAGCTTTTGTCGACCGGCGCGGCGTCGCGTGATCTGACCGAGCTCTTCAGTCCGGGCAACCCGCGCAACCCCGTCAAGGAATTTGGCGCAACTTCGGAAATCTCGGTCAACGTAAAATCGGTGACCTTCCCGAATCAGCGCACGGCGCTCGTCCGCTTCTCGACGGAAGAAAAGTCCGCGTCCAACGTCGTGCATCACGATTGGGTGTCGCTGGTGCGCTTCCGTTATTCGGGCGTCCCGATGGCCAACCAGATGCGCTTCGACAATCCGCTCGGATTTCAGGCGACCGAATATCGGCGCGATCAGGAAACGGCGCCCTCGCCCAATAGCGGCGCCGCGCAAACGGGAGCGCGGACGAAATGACTCACTTCGACAAACTCCCGGCGTTCGTGGCGGTCGTTCTTGCGTTCAGCAATCCGCCGGCGGCCTCTTGTGAAGAAGCGCCGCGCTCGGGCCGATACGATGTTCGCGTGCGCGAACTTCCCTACCGCCCGGATGAAGTGGTTTCGGTGAACGGCTCCTATGGCGTCTCGACGGCGATCGTTCTTGGCGACGATGAAAAGATCGAGACGCTGGCGCTGGGCGACTCGGTGGCTTGGAAGGTCGAGCCGAACAAGCGCGGAAACATCATTTTTGTGAAGCCCGTCGAGAAGGACGCCTTCTCAAATCTGAATGTAGTGACGTCAAAGCGGTTCTACAGCTTCATTCTGCGCTCGGGATTTCGCGCGCCGGCGCAACAGGTGTTCAAAATCCGCTTCCGCTTTCCAGACGACGAAGCGGATGGAAAACTCATTTCGCTGGCCAAGGAGCGGGCGGCCTATCCGAACACCAAAGGCTTCAAGGTCGCGAACGCCAACAATGATTATGCCTACAAAGGCTCGTCTCTGAGCAAGCCGATCGCGGTATTTGATGACGGCGTAAAAACTTGGTTCCGCTTCGGGCCTGATCAGGAGACGCCGGCAATGTTCGCGGTCGATCGCGACCGGCAGGAGAGCCTCGTCAATTTTCACAAAGAGGGGCCTTACCTCGTCGTCGACAAGGTGAATTTCCAGTGGACGCTTCGGAACGGCCAGGAGGTGACCTGCGTGTTCAATCGCCGTCTCAACAATCTGCATGAGCCCAATGGTCTCGAGCCCTATGCGCCGCAACACGCGGCCTCGATGTTTCCCTTCTGAGAGTGCACCGCTATGCCGACACCTGACGAATATCGCTCCCTCGACCTGGAAGGCGCCGCGCAAAGCGGGGTGGCGCGCTCATCGAATGCGCTCGGCAATACGGTGGTCGTCGGGATTCCGCTTGTGGCGCTCGCCTTCGTGGGATGGCTGCTGTACTCGTGGCAGCACAAAGACGCCAAGCTGATGACGGTCGCCGACAAGGAAGAATTCAACACCCAGCAATATCCGGGCCCCGGGTTACCGGCCGAGAGGCTCAACCTCGATCTCGGGCGGATGACGGTTCCGCCGCCGCCCCCGCCGCCCGCCGAGCCGCAGGTGCCCCCGCCGCCAGTCGCGCCGCCGACGGCTTTGGCGGCGCCGCCCTTTCCCGACGCCGCGACCCAAAGGAACGATGACGACGAGAAGCGGCGGCTGGCCGAAGAGGAACGCAAGAAGTGGGAGCGCCTTCGGGCGGGCCAGCTCATCGCGGACGGCGGATCCACCCTGGCGCCGGGCGGCGCCAATGCCGCGGTGAACGGGAGCGGCGCAACGCCGGCCGCCGAGGAGGACGGCAATCGTCGCTTTCTTGCGACGGCCGGCTCGGCCGGACTCGAAAAATCCGTCGCCACCAAGAACGATCGCATCGACGCGCTCGTCGCGCAGGGAACATTGATCCGTGCGGACCTCTTGACCGCCATTCAAAGCGACCTGCCGGGGAATGTCAGCGCCATTGTGCGCGAGGACGTGTGGTCGTTCGACGGTCGCCGCGTTTTGATCCCCGCCGGAACCAAGCTGATCGGCGATTATCGCTCCGGCATTACCCGTGGGCAAACCAGAATCTTCGTCGTATGGACAAGGTTGCTCCGGGAAGACGGCGTGTCGGTGCAACTCGGCTCGATCGGCACGGACGATCTCGGCAGGGCAGGGCAGGCCGGCTTCGTCGACCAGCATTATGTCGAGCGCTTCGGCGCATCGATCCTCCTAAGCGTCGTCGGCGGCGCTTCGCAATTCATTGCGACGCTCGGTCAGCAGAGCCAGCTCAACAATCAACAGAACACGGCGCAATCCTACACCGATCCGGTGACCGGGATAACGACGACGATCCAATCGCAGCCGAACCAGAACCTGCTCAACGCGCGGCAGATTGGCTCGCAGCAAATCTCTCAATCCCTAACGAAGCTCGCCGAGGAAGCCCTGAAGGATTCGATCAACATTCCGACGACCATCTACGTCGACCAGGGAACACGCATCGTCGTCTTCGTGAAAAAGGATCTCGATTTTTCGAACTTTTACCCCGATCCGGTGAAAGAGGCGCTGCGGGAGCTAAAGCATGAACGCCAGTCCGGGGCGCGTTGAGTCTATCGGCGACGCCGGAACGGTCTTTCTGAGCGAGGCGCTCGGGCCGCTCCGCCAATGGCTCGACAACGAGAAAGTTGTCGAAATTATCGCCAATGGGCCAGGGGAGCTGTTTGTCGAGATTATTGGCGAATCGGCGATGCAGCGGGTCGAGTCGCGGGCCATAACCATTGACTGGCTGCGGCATCTCAGCGAACGCGTGGCGGGTTACTCGAACCAAAGCGTGAATGCCGAGCATCCGCTTCTCTCGGCGGCTCTCGCCACGGGGGAGCGGTTCCAAGGCGTGTTGCCGCCGGCGACCACCAATGGCGGTGCCTTCGCCATTCGAAAACAAGTCATCAAGGAAATGTCGCTCGACGACTACCGCAAGATGGGCTCCTTCAATCGCGTCAAAGTATCAACGGGGGAAGAGCTCTCGGATCTTGATCGCGAACTTTGCGAATTTTTGGACGCCGGAAAAATCGAGGATTTTATTCGCGCCGCGGTGAAGCATCGCTACACCATGCTGCTGTCGGGCGGCACCTCGTCTGGAAAGACGACCTTTTTGAACGCGATTCTCAAAGAGGTTCCACCGGACGAGCGCATCATCACGATCGAGGACACGCGCGAGGTGAAGCCGCTGCAGAAAAACTTCCTGCCGCTCGTCGCCTCCAAAGGCGATCAGGGCCAGGCGCGCGTGACGATCGAGAGCCTGCTGCAAGCCGCGATGCGCTTCCGTCCCGACCGAATCTTTCTTGGCGAGATTCGCGGCTCCGAAGCCTATTCCTTCCTGCGCGCGGTCAACACCGGCCATCCCGGCTCGATCACGACAATTCATGCGGACAGCCCGTCGGGAGCGTTCGAGCAAGTCGCGCTCTGCGTCATGCAGGCGGGAGCGGGTCTGCGCAAAGATGAAATCGTCAGCTACGTCAAAACCGTGCTGCCGATCGTGATTCAACAAAGCCGCCTGGGCGGCTGGCGCGGCACGAGCGAAATCTATTTTTCGCGCATGGCCGCTTGGAGAGCGGAAAGGAAAGCCAATGAGCCGCGTATGGGCCGATAGGATCGTTCGGACGCTGTTGGCGCTATTAGCGGCGAGCGTTCTATGGGTCATCGTCTACGAGGTTGCCGTCGGCGCCCGCTACAACAAGAACGATCCCACGGAAGGGTCGTCGCGGTGGGCGCTGATCCGAGCGCAGTTCGCGGACAGGGATTTCTCGACTTTTGGTTGGAAAACCGTGGTGCTCGGGCCGAGCCATTTTTGGGCGCGAGTTCAATATCCGGCCACGCAAGAGGAAGCCTTGAAGCGGGGCGGATTCGCGCTGGCCTTCGTCGGGGCGGCCGGGCTTGCCTTGGCGATCGCGCTCAAGGTCAACGGTCCGGCGAGGCACAAGGGCGACGCGCAATTCGGGTCGCTGCTCGACGCGGCCAAGCGGCGTCTGACCGGGCGGGGCGGACTCATTCTGGGAAAAATGAACGGAACCGTGATTCGCAACGCGGACCCGGCGCATATCCTGATGGTCGCGCCGAGTCGATCGGGCAAGGGCTCCGGCTTCATCGTGCCGAACGGCTATGATCACGACGGGTCATTCGTCTTTTGGGACACGAAGCGCGAGAATTTCGATATTCTGTCGCGCTACCTGCGCGACAAAAGCGTGAAGGTATTTCTTTTCCGGCCCGGCGGAACCCAGTCGCATCGATATAATCCGCTCGACTTCGTTCGGCGCGACGAAAACATGCCAACCGACTGCGCCGTGGTGGCGTCCTTCCTCGTCCCCGAGCGCGCCGACGACACTTGGTCTGGCGCCGCGCGCATGTTGCTGGCGACGCTGATTGGTTATGTTTTGGCCTCTCGCAATTGCGAGGGCTCACGTCATTTGCGCGGCGTCGCGAGAATGACGGTGACGGGCAAAGACATTTCCGTCGTTCTAAAGTCGCTGGCGCGGACCGAAGGGCAATTGCTGCCGCGATGGATCGTCGACGGCTTCAACCAATATGTGGCCCTGGAGCCGGAAACCCGAAACAGCGCGGTGTTCAACGTCAACATGGCGATGAACCCCTGGAACAATCCGCTGGTTTCCTCGGCGACGGAAACCTCGGACTTCGATCTGAGGGAGTTTCGGCGTGAGCGCATGGCGGTCTTTGTCGCCTGCAGCATTCCCGAACTCGTCCAGTTCCGTCCGATCATCAGGATATTTTTTCAGCAGGTCCACGATCTGCTGATGGATAAGCGGCCTGGCCCGGACGAGCGCTATGAAGTGTTGATCGCCTTGGACGAATTTTACCACTTGGGGCCGATGCATTCGCTGCTGACGAAAATCACCATCTCGGCGGGCTATAAATTCCGCATGGCGATCATGATCCAGAACATGGCGCAGCTTGACGAGCTCTACGGCAAGCCTCTCCGTCAATCGACGCTGGCCGGTTCGCAAGTGAAGCTGTTCCTCGCGATCGACGATCTGGAAACGGCGAACTACCTTTCGGAAATGCTCGGCGACACGACCGTCAAAGTGACGACGCCTATCAGGCGCACCGGCGGCGGTGTGTTCGCGCCCGCAGGTGAGAACGTCCACTATGAAGCGAAGGCGCTGCGAAGCGCGCGAGAACTTCGAGAAATGCCGGAGCGCGAGGCCATTTTGATCGTTCGCAGCGCTCGTCCGTTTCTGCTCCGCGTGTTTCGGCATTACGAAGACAGCCCGTTCAAAGAAATCTACGCCCGCTACGGCGAGATTCCCGTGACCGTCCCGGTTTTGCGAAAATGGGAAGATCGCGACATGGGCGTAATCCTGCAGGGCTCGGGCAACTCTGACGCTCCGGCCAAGTCGATCGAAGAGAGGGAATCGCGGTCACAGGGAGGCGAGACGTCGCCGCGGGCAACAGTCGAGGTGGATCAGATTGCGCCGGCGCGTATCGAAGAGAAGAAGCCGTTCGCGACGCCGGTCCTCACGAGCGTCGAAATGATGCNNGCGTTTTTGGAGGGCGAAAAACTGAAAACAGATGATCCGGCGACTCGGGCCAAGTTCGACAAGCTGATCGCTGAAATAGACGAGGCTGGGGCCACGATTGTCGGCGTCCCGGCGCCTGTCGCCGCGGACTGAGCTCCTTCCTCCCCGATATTTTGGAGCGATGGACTAGGGCCGAAGTGGGCCGATTCCTGACCAGCAGGTTTCGGTGGGAAGGGAGAGGAAGCAGTCGTTCATTTGTGGCGCACCGCTCTGCGATTT
>PLAI01000056.1 GCA_003134075.1 Methylocystaceae bacterium | reverse complement strand
CGCACTTTGAGATTTGGTATTATGCGGTTGAAATGACTGGCGGCAGTCGCGACTCCGCGATGAGCCGGAGGAGGTCGACGAACAAGTTTCTGGGAATGGCGACCTCGGCCATCTGGAAGGCGACGTAACAGCCATGACTTGCGACCTTCGCGCCGATCTTGATGAGTTTCTCCTTGAGAGTCGTCATCGACCAGTCCTTGATCGGGTCCGGCGTCGCCAGCGTGCGCAGGAAATTTCCAAGATTGCAGGCCAGCGCATGAAGCTGAAGTCGAACAGCGTTGGCGGCGAACGACGGACAATTCAGGCGCGTCCATTTGATCGCACCCTTGCCCTCCTCGAACCATTGCTCAAAAGTCCCGCGCTGGTTGTAGAAGGCGAGGACGTTCTCGGCGCGCCGCCGTGAAGTTTAGATTGCATGGCGCCACTTTGGGGCTGGAGCCGGGAGGTGGCACATTTCCGCTTGTGGCGCTCCGCGTAATTCGCGGGACGCCGCTCAATTTCCGGAGGCCATCGGTGAAGCGAGCGTTGTCTCAACTCCTGAGAGTTTTAGACTCTTGCGGACAAATCTTCGCGGCTGGGAAGTTGCGATCGGATCGCCCCCACGATTTTTTCGATTGCGGCATTCGCTTCCATCGCCCGTTGTTGAGCTTCTGTTGCTTCCGCTTCGGTCAAGCGAACGCGTTCTTCGACCGCGGCCAGTCGTTCGTCTTTGTCCGCGAGCTGTCGCCGAGCGATATCGAGGTCGGCCTGGGTCCTTGCCAGCGCGGCGGACAACTCCCGCACCTCCACTTCAGACTGTTGTTGTGCAACTTCGGCATGTTCGGCTCTCGCCTCCGTGCTTTCCAATTGTTTGATGATTGAACTGGCTAGCTCTCTAGCGCGCCTAACCGCTTCCGCGGATTGCTCCTCTAGGCATCGAATAGCCTCGGCAGCTTCCGATACCATCTCCAACGCAACAGTGGCGCTGTCGCTTGGCTGAGTAGGCTCCAACTGACGACAGCCTGGGGCTGTCGGCTCAGCATCGAGGTCTTTTCTGTGGATAACTTCGCCGTCGAGTAGGTCGATGTCGAGCGAATTCATCGCATACTCCATAGGTTACGCTCACAAACCGTCCATAAACTTGTGGAAAACAATTGGGCAGAATTACGACGGCCCTGCGCTGCGCGGCGTTCGATTTCTGCTCGCCGCTCTGGTGGTCGGGTCGAGCCTCGGCCTCATCGCTTGTTTTAAGGGCCACTTCATCGCAGTCGAGCGAGTCATCGGAGTCCTCATGGTTTTGACCGGAGTCACGTTCATCATCGGCGGCGTTCAGAAGACGTCAGGATGGCTGCGGCAAACCTTCCCGGATTTGTGGACGGGGCTTTGATCCGAAAAAGAAACGCCGAGAGAAAGGCCATCTTTGGCGCTTCCCCGGTCGTCGCGGATGGCGGCGATGCCGCGCTCGTTCAAACGAAATTCCGTGCAACCTCGTCGAGCGTGACTTCCTCGGCGGGCCGGTTGTATGCGTCGTGCGTGTCGAGGCATGGGTCGTGATTGGCGCGCGCCCAACATGCGCCGATGTCCCGTCCGAAAAGCACGTGCGACAATCGGCGAAATTGACGAAACCAATTCTGCCCATGTTGAATACGCAGAACGTCCTGCTGTGTGATCACGGGGGAAAGCTTCCGGCCTGAGCCACCTCCCCATTAAGGCCACGACCGACTCAAACGCACCCGGAAAACACACAACAGGACGCTCGGGGAAAAGTACCGAGAGGCACGTTCGAATGAAGGGCCTCCCTCGCGGTTTGTGATCGCGTGAGGATGGCAATCCAGAGCGAATGGAGGCGTCCCGTGAGCTATGTCTTTCAATCGATGTTGATCGACACGATGCGGCAATACGCGATGGTTGCCGCGGAAGAGTGTCTGAGCAGGGGCGGCGTCGAGGACGAGGAGACCCAGCGCGAGTCCTTGCAGGTCGAGACCGACGCCGAATTGGCGGAGGACGCCGTTTGCGCGTGGAATCTTGAAGACATGGATTTCGACGCGCTCATGAAAGCATTTTCCGATCTACGGATGCGCCTCGCGGCGTGATGGGTGGACCAAACGAGAATCCGTTCCACCTCGTCGAGCGTCACTTCCTCGGCGCGGCGGTCGTAAAGCCGCGTCGCGCGCGTCGAGGCATGGTTCGCCATTTGCGCGGCCTTTTCGAGCGTACCGCCGTTCTTCAAATAAGCGGTGACGCCCGTGGCGCGAAAGATGTGGTTGCCAACTCGCGTGGTGACGCCAGCGGCTTTGGCGCCACGCTGAATCATCACATAGGCGTTGGCTTGGGGCAGGGGATTGCNNTCGCCAGCCCCGCGCCGTCGATGTATGCGTGAAGGTACTCATTGCGCCATGTACCAATTATTGGTGTATTGTTCGGCGGAGATTTCATGATGGCGAAAAATACATCCTTCGTCATCGGCGATCACTTCGCAGAAATTCAGGACATCGTCATGACCGCCAATCTGACGCCGAGAAAACGCCTTGGCTTCAAAACCCCGTTCCAGGCCATTCTCAAAGAGCTTGGC
>PLAI01000247.1 GCA_003134075.1 Methylocystaceae bacterium | reverse complement strand
GTCGCAGTCCGCTGCTATGGGACTTTTTCGCGATTCTAACTTATGTCATCTCTTCCGTCGTATTTTGGTATTTCGGCCTGATCCCCGATCTCGCGACGATGCGCGATTGCGCGACAAACCGTCGCCAGCAGATCGTTTATGGCGCGATGGCTCTCGGGTTCCGCGGCTCGGACAGTCAATGGCGGCACTATCACGCCACATATGGCGTGCTCGCCGCGATCATGGCGCCGCTGGTCATATCGGTGCATAGCATCGTGGGGCTGGATTTCGCCGGCGCCGCGACCGTCGGATGGCATTCCACGGAATTTCCGCCGTTTTTCGTTTTCGGCGCGTTGCTGTCCGGTTTCGCCATGGTTCTGCTGTTGGCGATTCCGCTGCGACGGCTGTTGGGCCTAGAAGCCTTTATCACCGGCAGGCATTTCGACGCGCTTGGCAAGATGTTGTTGGTGAGCAGCCTGTGTCTCGCCTATGCGTATATGATGGAGGCATTTTCCATTTTCTATGGCGGCGACCGCGCCGAAAAAGACCTGTTCATCGACAAAATCGCCGGATCCTACGCCGCGATCTATTGGGCGACCATCCTGCTCAACATCCTAGTTCCACAACTCATGTGGTTCCGTCGAGCGCGTGAAAACCAATTTCTGACCGTGTTGATCTGTTTCGCCGTGATCGTCGGCATGTGGTGCGAACGCTACACCATCGTTGTGATGAGCTTGCGTCGCACGCATCTGCCGTCCGCATGGGGGGAGTATTATCCGACGTTCTGGGACTGGGCGACGCTTTGGGGCACTGTGGGACTGTTCGCCTTCGGCTTTCTCGTCTGCGTGCGCTTCTTGCCAGTGATTTCGATGTTCGAGCTGCGGGCGCTGCTGCAACATCGCTCACGTGAAGGAGAGCCGGGATGAACGGCGCGTTCAATCGGCTAAGCCAAAATGCGTGGCCAATACGCCAGCTGATCGTCCGATCCTTGAGCAGGGATCGAAATCGCTTGCGTTCGATCATGCGCGTTGGATTTCACCGATCGTCGCCCTACCTGCGTCATTGAAGATCGTTGTCTGCTTGGGAAGGTGTTATGGACATCAACCGCGTTCCGCGTTTCCATAACGAGCCAGGGGTCGCGCGCATACGCGTCGGCGTCAAGAAGTTCATGTGTATTGGCGCGCTGCCGCCGTTCGATCACCCACATATTTTCATCGATATGGGGGAAAGCAACGAGGCGATCTGTCCTTATTGCGCGACGGTTTTCGTTCATGAGGGACGCTTAGGAGCAAGCTGCGATCCGATCGAGTGTTTATACACGCTCAAGGAAGAGGAGATTGCTGGCGAGTCCGATCCCCTCATTGATTATATGCCCGCTCCAGATGCTCGCTCTGCCCCAGAGCAGCCCGTGAAAGGGAGAGAGCCATCAAGCGTGGGTCCGGTGTCCGCGCCTCCTGTTGAGCAAATTGGCGTCCCAGATGCGCGCCCCGCGCCAGAGCAGCCCGCGAAAGGGAGAGAGCCATTAAGCGTCGGCGTCATCGCTTCCTTCGAAACGGAAAAGGCTTTGCGCAACGCTTTGGCGCGTTTGAGCGAGCAGCGGATCGGCGGATTACGGACATACACGCCGAAAACTCTCGATGAGCGTCTTACGCGCTCGCCTCTGCCGCTGGTTATTCTGATCGCTGGATTGTTCGGCGTCGCGCTCGGTTTCGGAATGGAGGTTTATGCGAACCTAGTAGGTTATCCGCTCGACATTGGCGGGCGGCCAAAATTTTCCTGGCCGGCGTTCGTGCCGATCGCTTTCGAGATAGGCGTGCTATTCGCGGTCTTGTCCGGCTTCATCGGCTGTCTGGTCGTCGCCGGGTTGCCCAAGCTTTATGATCCGATCGACGAGTGCGAATCCATGAAGCGAAACATGCGCGACGAATGGGTGGTCGCGATACGCAATGACGATGCACGGCAGCTCGAGCGCGCTCGGACGATATTAAAACGCCTTGATCCGAAATTGATCGAGGAGATGTGGGCATGAGACGCGCGATTGCGCTGATAATCGCCGCCGCGCTCGGCGCCTGCGACGATATGAGCGTTCAACCAAAGCAAAAGGTCTATTCGCCGCTCGTTGGACCCGCGAAGACGCCGCTCGACACAGTGGAATTTCTCGAGAGCCCGGCGCCTCCACCTAACGTGACGTTGGCGCTTTTGGAGCGGGGGCAGGACCGCTATCGTATCTATTGCACTCCCTGTCATTCCGAGCTGGGAGACGGTCGCGGCATGATCGCGCAACGCGGATTCCCATCGCCGCCCTCCTATAACAGCGATCGTTTGCGTCAGGCGCCAGTCCAGCACTTCTACGACGTAATAACGAACGGCCAAGGCGTTATGTATTCCTTCGCCGACCGTGTGCAACCGCCGGATCGCTGGGCGATCGCCGCCTATATCCGGGCGTTGCAGCGGAGCCAAATAGCGACATCGTCGGATATAAATTCACATCAATGGAGAGAGCTACAGTGAATCGTCGGCAGGGAAAACTCAGCGCCTTGTTCGCTGGAGGCCTGGGCCTCGCGGGCGCCGCGGCGGGCTGGGTCCTCACGCCGGCCGCATTCCCGCACGCCTGGCTAGCGGCGGTCACGGCCTGGGTCGGATGGCCAATCGGCTGCATGGGACTGTTGCTGATCCATGCCTTGACCGGCGGATCTTGGGGATATGCGACCAGAACCCAGCTGGTCGCGGGCATGAGCACGTTACCGCTGCTTCCGCTCGCTATAATTCCGCTGATGATCGTCCTGCCCCATCTCTATTCCTGGCTGCGGCCTGATGTGGCGACGCATCTGGCGAATTCGTTCTTTTTGAACCTGCCAGCCTTCATCGCTAGGATCATTTTCTATTTGATTGTCTGGTTCGGATTGGCTTGGTCGATTTTGCGCGCGCTTCGGCTCGACGAACATGAATCGGCGCTTGAGCGGATCGCCCCGGCCGGGCTCATCCTGCTGGCGATCACCGTCACCTTCGCGGCGATCGACACAACGATGTCGCTCGACCCCAACTTTTCCTCCAGCGTCTATGGGTTGCTCGCCATCGTCGAAATGGGGCTGCTCGCATTGGCCGTTTCGATCTTCGGCGTCGCCGTCGGAGGTCCGTCGGACCGAAAGACGCTGCGCGATCTCGGCAGGCTGCTTCTGGCTTTGGTAATTCTCTGGGCCTACCTCGACTTCGTGCAACTGTTGATTGTTTGGCAATCCGACCTGCCGAATGAAGCGTCGTGGTTCGGCGTCCGCTTGAAGGGGGGGTGGGGCGTTGCCGCGGCGCTGGTCGCTGGAATGCATTTCGCGCTGCCCTTTTTCGCTTTGTTGGCGCCCTGGGCGCGGCAATCGTCGCTCGCGATGGCCAGCGTTACGGTTCTGCTGATATTGGGAGAGATTATACGCAGCTGGTGGCTGGTGGCGCCGCAATCCTCGACAAGCTTTGGCTTTGTCGACGTATCCGCGATGTTGGGGATGATCGGAATTGCGGCGGCGCTAGCGCTGCACGCGCCACTCATCTCGTGGATGCCAACCCTGGCGCGACGCGATGTCCAATAGGCGCCTCCTTCCCGCGCAACATGAACCGACCGATGTCGGCCCCCGCCTGATCTGGATCGGTGGAGGGCTCTTACTGGCGGCGACCGTCTTAATGGCGCTGATCGTTCTTTGGCTGTTTCCTAACGCGACAATCGACAGGACTCTGGAATTGCCGTTGCCGCGATATCCCAATCCTTCCCTTCAACCAGATCCCCGGGCCGATATGAAGCGGTTTTACGATGATGAGATGCGGTGGCTGAACAGCGCGGGCTGGATCGACAAAGCAAATAATATCGCGCACATCCCGATCTTCGATGCGATGCGCGAAGTCGCGCGGGAGGGTATTCCCGGCTGGCCCTCTTCCAGCGAAACCTCCCCGGTCGTTCAAAAAGAAGCTCCTCCCTTGCCTGCATCGTCGGAGAAATCCAATGAGGCTGCTCATGCTACTCATCCTTCTTATCACGCCACGAATCGCGCTTGCGGCGTCAAAGGCGGATCTCAGCGGGATTGCATACGAACAAAGGCTGGGCGCCGCCATTCCCCTCCATCAAATGTTTCGCGATGAGAGCGGCGCCGCGGCGCGGTTGATCGATCTCATTGACGGAAAACCATTTGTTCTCGTGCTTGGATATTTTCATTGCCCTAACCTTTGCGGCATCGTTCGCGCTGACCTATTTGACGCGCTACGAAACTCAGGATTGACGGCGGGCCGCGACTACTCGCTCGCCGCGTTGAGCATCGACCCATCGGAGTCGAGCGCGGACGCGGCCGCCGCCAAGGCGTCGGATTTGCAGCGTTATCCGACGCCCGGCGCCGCGCGCAATTGGCATTTTCTGACGGGGACGGCGGACGCAACGCAGGCCATATCCGACTCCGTGGGATTTCATGGCCGTCCCGAACCGGATCGGAATCAGTTTCCGCATCCCGTGGGAGTCGTTTTCGCCACCTCGGAAGGCGTCGTATCGAGTTATCTGC
>PLAI01000270.1 GCA_003134075.1 Methylocystaceae bacterium | reverse complement strand
AAAATCTCCCCTGAGCTAATTGACGATTATGTCGAGCATTGCGGGTGGAGAATCGGCTTATTCTACAATTCTCCGCCCGGCTGCAAGGAATATCAGGCTGCACTAGCACGCAATATGGATCCGCACCTGAAGCAATATCTCGAGCTCTCGATTAATGAGATTGGGCAAGAAAAGGACGAGAAGGCTCGCGCTTTGGAAGCCCTTGCAGCGAAGAAGCGCGCCCTTGATGCTCGGATTGAGCAAGAGCGTGCACAGGCAGAGGCCAGGCAGCAGCAAGCGGCTCAGCAGGCTGAATTGGCTGAGACGCAGCGGAAAGCCGAAGAGCAACAGCAGAACAAACTCGAAGAGGAACAGAAGAAGCGGGCAATGGCTGAGTCAAATTCCGCGTCGCACTCGATGGCGGGAGCGTCGAGCGGCTGCGACAACGCATTGACTCGCTCAGAGCACTGCAACGACACGCCACCACCACCCGCCGTCGACTACACGCACCAGCCGCTATCGTGCACTCGCCCCGACGTCGTGGCCAAGCTGCGCGACATGCTGCAAGATGATATCAAGACCAACCTCCTCATGGCGTCGCTGGTAACAGGCACTCACCTAGACAAGTTTCGGACGGCGTCGACGACCCGCCCGATCAACGGCGCGTCATGCGTCGTGGCGTACACGGTGCATCGTGGTCCAAACCCGACCATCACATTTGATATGCCTTACACGATTCAGATGACCGACGACGGAACTGACTTCGTGATCAATTACAATCGCTGAGGGATCGATGAACGTAAAATGAGTATGGGTAAGCCTTGGGATCGTGCTGGCTCTCGTGGGCGGGCGGGTTTGGCCTCACCCGCGACTCCATTGATGCAATGAGTGGCAAGATCGGCACCCTGCGCGACGATCCACTCTGCCAGCAAGCGGACGACCTATCGCCAGTTTTTTGTTCACGGCCAGCAGGATCAGGCGGCGGCTTCTTGGTTTGATAGCCATCAGGATTTGCGACGGCCTCGCACCCATCGGCGAACTTCACGCCTTGGATGATTTCGGTAACTGGTTATGGTCGGCGAGGCGTCGCCGGGTCTTTTGCGCGCCGTCGACCAGCTTGAATACCATGGCGAGCGCTGTCTTGTTCGAGAGGCATCGAGCATGGCCCCAATGGTGACGGGGATGCATTGCGCATCGTCCATGTCGGCCGCAGGTTCGACGGTCGTTGATACGCTGGCGGCAAGCCAGTTCTGATAGCCGCTAAGCCGGCGGCGCGCCGCGCGGGGTCCCATTTATCGATAGTACGTTTGTCCTAATGTGTACTATCGGCCGATTCCCGGGGCTTTCGACCTTGTTCTCGCCCGCTCGGCGCCGGCGTCGCGCGAGCCGCGCGCGCGAGCCAGAAATTCATCGCGGTAGTCACGCCACTCGCGCGCGGTGAGTTTCCGATTCAGATCAACACCAATTCATCCCAAAATATATCCCCGTCGCTCCTTGGCGTGTCGCTGCTTTTGCGGGGCGGCATGGGCCTCCATGGGCGTCGGGTAAGCGATCATGCGCATTTGTCCGCCGCGTCCGATGCGACCCCACTCGCGGATGAAACACCACATGCCGAATAAATCGCGTTCCACGGCAAGGCGATAGAACCGGGCCATGTTCTTGTCTGGTTCAATGCGGCAAAGCCGCACGGAATAGGATAGGCGCGGCTCTTGCGCCGCCAGCCAATCCTCGATGTTGGTTTGCAGGGGCGTCATGCCTTGAGCCTCGAAATCGTCGAATGGCTTACATTATAACCGCTACCAATTTCGGCAAGCGTCTCGTCGCCATCATCGCGGCGCCGGATCGGCCCGCGCTTCCGATGGCTGGTGACGCGGCGGCATTGGTCGGGGATAAAGAGCCAAGACCGGTGCGTCGGTGGGGCGTCGTGGCCGCGATAACCTCTGTCGGGGACGACGCGCTTGATCACTCTACTTTTGCGTCCGCGAGTCTTCGCTCCGTCGCGGAATTATGGGCGTAGGTTTTCCACGTTGGCTCATAACGTTCGTCCGCCTGGTTGCACCAAACGGACCATTTGGGCCGAACGCCGCGCGTGAACATTTCGAGAAAAGGGCCGCGGCTGCAATCCTCGATCAGCTGGTATTGCTCATCAGGCTTGCGCGAATGCTCGCGCTTGCGCGTCCCAATGTAGTTCAGTTCACCTGAGTGCGACCGGGCGCCAGCGTTCGCGCGTTCTTACCCCGAACGCCAAACAGCAGGGTTTCCGTGACATTGCGGAAATAGAAGCCGACGCCTCGGCCATCGAATCCGCCGTCCTTCCGGGGTTTGTGCCAAATGATGGTGGTCTTATAATCAAAGCCCCACGCGGCCAACACCTCGAGCCCGTCCGGGAGCAAGGCGTTCGGAACCCACAGATAGAGATGCGCCGTCGGTTTTAATATCTTCGCGACCGGAACGGCCGCGATATCCTCGACGGCCATTGTGCTGTAGCGCGAGAGGCGGCGATGCTCCGGGGCCATTTTGCCGGTGCGGTTCATAAACCGCCAAGGCGGAGCGGCCAGCACCGTCGCAAAACGTTTCGCTCCCGCGAAAGCCAAGAGATCATCCGCCGGACCCGCGTCAATCCGGTTGCCGCCGCCGAAGGTCGGCCGCTTCAAAGGTGTTCTCGTCATTGACGCATCCTTTCATGGTGTTCGCGCATATCGACAAGCAGCTTGTCGTCGGCGATCATCTCCAGTGAGATGGCCTGCTCATGGAACAAGAGTTTTTAGCCGTCGGAGCAGCTCGCGAATTCGGCTTCGATCCATGCTGTTGGCGACAAGCGCCAGCGCGCCGCGAACCAGACGCAAACAGGATTAGCGAGCGCGTCATGGCGGCCGACGCGATGATCGATGCTGTCGCGGCTGTCGGCTCGCCCGACGCGGCGCTCGAACCAGGGCGACGGCCTATCCAATATCCGGCGCTACACTAAATTGGAGCGCGCCGTTTATCCGTCCTGTAGCGCCGCCAGGAACGCGGCGGCTTCTGACGCCTTGGAGGCGGCGGTGAAGATCGCTCTTTTGTCGGCCTTCATCACCGTCAGCCAATGCGAGAGATATTGCGCATGGTCGGCGCGCGGCGCGTCGGTGACGCCAAGATCGGCGCAAAGGAACGCCGCCCCGAGTTCCGCGACTTATCCTGACAGTCAAG
>PLAI01000306.1 GCA_003134075.1 Methylocystaceae bacterium | reverse complement strand
GCCCGACGCGGCGCGCGAGCTGGAACAAAACGTCGATCGCTTGAGGCGGCGGGGCGAGGCGTTCCGTCTCGCCTTGGTCGGATCGACGGGACGGCACTTCGACGCCGAAGGCCGGGCGGTCGGCGGTCGCGCCGTTTTGAGGCTGCGCGAGGTCTCGGGCGACAAGCTCGAATTGATCAATCTTCGCGAACGCTGCGCGGCGACCAAGGGCGAGGTCGAGAGTCTGCGCGGCCTGCTCGAAGCCTTGCCGTTCCCCGTATGGCTGCGAGACGCGAGCGGGCGGCTTGAGTTCGTCAACTGCGCCTATGCGCAGGCCGTGGAGGCCAAGGACGCCGAGGAAGTGCTCGCCAAGCAGATCGAATTGCTGGATCAATCGGCGCGCGCCGCGACCGCCGAGGCGCGTTCCAAGTCCCGGATGTGGCGCGAACGAGTGAACGCGGTCGTCGCGGGCGCGCGGCATTTGCTCGACGTGATTCAGGCGCCGTCGGCGCGGGCGGCGGCCGCGATCGCGATCGACCGCCAGGAAATCGAGACGGTTCGCGCCGATCTCGAAACGCAGATGCTGTCGCATAGGCGCACGCTTGACCAAATGCCGAGCGCCGTCGCCATTTTCGACGGCTCGCAGCAATTGATTTATCGCAACGCGGCATATGAAAAACTGTGGTTGCTCGACCCCGCTTTTCTCGACGGCCGCCCCTCCGACAGCGAAATACTCGACCGCCTGCGGCTCGAACAGCGTTTGCCGCTGGAACGGGACTTTCGCGCGTGGAAGGCGCATCTCATGGAAGCCTACCGCTCGACCGGCGAGCTTCCCTCGCATCTGTGGCGCCTGCCGGACGGGCGCATGATCTGCGTCAAGGTCACCCCGAACCCGAAGGGTGGCGTGACCTATCTCTATGACGACATGAGCGAGCATTACAAACTCGAGTCGCGGTTCAACGCGCTTTATCGCATGCAGAACGAAACGCTGGAGACCTTGCATGAAGGCGTCGCCGTGTTCGGCGCCGACGGGCGCCTGCAATTCTGCAATCCCGCCTTCGTCAGGCTCTGGCGTCTCGATGGCGCCGCCTTGCCGGAAAAACCGCACTTCGAGACGATCGTCGTATTGTGCAAACCTCTACACGCCGACGAAGCCACCTGGACCGATTTGCGACGCCTGGTGACCGGCTTGAACGACGCGCGCACGGGCTTCACGCGTCGTTTGGAGCGAAGCGACGGCGACGCGGTCGATCTCACCGCCCAACCGCTGCCGGAAGCCGCGACCTTGCTGACTTTCGTCGACGTGACGGCGGATGTGAATGTCGAGCGCGCGCTGACCGATCGCAACAAGGCGCTGCTCGCCGCCGAGAAACTACGAAATGATTTCATTCATCACGTTAGCTACGAGCTGCGCTCGCCGCTCACCAACATAAATGGATTTGTGCATCTGCTTGGCGAGGAAACGACCGGCCCGCTCAATCCGCGCCAGCTCGAATATCTCGGATATGTGCGTAAATCGTCCAACGCATTGCTCGCCATCATCGACGATATTCTCGATCTCGCCACGATCGACGAAGACGCGATGGAGCTCGAAATCGAGGATGTCGACGCCGAAAGCGCCATGAAGGGCGCGATCGAGGGATTGCAGGATCGTCTCGCCGAAAACAAGGTCGAGCTGCAAATCGTCGCGCCCGAGAAGATCGGCGCGTTCCGCGGCGACTCCAAGCGGGTGCGACAAATCCTGTTCAACCTGCTATCGAACGCGATCGGCTTCTCGCGTCCCGGCCAGGTGGTTTCGCTCGCCGCGCTGCGCCGCGACGGCGACGTCGTGTTCAAGGTCGTCGATCGCGGACGCGGCATCCCGCCCGAGATTCTCGAACGCGTCTTCGATCGTTTCGAGTCGAATACGACAGGCTCGCGTCATCGCGGCGTGGGTCTTGGCCTCTCCATCGTCAGGGCCTTCATGGAACTGCACGGCGGCAAAATCCTAATCGATTCGACGCCGGGCGAAGGCACTGTCGTGACCTGCATTTTTCCCGGGCCAGCGGCGAAGGCCGCGCCGCCTCCGAACATCAATTCCGTTCCAACCAAACCCCGCGACGAACTCGACGCGAAAGAACTCATGCGCGAAGTCGCCGAGAGCCTTCGGGCGCAAGTCGATCACAAGGGCGTCAAGTTGCGGCTTCTGCCGACCAGCGATTTCAACATGTTTCTCGCCAATGGCGAAGATATCCGCCACGCGCTGAGCGATCTGCTGCTCGACGCGATCGACTCGACGGGCGCCGGCCAAGCCATCACTTTCGCTGGGTTCCAACGCGAGCGCCAAACCGTCTTCAAGATCACCGATCGAGGCGGCGGCGTTGACAAAAGGCGCGGCGAAGCGCGAAAATTCATCGAGGGCAACGGCGGCGTCATGCATGTCGACGCTGTCCCCGGCGAAGGCGCGACGATCACTTGCATTTTTTCGTCCCTAGTCCCTGACGCCGAAACCCAGGGTGGAGATCGCGCATCATGACCGTCGAGGCGTCGGGGAAGACCGCTACGAAGACGATTTGGCGTCTCGACGTCGCGAAAGAGGAAGAAACGACTGCCCTCGCCACCGACGTCGCGAAGCTGCTGGTCCCGGGCGACATCGTTACATTGGCGGGTGATCTCGGGACGGGCAAGACCACTTTCGCGCGCGCGCTGATCCGAGCCGTCGCGCACGATCCGACGTTAGAGGCGCCGAGCCCCACCTTCACGCTGATGCAAATCTACGAAGGCGACTTCGGCAAGATCGTTCATGCCGACTTCTATCGTATCGAGACTGTCGCCGACGTTGCGGAACTTGGATGGGAAGAAGCTTGCGAAGGCGCGCTGCTGCTGGTCGAATGGGCGGAGCGCGCGCGCGAATTATTCAGCGGAGACCGTCTCGACATTCGTCTAAGTTTCGCGGAGCCAGAGCGGCGCGACGCGCGCATGATCATGATTTCGGGTTACGGCGCCTTTGCGTCGCGCCTGGCGTCGTTCAAGTCCTTGCACGAATTTTTGCGCAAAGCGAACTGGTGGGACGCGCGGCGCGACTTCCTGCAAGGCGACGCGTCGAGCCGCGCCTATGAGACGCTAACCAAACCGACCGGAGAAAAGGCGATACTGATGATGTCGCCGCAGAGGCCGGATGGTCCACCGATCCGATACGGGAAATCCTACAGCACGATCGCCCACTTGGCTGAAAACGTCAAAGCTTTCGTCGCCATCGCCGAAGGTCTTTCCGCGCAAGGTTTTTCCGCGCCGAAAGTTCTTGCGCGTGATCTCAACGCGGGACTGGTGATCGTCGAGGACCTCGGTCGCGAGGGTGTGGTGGACGAGAACGGCCCGATTCCCGACCGCTATCTCGAAGCCATCGGCGCGCTCGCGGAACTCCACGCGCGCAAACTTCCGGATACAATCGACATCATCGACGACGGCGTTTACCGCATCCCGCCTTACGATCTCGACGCCTTGCTGGTCGAAGTCGAGTTGCTGATCGATTGGTATGTCAGCCATATCGCAAGGTCGATCGTCGCCTCGGGCGCGCGCGCGATCTTCATCAATCTTTGGCGACAGGCGCTGATCGAGGTCGCCTCCGCAACGCCGACCTGGACCCTGCGCGACTATCATTCGCCCAATCTGATATGGCTGCCCGAGCGCGAGGGCGTTCGCCGCATTGGCATGATCGACTTCCAGGACTGCGTGCTCGGCCATCCTGCCTATGACGTGGTGTCGCTGACACAGGATGCGCGCGTCACCGTCGCCGACGAACTGGAAATGAAGCTGATCGCGCATTACGCGCGGATGCGGCGCGACGACCCGCGCTTCGACACGGCTGGCTTCGTTCGGGCCTACGCCGTGCTTGGCGCGCAGCGGGCGACTAAGATCATGGGCATTTTCGCGCGGCTCGATCTGCGCGACGGCAAGCCGCACTATCTTGGTCACCTGCCGCGAGTCGAATATTATTTGAAAAAGAGCTTGCGCCATCCAGCGCTCGCCGAGCTCAAGGCATGGTATGAAACCAACCTCCCCGCGATCTTCGGTTCAGCCGCTTAACGACGCTCGTTTTCCCACAACAGCCATGGTTTTCGCCGCCGGCCTCGGCACGAGAATGCGGCCGTTGACTGACAAAATTCCAAAGCCGCTCGTATCCGTCGCGGGCAAGGCGTTGATCGACTATGCGCTCGACGATTTCGCCAAGGCGGGCATCACGACCGCGATCGTCAATGTGCATCATCTCGCGGATCAGATCGAACGGCATCTCTCGACCCGCGCGTCCCCGCGCATAATCCTGTCGGACGAGCGCGCGTCGCTGCTCGATCAGGGCGGCGGGATTAAAAAGGTTCTCCCTCTTTTCGAGGGAAAGCCATTCTTCATATGCAACACCGATGCTTTCTGGAAGGACGACGGCGCGGCCAATTTTCAGGCGCTCGCGCGAGCTTGGGATGGCGATCGAATGGACGCGGCGCTGCTGCTGGCCGAAACCAAAGGCAGCGTGGGCGTCGATTGGGATGGCGATTTCGAGCTTCAACCGGATGGGCGCGTCACGCAGCCGACCGGCGCGAGACGCTATGTTTATTCAGGCGTCGGCATCGTGAAGCCGCAGCTTTTCGAAGGCGTCGCGGAGGATATTTTCAAGCTCGCCCCATTCTTCTTCAAGGCCGCGGAGCGGGGGCGACTGTTCGGCGTCGCCGCGCGGTCGCTCTGGCTTCATGTCGGGACCGTCGAGGCGATCGCGCGGGCCGAGCAAGCATTGGCGGCCTGACGGCATAATTTCTCTTCGCGTAACGAGGATCCTTCGTGAGCCGCAACGTCTTCACCATCCCACCAGGCGTTCCATTTCTCTCGACCTTCGTCGAGGCGCTTCTCGCCGGCGAAATCGTCTCTAACGTGTCGCGCGCGAGCGCGCCGATCGATCTCGCGCGCATGACGATCTACGTCCCGACGCAACGCGCCGCGCGCGCTCTCGCGGCGGAATTCGCGCGCGCGATCGAGGCGCCCGCGGCGCTGTTGCCGCGCATACTGCCGCTTGGCTCGCTGGAGGAGCAGGAGGACATCGCCCTTTTCTCCGGTTACGCGGAAGAATTCGACGAAGGATTTTTGCCCGCGATCGACGAGATCGAACGCCGTTTGATTCTCGCGCGGCTGATTTTGAAATGGGCGCGCGCCTTGGGGCACGCGATCGTTTCATATGATCCCGATGGCGCGCCAGTGTTGGACAAGCGCGAGACGATGTTGGTTTCGCCATCGCCCGCCAACGCCTGCGCGCTGGCCAAGGAGCTTGGCGCGCTGATCGACGAATTCATCATCGAGAATGTGGATCCATCCGCGATCGATGGCCTGGCCGGCGAATCCTTCGACCAATATTGGGCCATTACCACGCGATTTCTGAGCATCGCCTTGCGGCAATGGCCGCTCATTCTCGAACAGCGCGGCATGATTGACAGGGCTCAACGTCAAAGAGCGCTGCTCACGGCGCAAATCGAACATTTGAAAAGCGCGGGCGACGACGCCCCCGTTATCGCGCTTGGATCGACGGGCTCCAATCCGACGACGGCCCAGCTTCTCGACGCGATCTCGCGCATTGCGCAAGGCGCGGTGGTCCTGCCCGGTCTCGACCGCGATCTCGACGATATCGCGTGGCGCCATATCGGCGAGGCTTCCGGCGAACACGGAGAACCTTCCTACACGCATCCGCAATCCATTCTAAAGCGCCTTTCGCGCATCATGAACATCGACCGCGCGGAGGCGCGAGAAATCGGCTTTCCCACGCCGCCGCTCGCGGCGCGGCGCGAATTGGCGGCGCAGGCGTTGCGTCCCGCGGACAGCACGGAACACTGGCGCGAATATCGCGCGAGACGAGGCGCGATCTTCTCCAGCGCGCTGGAAGGCGTCAGCCTGATTGAGGCGCCCGACGAGCGCTTGGAGGCTTTGACCCTGGCGCTGTTCATGCGGCGCGCGTTGGAGACGCCTAACCGCACGGCGGCGTTGATCACGCCGGATAGAACGATCGCGCGCCGCGTATCCGCCGAACTCGCGCGCTTTGACATAGAGATCGACGACTCCGGCGGCGAACCGCTTGGAGTTACGTCCATCGGCGCGCTCGCGAGACTGCTCGCGGCGACAGTTCCGCATGGAGCCTCGGCGGTGGATGTCGCCGCCCTGCTCGCCCATCCTCTCGCGACATTCGGACTATCGCGCGAGCAGGTCGCGAAGCTCGCGCCGCTGGTCGAGATCGCCGTGCTTCGAGTCGTCGCCGATGGGAGCCCGAGTTGGGCGGCGCGCGCCGACGGCGCGCGCGTGTTGGCCGAGGAGCCTCACGCCTTCCCGGCGGTGAAGCGGCTCGGCGACGACGACTGGCGCGCGATGCAGGATTTACTCGCGCGCCTCGACGCCGCGCTAAGGCCGATGACGACGCCGCCGCGCGAAGCGCTTCTTGGCGCACGCGTCGAAGCCTTGCGCGTGAGCCTCGAAGCCGTCACCGCGTTGCCCGCGGGATGCGAGGCGATGGCGAGCGCGGGCATGGAGGAATTCCTCGCTTTGCTCGACCAGTTGGAGAACGCCAAAGCCCCGATCGACTTCGACGCCTCGAGCTTCGCGATCTTTCTCGACGCCTTGCTGTTCGAGACCAAGGTTCGCGGACCACGCCGCGCTCATCCGCGCCTGAAGATTTTGGGGCCGCTCGAAGCGCGCCTCATAGACGCCGATCTTGTGTTGCTCGCGGGCCTCGACGAAGGCGTTTGGCCGCCGCAAACGGACGCCGGCGCCTTTCTCAATCGCTCGATGCGCGCCGCGCTCAACCTGTCGCCGCCGGAACGACGCATCGGGCAAAGCGCGCATGACTTCGCGATGGCGTTTGGCGCGCGCGAGGTGGTAATCAGCCGAGCGGCGAAGCGGGGTGGCGCGCCGACTGTCGCCTCGCGTTTCGTCACGCGTCTCGACGCGCTGGCGGGCGAAGCCTTCGCGGCCTGCGAAGCGCGGGGAGCGGCGATGCTCGACATCGCCATCACTCTCGACCAGCCGCCCTCGATCAAAGGTTGCGAGCGTCCCGAACCCATTCCGCCCGTCGAACTGAGGCCCACGCGATTAAGCGTGACGCGCGTCGAGACGTTGCGTCGCGATCCCTATGCGATTTACGCGGAGCGCATCCTCGAACTCGTTCCCATGGCGCCGCTCGGCGACGAACGCGGCGCGCGCGAGATAGGCACGGCGATTCACGAGGCTTTGGCCAAGTTCGTCCAATCGCATCCGCGCGGTCCGCTTCCCGATGACGCGCGCGAAACCCTGCTGGCGATAGCGCGAGAGAAACTTGAAATATTCCTTTCCGATTCCGACTTCGAAGCGTTCAAATGGCCACGTGTCGAAGCCGGTCTCGATGACGCGCTGGCGTTCGAGATGGCTCGCCGCGCGTTGGGCGTTGACATTCACGTCGAGGAAAGCGGCGCCTGGAGCTTCGAACTCGCCGACGGAAGCATGTTCCGCCTGACCGGCGTCGCCGACCGCATCGAAGTGAACAGCGACGGAACAGCGACGGTGTTCGACTATAAAACAGGCGCGCCGCCCAGCAACAAGCAGGTTCTGACAGGCTTCGCCCCGCAATTGACGCTGGAGGCGGCGATGATCGCGGCCGGCGCTTTCAAAATGGTCGGACGCCGCGAAACGGAGGGCGCCGCTTATGTGCCGATTGGCGGCGCGGGCGCCGGCGAACCGCTCTGGGTCAAGCCAAAGGATATGAGTTTCGGCGATCTCGTCGCCGACCATAAATCGCAGTTGCTCACGCTGCTCAATCAGTTTCGTAACCCTAAGCGTTCCTATCCGTCGCGCCCCTATGTCGCTTTCGCTTCGCGTCATGGCGACTACGATCATCTCGCGCGGGTGAAGGAATGGTCGCGCGCCGGCGGCGGCGAAGGAGAGGGAGCAAGCGAATGAGCGCCGCGCGTTCGATTCCATGGCAAACGAAGCAAGACCAGTGGCGCGCCTCCGATCCAAAACTTTCCGCCTGGGTGTCCGCTCACGCGGGTTCCGGCAAGACGCACGTGTTATCGCAGCGCGTCGTGCGTTTGCTGTTGGCGCGCGTGCCGCCGTCGCGCATTCTTTGCCTCACTTACACCAAGGCCGCCGCGGCAAATATGGCGGCGCGCATTTTCGACATTCTCGCCAAATGGACGCTGCTCGACGACGACGCGCTCGACAACGCCGTCGAAAAGGCTTCGGGACGGCGACTCGACCCCGCGGAGCGCGATTTCGCGCGCAGGCTTTTCGCGCGCACCGTGGAGACGCCCGGCGGATTGAAGGTCCAAACGATCCATGCCTTCTGCGAAAGGATTTTGCATCTCTTTCCGTTCGAGGCCAATGTTCCCGCAGGCTTTCGCATCATCGACGATATTGAGCGCGGCGCGTTGTTGGCCGACGCGCGTAAGGAGACGCTGGATCGCGCTCTCAACGAAGATGACGCCTTGCGCGACGCATTGGCGACCGTCGCGCGAGACGCGAGCGAAGCGACGTTCGATGGATTGATCGGAGAGCTTCTGCATCATCGTGGCGCCTTGCGCGGCGTCGCGAAAGGCGAGGACTACGAGCGCGATCTGCGGCGTCGGCTGGGACTAGCCGAAGGCGAGACGCTGGCCGACATCGAGGCGCGGATGATCGACGGCGGCATTGCGTCGAAAGACTGGGCGGCTCTCGCCGAAAGACTGCGGCAAGGCAGCCCGAATGACGTAAAGCTTGCTGCTCGGCTTGCCCAGGCTTCGAGACTTGCGCCAGATGGCGCCTGCATCGACGAATACCTACTTGTCTTTTTTACACAAGAAGGCAAGCCACGCGGAGCAGGCAAGACCAAATTGATCACGAAAGGACTTTACGAAAACGATCCAAATTTCCTTCAACTGCTCGAAGAAGAGCGCGAGCGTCTCGCCGCGTTGATCGACAAACGCAAGACAGCGGCGACCTACGCGCGTTCGCTAGCTCTGGCGCGGATCGGCGAAGCGATCGTCTCGGGCTACGAGCGCATGAAGAACCATCGCGGCTTGTTCGATTTCGACGATCTGATCGAGCGCACGCGCGAATTGCTGCGGCGCTCCAGTCCTTCCTGGGTGCTATATAAACTCGACCAGCGGATCGATCACATTTTGCTCGACGAGGCGCAGGATACAAGCGCGCCGCAATGGGAGATTCTGCAAGTCATCGCCAATGAATTCGCGCAGGCGATGCGCCCGCGCAGCTGCTTCGCGGTCGGCGACGAGAAGCAGTCGATCTTCTCCTTCCAGGGCGCGGCGCCGGAAAAATTCGATGCGATGCGGCACGATTTCGCGAGTCGCTTCAACGCGGCGAAGCTACCTTTCGAACATGTGCGCCTCACTCTTTCATTCCGCTCCGCGCCGACGATCCTCGCCAGCGTCGACGCGATATTCAACTTCGGCGACAACAGGCTGGGCCTGTCCTTTGACCCGGCGGAACCCGCGCCCGAACATACCGCCTGGAAAAGCAACGCGGCCGGCCTAGTCGAGATTTGGGACCCCATCGGCCCGAACAAGAGCGAGGAATCCAAGGATTGGAAGCTCCCGCTCGATTATGTCAGCGTCGACGATCCCGCCGCGCGCCTCGCACGCAAGGTCGCGGGTAAGATCGCGTCGCTGCTGGATTTAATCAATGGCGAATGGGTCGAAGGCGAAAACGGGCCCCGCGCGATAACGCCCGGCGACTTTCTGATTTTGGTGCGCAAACGCGACGCATTTTTTGAAGCGATGATCCGCGCGCTCAAGGAGCAACATATTCCGGTCGCTGGCGCGGATCGGCTCGATCTCATGAATCACATCGCCGTGATGGACCTCTGCGCGCTAGGCCGCGCGGCGCTGCTGCCCGAAGACGATTTAACGCTGGCCATCGTGCTGAAGTCGCCGCTCGTCGGACTGGGCGATGACGATCTCATCGCGCTCGCGCCAAAACGCGAGGGCGCGCTGATTCATGCGCTGGAGCAATCGAAGGCGTCCGCGCACCAGGAGGCCGCGCTGCGGTTGAAAGACTGGAGCCGCGACGCGCGGCGTTTGACGCCGTTCGATTTTTACAGCCGCGCGCTCGGCGCCGGACGGGGACGCGAAAAGCTCGTCGCGCGGTTGGGGCCGGAGGCGAACGACGCCATCGACGAATTCTTGCGCCTCGCTCTCGATTTCGAGCGCGACGAACCAGGCGCGCTGACGAGTTTTCTCGCCGGCGTCGAAAAACTCGATGTGTCGATCAAGCGCGACATGGAAGCCGCCGGCGACGCGGTGCGGGTGATGACAGTCCATGCCGCGAAGGGTCTTGAAGCGAAGATCGTGTTTTTGCCCGACACCTGCGGCGCGCCGACGGGCCGTCACGACCCCAGGATTTTCGCGCTGACGAAGAACGAGGACGCGGACGACGCCAGCCTCGTCTGGTCGCCGAAAATGGACGCCGATCCGGCGCCCGTCGCGCGCGCGCGGGATAAATTGCGGGAGGCCGCGCGAAACGAACATCGGCGCCTGCTTTATGTCGCGCTGACGCGGGCCGAGGAGCGGCTCTATATTTCGGGTTTTGTCGGCGAACGGGGGCCGGCGGACGGTTGTTGGCACAACATGATCCGAGAGGCGCTCGAAGGCGGCTTCGACGCGCTGCCCGACCCGGATGAAGCGGAAAGACAAATTCTGCGCAGCAAAAACGCGCCGGCGACAATAACGCTCACGCGCGCCGGCGCGCCAAGGGAGCGCGTCGAGATTCCCGCGTGGGCGCGCAGGCCCGCCGAACACGAAGCCGCGCCCATGCCGCCGCTGCGGCCATCGAGCGCGCTCGCCGGCGCCGACGCCGCGCCGGACTTTATCGCCGCGGCGCCCGCGAGGCGGGACGGCGACCGGCTTCTGATCGGACGGCTCACCCATGCGCTGCTGCAGCATCTGCCGCGATGCGCGGCGGAACGCAGATTAACGGTCGCGCTGCGCTTTTTGCAGATTAACGCGCCTCGGCTGGAGCCGGCGCGAAGCGAAGCGCTGATTCGCGCCGTGCTTGACGTAATCGATCATCCGTCGCTGGCGACATTGTTTGGCGCGAGTTCGGCGGCGGAGGTGGATATCGTCGCGCGGATCGACACGCCGCGCGGACTGCGCGACATCGTTGGCCGCATCGATCGCATCGCCGAAACCGAAAGCGAGGTTTTCATCGCCGATTTCAAGACCGGCGCGCCTCGCCTTTCGCCTAGCGTCGCGCAATTGCGCCAGCTTGCGCTTTATCGCGCCGCTGCTTTGGCGCTCTATCCCGGCAAGAGGGTGCGCTGCGTGCTGATTTTCACCCAGGACGCGAGCGTCGTGGAGCCCGGCGAAGCGGCGCTCGAACAGGCGTTCGAGGCGATCGACGCCCTCTAAAACTTACATTCCTTCGGCAGTTTTTCATCCGACCAATCGATCAGTCTGACGACGCCGGATTTGATCTCGACCGGCTTGCCGTTGCGCACGCCCTTGCCGCTCAAGAAGTTGAGATCGCAAGAGCTGCCGGCCCTGGGGTCAAGATTATCGTGGGATTCATAAGTGAGGCCCGCGACGAGAAATTCGTGCCCGCGATAAACGATCGTGAGCGTCTCGCTCCAGCGATCGCGGCCAATCGCGTCGTTTTGCGATTTTACGATCAAGGAATTTTTGGCGTTGGTGTCGAGCGATGGCCGCGAGCCCCACATCGCGCCGTTCCAGGCGGCCGCCTTTTTCACCAGCGTAGGATTCATCGGCGAGTCGGGCTTGGCGTCCTCGATCGAGCGAAAAATATAGAGATCGGCGCCTGCGTCGAAATTATCGACCAGCACGGCGCGATCCGTGGAGCCGTCATCCCCGAAGCTCAATGTGACCGTGGAGATAACACGCTCATATCCAGAAGGTTCGGCCCGCGCGGGAAGCGCGCTGACGGCGCAGAGCGTGAGAGCGGCGAGTGTCGTCGAACGAAAAATCATCGGCAAGGGCTCCGTCGGTCGGAATCCTCATAAAATATACGAAAATACTTCAAGTTAAATCTCCTCCTCTCCCTCACGGAAGAGGAGGAGAGGCTTTGCGTCACTCGCTCGCGGAAACGCCCGCGGCTTTCGCCTTGGCTTCGAGATCCTCGCCGGTGGCCTGATCGACCACGCGCATGGAGAGGCGCACCTTGCCGCGATCGTCGAAGCCGAGCAGCTTCACTTTCACCTTGTCGCCTTCCTTCACGACATCGGTGGTCTTGTTCACGCGCGCGCTGGAGAGTTGCGAGATGTGAACGAGACCATCCTTGGCGCCGAAGAAGTTCACGAACGCGCCGAAATCGGCGGTCTTCACCACCGTGCCCTCGTAAATCTGGCCAACTTCCGGGTCGGAGGCGATCGACTTGATCCAGGCGATCGCGGCCTTGATCGAATTGGCGTCGGACGAAGCCACCTTCACGGTGCCGTCGTCCTCGATATTCACCTTGGCGCCGGTCTTTTCCACGATCTCGCGGATCACCTTGCCGCCCGTGCCGATAACTTCGCGAATCTTGTCGGTGGGGATTTTCAGCGTTTCGATGCGCGGAGCGAACTCGCCGAGTTCCGCGCGCGACGTGGCGATGGCCTTTGCCATCTCCCCGAGAATATGCAGACGGCCGTCGCGCGCCTGCGCCAGCGCGACCTTCATGATCTCCTCGGTGATGCCGGCGATCTTGATGTCCATTTGCAGCGAGGTCACGCCCTCCTCCGTGCCGGCCACCTTGAAGTCCATGTCGCCGAGATGATCCTCGTCGCCAAGAATATCCGACAGCACGGCGAAGCGTTCGCCTTCGAGGATGAGGCCCATGGCGATGCCCGCCGTCGGGCGCTTGAGCGGCACGCCGGCGTCCATCAAGGCGAGCGAGGAGCCGCAAACCGTCGCCATGGAGGACGAACCGTTGGACTCGGTGATCTCGGAGACGACGCGCAGCGTGTAGGGAAACTCCGCCGGAGCCGGCAGAATCGGACGGATGGCGCGCCAGGCGAGCTTGCCATGGCCGATTTCGCGCCGCCCGGGCGAGCCCATGCGGCCGGTCTCGCCGACCGAATAGGGAGGGAAGTTGTAGTGGAGCAGGAAGCGCTCCTTATAGGTTCCCTCGAGCGAATCGACGAATTGCTCATCCTCGCCGGTGCCGAGCGTCGCCACCACCAGCGCCTGCGTCTCGCCGCGGGTGAACAGCGCCGAGCCATGCGCGCGCGGCAGCACGCCGACTTCCGACGAAATCGGCCGCACGGTCTTCACGTCGCGGCCGTCGATGCGAACGCCGTCGTCCAGAATATTCCAGCGCACGACCTTGGCCTGTAGATCGTGGAACGCCTCGGCGACCTGCTCCTTGGTGAATTTCGCTTCCCCGCCCTCGGGGAACAGCGCGGCGGTCACTTTCGCCTTCACCGCGTCGACGGCCGCGTAGCGCTGCTGCTTGACGGTGATCTTATAGGCCTGGCGCAACTCGCTCTCGGCGATCTGGTCGACGGCGGCGAAGACAGCGGCTTTATCGGGAGCGTCGAAGTCGCGCGGGTCCTTGGCGGCGCGCTCGGCGAGCCGGATGATCGCGTCGATCACCGGCTGGAAACCGCGATGGCCGGCCATGACGGCTTCGAGCATCGTATCCTCGGAAAGCTCCTTGGCCTCCGATTCGACCATCAGCACGGCGTCGCCAGTGCCCGCGACGACGAGATCGAGGATGGAGTTCTTCATTTCCTCGATGGTGGGATTGACCTTCAGCGCGCCATTGATATGGCCGACGCGGGCGGCGCCGATTGGGCCCATGAAGGGCACTCCGGACAGCGTTAGGGCGGCGGAGGCCGCGACCAGCGCGAGAATGTCGGGATCGTTTTCGAGATCGTGCGACAGCACGGTGACGATCACCTGCGTCTCGTTGCGGTAGCCATCGGGGAACAGCGGACGGATCGGGCGGTCGATCAGACGCGAGACTAAGGTCTCGCGCTCGGAGGGGCGCCCTTCGCGCTTGAAATAGCCGCCGGGGATGCGTCCCGCCGCGAAGGCTTTTTCCTGATAATTGACGGTGAGCGGAAAGAAGTCCTGACCGGGCTTTGGCGCCTTGGCGGCGACGACGGTGGCCAGCAGCGTTGTTTCGCCCCAACTGGCGAACACCGCCCCGTCGGCTTGCCTGGCGATCTTGCCGGTCTCGATCACGAGCTTGCGCCCGGCCCAATCGAGTTCTTCTCGGTGAATTTGGAACATATGTTGTCTTTCTCTCATGAGGCGAGCCAGTGGATCGTCATGAGCAAGACGGCGAGGCGCCGCGCGGTTAAGAATAAAACCCCGATTGGGACTTAACGCTCGGCGTCCGGCGATCCTGCCCTGACGCGGTTCCGGCTCTCGGTTGGTCGAACGGCCCATGCCGCCCTTCCAAGTTTGGAAGCTGGTTTTGTCGGCGGCGCTTCCCTCTCCGCCATCAGCCGATCGCGAGTCTTTTGGAAAAAGACTCGCGACCGTGAAACGAATCCCGACCGGGATTTCCTAAAGTCAAAAGGTCAGCGGCGGATGCCGAGACGCTCGATGAGGCCGCGATAGCGGGGCTCGTCGCGCGTCTTGACGTAATCAAGCAGCTGACGACGCTGCGAAACCAGCTTCAACAGACCGCGACGCGAATGATTGTCCTTCGCATGCGTCTTGAAATGCTCGGTCAGATTGGAGATACGTTCGGTGAGAATCGCGACCTGAACCTCGGGGGAACCCGTATCGTCGGGTTTGGTCGCATATTCCTTGATGAGCGCTTGCTTGCGCTCGGCGGTGATCGACATCGGGAGATCCTTTTCTTTTTAAGGGGTTTTCCAAGCAAAGCGGCCACAAGCCGGGATGTCGTCCAGCGAGGTCGCGAGGCTTAAGCCGCGCCCGGCGGAATATCGAGCGCAGCCGGCTTATAGCATAACCCCCAAGATTGAACAGCGCGATGTGGGAAGCGAAGGACGCCAAGCTGAACCAGGCTCCAGACCCCGTTTATGCGGTCGCACAAGATTTCTCTCGCCAGGACGCTGGACATGGCTCCCGCCATTTGTTATCCCCGCCCTCGTTCCGACGGCGGCGTGATCGACGCGCCTCCGGCGATGGACGGGCGCATAGCTCAGTTGGTAGAGCAGCTGACTCTTAATCAGCGGGTCCAAGGTTCGAGCCCTTGTGCGCCCACCATTTTTCCGACAATCGTCGGACGGAAGAAAGAAGCGCCGCTTCGGGCCGCCATAGCTCAGTTGGTTAGAGCGCTAGATTGTGGATCTAGAGGTCCCCCGTTCAAGCCGGGGTGGCGGTACCATTCTAGACAAAGAGTTACGACAACACNNTGCGTCGAGGGCGAGGGGGTCACGGCGGCGCTTACGCTGGAGAAGCGCGGCCGCATTTTCGTTCGCCGCGGGACCCGATCGACACCTCGACGCCGCAGGATATGTTCTCGCTGCAGTTGCTCGGAGCCGTCGACCAGCTCGAGCGAGCGCTGATTTCCGAGCGCACGAGGCCGGCATCAAGGCGGCCAAGGCGCGCGGCATGCTTCCCGGCAATCCAGGGCTGCGCGAGCACAGGAGCGGCGCGATCCGAACGATTGCCGCAGCGCGAAACCAAGTCTATCTCGGCGATCTCATCACCTACGCTCCGACCTGGCTGCCCAAGGTCCAACGGATGCGGCCGCAGCACAGCTGGTGCGACGTCATCCGCGCGTTTAACCATAAGGGCCAGCGCTGGACCCTCGAGCGGCTGCGCCGCTCGGTGCACCGGCTCGTGCGTTAGCGTCTGGCGGCGCCGGAGTCGATCACGGGCCGCGCGCCGCCGGAGGATCGTTTGATGACGCCCGTCGCCCGGATCGACATCGCCGGCCCCGAAGTCACCTTGCGCGAGATCGCGTCACAGCTCGAGCGCACGCCGCGCGGCGGTATACCAGCCTGGTGACAAGCCGGTCCCGGAAGCGCGCTTTTTATAGCGCCGTGGCGCGCGTTCTGCTTTTTCGGCGCTCACCCGATGATTGCTTTCTCCAACCAGCGGAACGGCTCTTCCGAACGCCAAAAGCTGTGCAGGATGACAGCGAGCTTTCTAGCCGGCGCCACCCGTGCTTTGCCAGCGCCCGATGCTTGCCGATCGCCACTGCCCAATCATGCAGTTCCGATATGATGCATGCACCGCCGAAAATATTATCAGCGCTAGAGCCGCCGCGACGAAAACGGCGCGCATCAACCAATTTACCGGTTGCGCAACCTGACGCCACAAAGCGACCCGAGCGCGGATATAGCGACGGGCCGCTTTTGCATTGGAGGAGTCGGTGACCAGGCTCCGCAGGCCGAGATCGACGCGAACCCGCAACGCTATGCGAGTCTCGCTCGCAATTCTTCGATGCAAAGCTTTAGATTTTCCTTCGCCGCGGCGAGCCACTTCTTCCGGGTTTCGGCGCGACGGAACAGACGCGCGTCGGCCTTCAGAAAGCCTTCGAGCATGGCGATTTGGATCGTGTAGAACTGCCGCTCGGGAAGCCAGGCGAATTCGAACCGAATATGTTCGAGGTTCGCCGCGAATATCTTCCACGACGCGGCGAGCGGACTTAGATCCAAATCCAGAAACAGGTCGAGATCGCCGGCGAAGCCATCGTAATGCTCCCACTTCGCCTCGGCGCGCGCGTGATCCGCAGTCGCCATGATCAACTCATGGACGGCGGCCGCGTCGGCCGCGTTCAGCAGAGTGTGGCGAAGAAACAGTTCCGCGCTGTCTCGCACATTTTCGAAGTCGGAACGCTTTCCGCCGTCCGGTGCCCGCGTCGCATAGACCGCGTCGTGCCAAAACACGGCCGTCGCGATCAACGCCGCCTTGGCGGACAGCGCCTGAAATGCGTCCAGCTTCTCCAGCAACTCCGCGATATGATCCCAGGTGTGATAGGCGCGATCGGCCCCGCGATAGCCGCTGTCGAGCGCGTCCCACGCCGAGGGCTTATGGCTTGCCTCGAGCGACCGCCAATGATCGACTGGGCACACAGGACTAGCCCCTGCAAGGGACATGGAAGCTCCTTTCGCGCTTGCCGAGCCGGCACCCAACAACAAAGCGCTGTGCGACGGCGCACAACGCATGCAATATCAGCCGCAAATGCCTGACATTTACGGGGCTAGCCTGGAGCGATGAGCTACTGCCTGCATGTTAGTCATGGCGAAGCCTTCCGCCGCGAAAAACGTGCTCATTGACTGTTTTGCTTTCATGCAAACGCAGCGGCATTATGCCCGACTCGGGGCATTCGAGTATTCGGCAAATTGACCTACTTCCTCATCGTACTCATGGACGCTTTGCGGCCCGCCGCGCTCGCCTCGGCCTGCGTGTAATCTCCATCGACGAGAACGGGGAAGGCGCGGGCGTCAGGCTGAGGAAAGGCGGGGCTCCAGGGCGTCTCGATGTCAGAGCGCTCGGCCTCTCGGTCAGTCCTCGGAAACTTTTGCTGCGCCAGCAACGAACAGCCAGCCGACAATTATGAGGGCAACCCATATGGAAATGATGGGATGACCAGCGGCGAAAATAAACGCCAAACACGCGACAATTCCGAGAATCACCAGCAATCTCAATTGCGATAGCGCCAAACCTTGGCTAAATTTTCGAATGGACGCCGGTTCTGGAATATGAAATTTATCCGCTAGTGACATGACGTCCCCTCCGCATGGCTTTCTTCAGGCTCGCTTTCACCGCTGCGACCACTCCACTCACACCTGCGGCTACTGCTTTAACTTCGAGCGGGCAAAAAAGTTGCACATCCAACTCCACGCCCTTGTCGAGCAATGTTCCGGGGACGGTGCCGGGTCCTCGCGGAGGTCCCGCCGCGCGCGGCGGTCTTCGCCGTCTTGAAACTGCCTTCGATCGCCCAGCGATGTCCTTCGATTTTCGCCAGCCTTTCGATGGTCGTTCCGAGCGGAGCCCAGGTCGTGAAGAAGGCAAGATCGCCGTCGGCAATTTTCGCGGGATCAGAAGGCCGCATGTCCATTCTTGATCGGCGAGCGCCCCGTTGCAGTCGCCGGCGTCGAGATCGGCGAGTTCGAGATAGGCCCAAGGAGTTTCTCTCAGTGGGTGCATCGCCTGGGCGGAGGCCGTGCGAAGGAGGTCGAGGATGGCCGGCATGCTCGGTTGTGGCGGCGGTCCCCCGACTCTTTTTCTTCCGTCTCGCTGCTTTGAGGCGGCGGGACTGGAGGAAGGCGCGGGTGATCATGGCCATCAAGGCGTGTCGGTTAACCCGGTGCGAATTCCGACGCAAGCCGGCCGGGGATACCGATTTGAAGCCGGCCAGGGTTCCGATTTGATGCCGGCCACCGTTCCGAGATGAAGCCGGCCACCTGAGCTGGTTAATCGGTTCTCGTCGTTTGCTCCCCGCGGGTCAGCAACCGCGGCACTCCCTGCTCGTCGATGACCGACGAGGGGATGGGAATGCCGGCAAAGCGGTAACTGACGATGCGACAATTGCGATACCTATTGCGGCTTCACCATGAAGGGGTGAGCACGCGCG
>PLAI01000038.1 GCA_003134075.1 Methylocystaceae bacterium | reverse complement strand
AAGCCCGACAGGCTGCTAGGGCATCAATGAACGCGCGCAAATGGAAGGAAACCATATCCCACAGGCTCCATAGGCCGCCACCGGACAATCCGGTGGCGATGCCATCATGAGCTAGCGGGGACTGGGATGGAATATGCAGGCCCATGATTCAGCCTCTAAGACCTAGCATTTGTATGTGGGTATGCAAAGTATAATATCGCCTTCCAAAACCTTGCGAATGTCGGCCTGGAGGTCCGGGTAATCCAGCTTCGTCGCCAGGTCGGTAAGCGGGCGCCCCGCATCGGTCGGGATAATGTTGAAAAGCTCGGAGGCCGATGGCGTGAAACTGCGGATGACCAGATTTTGATCCAAAAAAACCGTCGCGATCTGCGTGCTGACAAAAACATTGCGCAGATCGCTATTGGCGCGGTCCAATTCTTCCACCTTATCGGAGAGTTCGTGGTTGACGGTTTGCAACTCCTCGTTCAACGACTGCAACTCTTCCTTGGAGGACTCGAGCTCTTCGTTGCTCGACTGCATTTCCTCGTTCAAGGAAACAAGCTCTTCGTTGGTGGACTTCAATTCCTGAAGCGTCGTCTCGTACTCCTCGATCGTCGATTGCAGGCGATCGCGGGTTTCGCGCAATTCGCCCTCGAACGCCGCCGTCCCATCCGCGATATCGCTCGCCTTGGCGGCCGCCTCCTCGCCGCTTGGCGCGCGCCCCTGTTCGTCGAACAGGACCAGGAACAGCCTTCGGTCGCCGATCGCGTCCGACAACGGCTCCACGATCAGGGAGATCAGTTCGGCACCGCCATCCTCGGACTCGACTTTGAGGTTCCGTCGCTTCACGGCGCGACGCATTTCGATCGCCTCGCGCAGCGCGCCGCGCAATTCGAGACGCAGCCCCTTGCGCGCCATCGGCAAAAGCTGGCGGTTCGGCGCTCCTGGCGACGCTTCGAGCCATTTCCCCGTGCGCGAGGAAAAATAGACAATATCGCCCTCATCGGTCACGACGACATGCGGCGGCGCGAATTGATCCAAAACACGTGACTCGACGGACTGGCGCAGTTGAGAGCCGGATCGAGCGCTGTCCGCCCTAGGCAAGTGAATTCCGAACGAGGTTGGGCGCCATCCATGGGCGACGAACGGCATGCGCGTCTCCGGACCAATGTCGCGGGCCTGGAACAGACAATGCGTCTTGTCGACCGGCGCGAATAGATCGGTGAAGCGACGGATGGACTCGGACATCCCAAGGAACAAAAAGCCATGTGTTTTCAGCGCATAACGGAAGACCGGAAACATTTGCCTTTGCGCTTGCGCGTTGAAATAGATCAAAAGATTTCGGCAAGAGATCAAATCCATGCGGGAAAAAGGGGGATCGCGTAATATGTCGTGCGCCGAAAAAACGCAAAGATCGCGCACCTCCTTGGCGACCACATAGCCGCCGGGGTCGGCGGTGAAAAAGCGTTGCCGCCGCTCCAGCGAAACGCCCTCCATCAATGCCTCTGGATAGCGCCCCGCGCGCGCCGTGTTCAGCGCGGCGTCATCGACCTCGGTGGCGAAGATCGTCACGCGCGGCGTGGCGCGAAGCTTGGCCATGTGTTCGCGCAGCAGGATGACGATGGAAACGGCTTCCTCGCCCGTGGCGCAGCCCGGCGCCCAAACCCGCACCCAATCGCCAGGACCTTTTTTCTCGAACAAGCGCGGAATGACCGTTTGTTCCAGCGCGGCGAACGCGTCCTCGTCACGAAAAAAACTCGTGACATTGATCAGAAGGTCGCGAAACAGCAGCCCGGCTTCATCGGGGTTTTCACGCAAATACCCGACATAATTCTCGACGGCTTCACATTGCCGCGCCTGCATGCGGCGTTGGACGCGGCGCATGAACGTCCGCGTCTTGTATCCGCTGAAATCATGCCCCGTCTGACTGAAAAGAATTGCACAAATCGCCTCCCGCGCCTCGGCGACGGCGCGACCATCGTCATTTGCGCGCGGGCGCCCCACAAGCGCCTCGAATTTGTCGAAACTTCCCATATTTTCAACGAGTTTCGACGCCATCGCGTCGACCGGGATCGCGAAATCGACCAGGCCGCTCGCGATGGCGCTGTCCGGCATTCCCGAGAAGCCAGGGCCAGAAGAATCGGTCGCCTGCGCCAGCGTCACGCCGCCATATTCCTTGATCGCCTTGACGCCAAGAACGCCATCGGCGCCGCTGCCGGAAAGAACTACCCCCACCGCGTATTCGCCCTGATCTCGCGCCAGGGAACTGAAGAATATATCGATCGGCTTACGCTGATGATCGATGGCGTCTGTTGGCTCCAAGCGCAGGCGCCCATCGGCGATGGTCAGGATCGCGCCGGGAGGCAAGATGTAGACTTTGTCCTTTTCGACCGGTTGATCGTCATGAGCGACATCGACCTCTAAGGTCGTGTGGCGGGCGAGGATTTCGGTGAGAAGGCTTTTCCGGTCGGGCGCCAGATGAGTGATAATGACGAAAGCCATCCCCGGAGCCGGCGGCATCGCCTGGAAGAAATTCTCCAACGCGCGAAGACCGCCGGCGGAGGCGCCAATGCCGACGATCGGGAACGGAGCGGCGTTTCTTTCGGGATTGATCGCCAATTTAGTGGCCCATTTTCGCGCGAGACTCATGAAAGTTATTCATGCCCGCCGGTTTGGCAATGTCGCCAATAGTCGTCGACGCTCGCGAAGGCGGATAGCCCATCGCACTCGCGGGACGTGCGGGCAATCGGCGCATTTCCAATCGTGTACGTAAAGAACACAATTTCAAGCACGACGGCCGGACTGTATCAATAATTGAAAAGCTGCGATGGCTTGGGTACGGGTTTCGGAGTGAATAAAGTGATCACCATGGAGCAATGTAAAATTTTCTCGGGGCTCCTGTCGTACGAAATGGTGGTGGGCCCGGCCCCGTCCCCTAAGCATCGCGCGCGGCTGACTGGCTATCTCCTCAATCTGAAATGGGGCCAGGCGACGGTTCGCGAGATGATCGTCGCCGACATCCGCGTCGCGCTGGACCTTGGAGCGTTAAATCGCGCGGCGGATTTGCTGGTTGTGTTACGGCTCTTCCTTTCCGACCACCCCGAAGCCAGAAAACGTCAAGATCGAAACGTCGTCGATTGGCGCCTAGTTCCGATGCAAGAGCCAAAGTGCACGGACGCCCCGTCGGCTTCGATGCGCGACCGCGCCGACGCTCCCAAAATATTCTCGGCCAGCCGCATTGAGACGTATAGGAAGGCGCTGCAACAATAAAATGCTTCCCCCAAGCATTTCGGACGGTGGATTGATATCGCGTCCGCAACGCTCGCCGCCGCTCCCAAGTGATGGCCGACCGGCGTTATTGGTTTTCGTGCGCTCGAACGGCGCTCTTCGCGACTAACGGTGATCAATATTTTGGGGGTAGAGAGCGCGAGCGGCCTGATGTGTAATTCATCGTCGAGGATATGATTGAAAGTCGGCGCATATCGTCGCGCCAATTTCTCAAATTTCATTTGAACGCTGACATCCGATCAAACTGCAATTCGCCGCCTGCCAAAGACGTCGTGTAAGCGGCGGTTCCAGCCAATGGAAATGGGACAGCCGGCGCCTCAGTTCGCAAGAGCGGCCGAATGACGCGGCGCAAGCTCCGCCCGCGAATGGGCTAGCGCGCGACGGGAAACGAAAAAACCGGTCGCGCCACTCCCCCATCCATTATCGCCCCTCATGGGTCCGACGCCTCTCGTTAACCTGATCGCGCAATACGCTGGAGGCCTTGAACGACACGACGCGGCGCGCCGAGACCGGGGCCGCGACTCCAGTCTTGGGATTACGGCCAGGGCGTTCCTTCTTCGAGTGTATGTGGAACGAGCCAAATGATCTCAGTTTCAACTCTTCTCCCGAAGCGATCACATCCAGGATTTCGGTCAGCACCAAATCCACCAAGTCGACGGATCGGACGCCTGATACTCCGAGGCGCCGTTGAACCGCCTCGGCGAGCGCGGCGCGCGTCACGCTGTTGGGAGTCCTGGTGGCTCGGTCGGTTGCAACCGGTAGTTCGATGTTCATTGGATGCGTCTCCCTCTGTGGTTCAATTGAATGGCGCGTGGACGAAGATTGAACATTGCTGACGCTGGGCGCGCTCCGTTCCGCGCTGATCGCCCGCGACACGGCGAAGCTGAGAAAAGCGCGAATTCGCCGGCGAGGGCCGCCCACGGAATGGCGTCGCGTTCGCCTAAGATAGAGCATCGGAAAGCCGTGCTTGATCAAGCTCGTATATATACGTACTCGCCGAAATGGCGGCTTGAAGAGGCGCGGTCGGAGACCGCGCCCAATGAAAATTCGCCGTTGTTCAGTGACGTGTTTTCCGTATAATTTCCACGAGAAGCACGCGGCGACGCGAAAATCCGCGGCGACTCATCGATTTCACTGGCGCGCCAAAGGGGATTTGAGCCCCTATTTTCGCCGTGAAAGGGCGAAGCGTTCGCATTGACGACACCGTCGGCGGGCGAAATTTTTCTTGAGTTTCACTTTGTTTTACTCAGCCGAGTGGGTTCGTTTTCCTCGATCCCTTCGACTCGAGGGAGTGAAAAATGGACAAATGCGAAAATAGGTCAGTCGGGGGTTGGCTTGGCAACGCCGGGCTCGTTTCGCTGATCCTCGAACTCGCCCGACGGCCGATCACGGCGAAAACTCGGTGGCCCGAGCCAAATTGGCTTGACGGGCCCTCGCGTTGAGGCGGCGGGGGGACCGCGCGCCTAGCGGCGTCTTCACAAAGGTCAGCTTGACGAGCACGCCGTGATCACCGAACAACTTCCGCTTCCGCAAAACACGGCGCTCTCCCCGCCGTTGTCGGTCAAAAAAATTCGACCAGTGAAAGCGAGCGTCAATGCTTGCATCGACGGCGATCTCGTGAGTCAAAGGATGGTGTTCGCGAGGTCATGGCCATTGGCGAGGAGCGGCGGCGGGGCGATTGGCGAAGCTGTTAAATTGTCTCGATCATCGGAAATGCAGACGCGATGGGGAAAACGGCCAGACCGCCTCGCGCCCATCTGTTCATTAAGCTATTGTTCATATTGGTGCGGTTGCAGGAGTCGAAATGTCTTCGCAACACATTGATTTAAATATATATATTTTTCGCAGAAAATTTTTATACCAACAAATATACCAACAATTTTTGGCGATTATGTAGTTTGCGAACCACGGCGAATCAGGGTAGGTTGAGAACCGGAGGCCACTCAACCGGAGATTCGATATGTCTGGCATTAATGAAAAGGCGCTAGGCGCTGGATTGGCTGGCGGGGCAATCGCCGTCGCCATGCTTGAAACCTTGGTCGAAAAGAACATTCTTTCCGTCGCCGACGCCCGTAATGTTCTGGGGAGAGCCCTCACTATTTCCAGTCAATATTCCACAATTCCGGAGGGACGAGAAGCTATGGCAACTATCGGAATCTTGCAACATGGGCGGTTCCCCCAGAGCGGCTAAGAAAAATAGCTCAACTAGACCTTTTTCTTGAAGGTTTGTCATCTCCGGCATCCTTGTGAGTGTCTGATGCGGAGTGTTCTCCGCCTGATGGCTTATGCTGCGCGACCTTCTTGAGCACGTCGTCAAAATGCGCGGGGTCGTCGTCGCAGCCGAGTTCGCGTGCGGCTTTCATGAATCGCTCAGATTGAGTTATATTAGAGCCCGCTTCCTTATTGGGCATTTTTGACATGTTTCGCCTCTATGTCGATGAAGTTGGGACCGCGAGTCTAACGCATCTAGACCAAGACAAGCACAGATATCTGAGCCTCACGGGCGTGGCCATTGATATCAGGCACGCGGCAGATGCGCTTGAGCCAAACATGAATTGGATCAAGGCAAGCGTGTTAAACCACGATCCTGACTCTCCAATCATATTCCACCGCACCGATATCATGGGGTTTGGCGGACCATTCGAATGCCTAAGGGATGAAGCAATTAAATCAAGGTTCGATAGAAGCATATTGAGGCTTTTCATTAGTACCGAGTTCAGAATTATAACAGCCATAATAGATAAGAAGGCGATGATAACAAATACGCATTGGGACAACAAAGAGCCATATCACTACCTAATGGATATTTTGGTAGAAAAATACACCCAGTTGTTAGAGCGCAATCACGTGATAGGGGATATAATGCCGGAAGGGCGGTCCCCCGGTCAAAACAGATTGCTACAAGAAGCATTCACTAAAACTAGAAACAAAGGAACGTTCTATGTTAGTTCCGACAGAATTAAGTCTGCTATCAGGTCCGAGAACCTAAAATTTAGAAGCAAAAAAGATAATATTGCCGGCTTGCAGTTGTGCGACTTGTTAGCTCATCCAAGTCACATTATCGCTCGCGATCTTGTTAGACACGAGGTTCGGCTTGGCGCGTTCACAACTAGAATACGAGAAATTATGATTGGAACTAAATATGACAGATCTGCTACCGGGAAAATTATAGGATATGGAATAAAGTGGGCTTCTTGAGAAGCAAAGGCGGGGCTTTCGCCCCGCCTGATGGGTTGGTGCACCATCCGCTACCGACCGCCGTAGCATCGGATTGACCGCAACATAATGTTGCCCCCCCGATTCGTCAAGCCCGAATCGTTATGCGCATGTACTACTTAGTCCTAGAAGTCAACCTATTGGACGTTAGCGCCTTGATAGGTCAATCGCTTGCCTTGGATGCCCTTCAGGGCACGGCTGGCGCGCTCTTGATCCTCGCAACCACGGGCCGAGCGGTTGCTGTAGCGGAAATCAAATTCCGCGACATAGCGGTGAAGGTGCTTCTCCTTGCAATGCTGATAGACGCCCTTCATGCCGCGCTTGAACACGCTGTAATAGCCCTCGACCGTGTTCGTATGCACGTCGCCGCGCACGTATTCTTCCTTGCCGTGGTTGACGCTTTCATGGCTGGCGAAGTCCTTGCCGAGGTCGTGATACTGGCCAGCTTCGTCGGTCATGATAGCGGTCTCTTTCGCGACGTTGGCCTTGATGATCGGGATAAGATCAGAAGCCTTCGTGCCTTCCACATGGAAGGAACGAACTTCGCCGTTCGCACGATCCACAAGCGAGAGAACCGCGTTCTTGTGGCCATAGCCACGCTTTTTCACAGCGCCGGGCTTTTGACCAATGAAGGTCTCGTCCACTTCCACGACGCCGCCGGGGCCGCCCATGGGAGCAAGCGCGCCAGAGCGCATTGCCTCGCGGATGCGATGAGCAAGGAACCACGCCGTCTTGTATTGAACCTCAAGCACGCGGTGCAATTGATGCGTGCTAATGCCCTTCTTCGAGCTACAAAGCAGGTGAACGGCTTGCAGGCACTTGTGTAACGGGACGTGAGCGCTCTCGAAAACTGTGCCGACCTTCACGGTGAATTGCTTGCGGCAATCCGAGCATTTGCGGAGACCAAGGCGAGTCTTGCGCAGGTCGTAATGCTTTCCGGAGACGGAACCGCAATGAGGGCAACCCGGGCCGTTCGGCCACAGCAAAGCCTCAAGATGGGCGAAGGCAGCGGTTTCGTCGTGGAAGTGGGCTTGCGAGAGAACGGACATTGATCTAGCTCCTTGACTCTCAAGCTATATCATCTTTCGTGGTTCGTCAACTACATAATCGCCCAATTTTTTCCGCTAGAGCGGTGCCGGGTTCTCTTTTCGTGCCGCGCCGGCATGGGCGAAGCCCGTCCGCCTCACGTCTCATACAAATACCGCTGGAACCCGACGAACGTCTCCCTAATCACGGGAACGCCGCCCAAGGTCGCCGCCGCTTCGTGCGTCGAGCCATATTTTAGCGCAATAAGCGCGCCGAGCTTGTCTTGATCCAGTTCTTCGACGCCTTGGCTCACATATTGCGCCAGCACGAAGTCGAGGAAGGCTTGCAGCTTGTCGTCGTAATGCGTCGCGATGCGGCTTTTGCCGGCTTCCGCCCGTTCGCTTCGGGTCTTTGGCGCCTGGGTGAAGGCGACATAGGCGAGAACGTCGAAAATATCGCTGTTTTCGGCGTTGATCGCCCGCTTAATTTCGGCGAGTTGCGCGCCGCCGTAGCCTTTTTCGGATAGGCCTTGCAACAGCGCCTTGCGCGTGTCCGGCCGGCTCCAGACGCGCCGCAACTCGTCTTCGTCCTTGAAGAAGTGCGGAAGCTCGCCGAACAGGCTTTCGACGAATTGCGCCGCCGACATGGGCCTTCCGTCCGGGCTCCAGAAGCTTGTCGCGACCATGTTTTGAATGGTGCGCTCCTTGCCGTCGGCGAGCCTGATCTTGATTCTTTCCGGCCTTCCGTTCTCGCCTTCTTCGCCCCCGTCGCCTGGAGGGGTCGGCGGCTCATCGTCGCCGGGTCGCGGTCTTGGCGGTCCGGGCGGTTCCGGCGGCTGCGGCTCGCCGTCCCATTCCGGGTCGTTGAAATGCTCATAGGCCTTCACGAAGTCATAGATCGTGAAAAAGTCCTTGCCGTCATAAAGCCGCGTGCCGCGCCCGATGATTTGCTTGAATTCGATCATCGAATTGACGGGGCGCATCAAGACGATATTGCGGACGTTGCGCGCGTCGCCGTCAGGCCAATCTGCAAGGCCGGCGAGAAATATTCGAGAATCCCGCGCCATGTGCTTTCGTCGCGCGCGCCGCCGCGATGGCATCCACCACGGCGCGAAAGGAATCGCCGGCCAGGATGTGCGGCAGGCTGTCTAGCAATCCCGCTACTCCCGACCCTTTGCGGTAAACCGTGGCGAAGTCCGCGACCTTCACCTTGCCGCCGCGCTCCTCAAGACCTACCGTCCGCAGGCCGGAGAAGTCCAGGGGCCGCTGGGAATAGATGCTCATGCGGCCACTCCGCGGACCTGCACTTTGAGTAGCGCCTCGACGGATGAACGGCGAATAAACTTCACCTGATGTGGCGCAGACACTCTTCCCGGCGCTCCGAGACGGTGGATACCGCTCTCCAAGAGGGTCGAGATGAGTCTCCGGGTGGTCCGGGAAAATGGGT
>PLAI01000291.1 GCA_003134075.1 Methylocystaceae bacterium | reverse complement strand
TCGCCGAAACTGGCGCGCGCGCTGGTCGCGGCGCCGCCTGCGCCGATCGCGCACGCCGCGCTGCTGAGCGAAAAAATGGCGCAGCGGGCGCCGGAGATTGCCGCGCTACGCCCGCCACCGCCAGCGCCGCCCGTGCTCTGGACCAAGCCGCCCCACATCGTGCTGAAGCTCATTCGCGGCGATCTGCCGGTCGAGGGCGGGCAGGACCATCGCTATCTTTATTACGGCTATCAGCAGCCGACGGAGCCGGTCGGCCTCGCCCGTCTCGTCTTTCGTTACGGACCCGTGGACGTGGAATTCGGCGAGCAGAAGTCCGTGATCCTGCGCTATCACGACGGCGCGCTGCTCGAAATTCAACGCGACGCGCGAACCGAAACCGCCGCGCTCAAACGGCTCGAGGCCGCCGGTTTTGCGCCCGCGCCAAAAATCCGCCGCCACGCGCCGGCGCGCCACGCCCATGATTTTCTGCCCGTGGACGACGACGAATTCGCCTGGTTCGACGCGCTCTATCACGAACTGCCGCGCCTTGCGGCCGACGGGTGGGTCATCGACATCGCCCCGGATTTCCCGGTGCGCCTGCTCGGCGGGGCGGGCGACATCGACGCCTCCATTCGGGAAAGCTCGGGCGTCGACTGGCTGGAGCTCGATCTCGGCGTCGTCGGCGACGGCGAGACCATCGACCTCGTGGGGCCCATCGTCGCGCTGATCGGCGCCGAAGGTTTTGATCCTGGCGCCTTCGACGGGCGCGGCGACGACACGGAGCCGTTTTACCTTCGCCTCACCGACGGACGGTTTCTGGCGCTTCCCGCCTCACGGCTCGCGCCGATAGTCGCCTCCATCTACGAACTCGCCTGTGGCGGCGCGCTCGCGGGCAAAAACGGGCGGCTGCGTCTGTCGCCGGCCGACGCCGCCGGGATCGCCGATTTCGAAAGAGCGACGCTGGCCGCCGGGCTCGTCTGGCGCGGCGGCGAAAAATTGCGTGACATGGGCCGCAAACTCTCCGCGGCCGGCGGCCTGCCGCGCATAGACCTACCCGAGACGTTCAAGGCGACGTTGCGTCCCTATCAGGAGCAAGGCGTCTCATGGCTCGCCTTCCTGCGCGATGTCGGCCTTGGCGGCGTGCTCGCCGACGACATGGGCCTCGNNTGCAGGCGCTGGCGCTGATCGCCATCGAGAAAGCCGCCGGCCGTCTTACGACGCCCGCGCTGGTGGTCGCGCCCACGAGCCTGATGGAAAATTGGCGGCGCGAGGCGGAGAAATTCGTTCCCGATTTGAAGGTGCTGACCCTGCAGGGCGACGAACGCAAAAAGCGTTTTTGCGAGATCGACGGCGCCGATCTCGTGCTCACCACATATCCGCTCATCGCGCGGGACCACGAAACGCTGAGCGCGCGCGACTGGCGTCTGCTGTTTCTCGACGAGGCGCAGACGATCAAGAATCCCAATGCGACGACGACGAAACTCATTCGCGGGCTCAAGGCGGAGCATCGTTTCTGCCTCACCGGCACGCCGCTCGAAAACCACCTTGGCGAATTATGGTCGATCTTCTCTTTCGCCTCGCCGGGTTTTCTTGGCGATTTGACCGGCTTCAACCAGGCGTNNCTTTTCTCCTGCGCCGCACTAAGGAGGAGGTGGCGAAGGATCTGCCGCCGAAAACCGAGATCGTCGAGCGCATCGAAATGGAGACGGCGCAGCGCGACATTTACGAATCCATCCGGCTGTCGATGCATGAACGCGTGCGCGACGCGATCGCCGCGAAAGGTTTTGCACGCAGCCGGATCGTCATTCTCGACGCGCTGTTGAAACTGCGTCAGGCCTGTTGCGATCCGCGCCTGTTGAAGCTTTCCAAGGCTTCGGCGAAAGCCGGCTCCGCCAAGCTCGACCGCTTGAGCGAGATGCTCGCCGAGCTTCTGGATGAAGGCCGGCGCATTCTCGTGTTTTCGCAGTTCACCTCAATGCTCGATCTCATCCGTCCAAAACTCGACGAGATGGGCGTCGCCAATTCCCTGCTGACCGGCGACACCCGTGACCGACCGAAGGAAATCGGCGACTTTCAAGACGGGCGGACGCGTGTTTTCCTCATCAGCCTCAAAGCCGGCGGCGTCGGCCTCAACCTCACAAGCGCCGACACGGTGATCCTTTACGATCCCTGGTGGAACCCGGCCGTGGAAGAACAGGCGATCGACCGCGCCCATCGCATCGGCCAGGAGAAGCCGGTGTTCGTGCATAAATTGGTGATGACCGGCACGATCGAGGAGAAAATGGAAGTGCTGAAGGAAAAGAAGCGCGCTCTCGCCGAAAGCCTGTTCGACCACGACGGCGCCCCCACCCTCGCCATGACGCAAAGCGATCTCGACATGTTGTTCGAGGCGGGATGATTTCGGTGTTTTATCGACCGATTTAGCGAGCACGTAAAACGCGAAATCAGCTTCGCGAGGACCTTGTTGCTTTGACGTAATTGACGAGATCCATTTTTGTTCAAAACCAATGAGTTACAATAGTCTCAGATTGTCCAGATTAACGTCAAATGTGAGACTGGGCTCGCATTACTGACTTCGGCGGCCATTCGCTGCGGGCCGGCCTCGCCTCGTCGGCGCAGATCGAGGAAGCCCATGTCCAAAATCACCTTGGCCACGCCTCCGCCGAAATGACACGCCGCTATCAGCGCAACCGCGATCGGTTCAAGGTCAATCCGACTGAGGCCGCCGGTCTCTAAATGGTCGGATCGACACGTTCGATCCCCGCAAATTCGCTCCGCCAATCCCGACGATGACGAATCACTCGTCACCCGCTTGGATCGTTTCGCCGTTGACCTGCGCGACAAGCACGGGCGAGGCCGAGAAGGTCAAAACCCGACGCGCCGTTCGGCGCCTCGATCCCCGTCTTCGGGTTACGCCCGACGCGCGCTCGTTTGCGGCGGACGCTGAAGGCTCCAAAGGAGCGCAGCTTCACCGTTTCGCCGCGAGCGAGCGCGTCGCAAATCTCCGCAAAAGTCGCCTCCAGAATTTCGTCGGCCTGTCGGCGCGAAAGCCCAGTACAATTGCGATAAATTGCCTCCCGCAAAAAGGCCCGCGTCACGACGCCCCCGTTCTTGTTCCGCCCAGTCATTCTCAACTCCGCCGCAACCTCGTCAGGATAGATCACCATCCTTCGAGTTCGCAATTCCTCGCCCCGCGCTTTCAGCCTGCACCGTTTCCCAAGGCATGCCGCTTACCCGGCTCGCTTGCGTTCTCGCGCGGCCTTCGCCGCCTTGCCGCGCAAAAGCGCCATCAACACGGGTCCGAGCGAAAACTCCCCTGCCCTCGCCTTGGAGGTCAAGACGCGCAGATAGCCGCCGGCGCTTTTGATTTCCTCTCCGCGCTGCAGGATCGCGGCGATGACGATCGACGTGTCGTGCTCGCCCAAAACCTCCAGCGCCTGCGCCCAGGCGTCCGGCGACACGCCAATCGCCTTTCGAACCACCGCAGCGGTCGAGGCGAGATCGCGCCACGACGAGATTCCGCCCGAAGCGAAATCCAGGATATCGGGACAGGCCTCCAGCACCATCCCAAGCGGATAGGTCCGCACAGCCCCGGGCTTTTGTTCGGGGTTTGGCGCCGCTGCTCCCAAGATTTCGAGCTCTGGCGCCGATGGAGCCCCGGGTTTCTGGTCGTCGAGATCGGACGGTTCTCCCCTGCCTTCTGGAAGGCCAGGTTCAAGCTCAAATATATTTGTAG
>PLAI01000248.1:67628-67847 GCA_003134075.1 Methylocystaceae bacterium | reverse complement strand
TCGATCCCGATTTGTCATTTATTATCTCGACCGGCAATGCGATCGCTCCGCATCTACGGCGCGGCCAGCTCGTCGTTTTGGAATCGACGACCTATCCGGGCACGACCAAGGAAGTTCTGCGTCCCATTCTGGAAGCGGGCGGCCTTGTGTGCGACCGCGACTTCTTCCTTGCATTTTCGCCAGAGAGAGAGGATCCCGGCAATCTGGAATTCTCCACCT
>PLAI01000248.1:0-67604 GCA_003134075.1 Methylocystaceae bacterium | reverse complement strand
AGCCTTTCGGCTTCATGCCGTTTTATCCTGGACCCGGGCTCGGCGGTCACTGCATACCGATAGACCCGTTCTATCTCACCTGGAAGGCGCGAGAGTTTGGGGTCACCACGCGCTTCATCGAGCTCGCCGGCCAAATCAACTCGAGCATGCCTGTGCATGTGGAAGAGGCCTGAATGGCGCTCGCATTCTCGTTCTCGGCGTAGCCTACAAAAAGAATGTGGATGACACGCGCGAGAGCCCGGCGCTACGGCTGATGGAAATGATCGAGGCGCGCGGGGCGGAAGTGCGGTTTTACGATCCGTTTGTCAGCGTGATCCCCGAGACACGCGAACACAAGTCGCTTTCGGGCCGCCGATCGGAAGCCTGGGATATCGCGGTGATCGAATCCTACGACGCGGTTCTCGTCGTGACGGATCATGACGAAGTGGACTATGCCGCGCTCGCCAAGCACGCGAAGCTCGTCGTCGACACGCGCAACGCCTGCCGCCGCGCGGGCGTGACGAGCGCCAACGTTGTTCCCGCATGAAGACGCGTCGCGGATCAACCGCCGCGGCGACGAAGCCGCGACAAGCCATCGGGGGCCGTCGGGAGTCGTTCCCCTCGGCGCGGACCTGGGTTTCGTCCTAAACCATGTGCGGCATCAACGGAATCTTTGCCTATCGTCTTGGCGCCGATCCGATTGATCGCGGCGAGCTCGCGCGCACGCGCGACCACATGACGAAGCGGGGTCCCGACGACTTTGGCGAATGGGTCTCGCCGGAGGGAAGCATAGGCTTTGGCCATCGGCGTCTGTCGATCATAGACCTTTCGCCGGCCGGCGCTCAGCCCATGACCAGCGCCGACGGCAAGTTTACGGTCACCTTCAACGGCGAGATATACAATTATCAGGCGTTGCGGCGCGGTCTCGAGACGCGCGGCTTTGTGTTCAAGAGCCATTCCGACACGGAAGTTTTGCTGCATCTATACGCGTTCAAGGGCGCCGCGATGGTCGGCGATTTGTGCGGCATGTTCGCCTTCGCCCTTTGGGACGCGGAGCGGCGCGAATTGTTCCTGGCTCGAGACCCCTATGGAATAAAGCCGCGATATTACGCCCACGAAGACGGGACGTTCCGCTTCGCGTCCACGGTCAAGGCGCTTCTCGCCGGAGGCCGGATCTCTCGGGAGCCCGACCCCGCCGGCGTCGTCGGATTTTATTTGTTCGGAAGCGTGCCCGAACCATTCACGACGTATCGATCGATACGCTCGCTTCCCGCGGGCGCCACGATAACGGTCAGCGCCGCGGGGGTCGGCGAACCCAAGAGCTATTTTTCCATTCCAGGCGTCCTGAAGGAGGCTGAAGCGAAAGCTCGATTTGAACAATCGGACGATCCGTCGACCTCCTTTCGGGAAGCGATGCTGGATAGCGTCCGACGCCATCTCGTGGCGGATGTGCCGGTTGGCGCCTTTCTTTCCGCCGGCGTCGACTCGGGATCCCTGGTCGGGCTCATGCGGGACGCCGGCCAGTCCCAGATCGAAACGATAACGATCGCATTCGAGGAATTTCGCGGCGCCAGTTCGGACGAGGCGCCCTTGGCCGAACGCCTCGCCCAATATTACGGGACCAAACACACCACGCGGCGCGTCGACGCGGCCGAATTCGCACGTGATTTGCCGGACATCTTCGCGGCGATGGATCAACCGAGCGTCGACGGCGTCAATACCTGGTTCGTGAGCAAGGCGGCGCATGAAATCGGGCTGAAGGTCGCCATTTCCGGGGTGGGCGGCGACGAGCTGCTCGGCGGCTACACCACCTTCGAAAGCCTGCCGCGCTTCGTCGGATGGCTTGGCCGTCCGTCGCGAACACTGGGAGTGCGCGAGGCCTATGAACGCGCGTTCGCCACCGCGCGCAAACTCGGCATGCGCATGCATCCCAAGGCGGCCGGACTTTTGAGATACGGCGGCGACATGCCCGGCGCCTATCTTTTGCTCCGCGGGCTATTCCTGCCCTCGGAACTCGGCGAAGTTCTCGACGACTGGGATTTCACGCAACAGGGATTGACGCGATTGGACCCGCTCGGGCGCCTCGCCAACGCGCTAAAGGATGGCCCAAGCGCGCCGTTCGGCATGGTCGCGGCGTTCGAGTCATGCTTCTATCTGCGCAACCAGCTCCTACGCGATACGGATTGGGCCGGCATGGCTCACTCGTTGGAGGTTCGCACTCCTTTCATTGATAGTCGATTGCTTTGCGAAGCCGCGCCGATCTTGGCCCGCGACGACCTGCCGAGCGGCAAGAAGCTGCTGGCGGCCGCGCCGACTCGGCCGCTTCCGGCGGAAATCCTGAACCGGAAAAAGACGGGATTTGGGATGCCGTTACAGGCATGGACGCGAAAGGCCCTTTTAAGCGACGAGCGCGACGAAGCGGCCAAGGGCGGCGGCCACAAGATAGATAAAGCGGCTTGGAGCCGCTTTTGGGCTCGACGCGTCTTGCGGATGTCCACGAGCGCCTAAGACGACAGCAACGATAGAAATGAAGGATGGGGAATGGCGGCGGCGCGACCACGAACGATAGACTGCATAGTCGGCGCGCGTCCGAACTTCGTGAAAATCGCGCCGATCATGCGCGCGATTCGCGCCCGCGGAGGCCTCGCGGCGCGGCTGACACACACCGGCCAGCATTACGACGTAGCGATGAACGCAGTCTTCTTCGAAGAGCTGGGAATCCCCAATCCCGAAATCAATCTGGAGGTCGGTTCGGGAAGCGGCACGGAGCAGACGGCGCAAGTGATGTTGAAACTCGAGCCTGTCCTCATGGCGCGACGGCCCGATCTTCTCCTTGTCGTCGGCGACGTGAATTCGACCGTCGCCTCCGCGCTCGTCGCCGCGAAGCTTCGCATTCCGCTCGCGCATGTCGAGGCGGGCCTGCGCAGCAACGACAGAACCATGCCCGAGGAAATCAACCGCCTCGTCACGGACCGCCTTTCCGATCTCCTCTTCACCACCGAACGCGCGGCGATCGACAATCTTTTGAAGGAAGGCGTTTCGCCGGAAACCGTCACCTTTGTCGGCAACGTCATGATCGACACGTTGCACGCCTGTCTCGAAAGAGCCGCGCCGGCGAAAACGACGCTCGAGGAAATCGGCGCGGCGCCGGATATTGTCGCGGACGCGCTGAAAAATGGTTTCGGCTTCGTCACGTTGCATCGTCCCTCCAACGTCGATGACCCCGAGAAACTTGGCGGCCTGCTGAAGGCGCTGGCCACGATCGCGGAGCGCCTCCCGCTGGTTTTTCCGCAACATCCGCGCACGAGGGCGGTGATCGAAAGCGCCGGCCTCGCTCGACTGTTGATTGACTCCAGGATCGTCGTCGCGCCGCCCGTCAGCTATTTGCAAGCGATCGGCCTGATGCGCTCTTCGAAATTGGTCATCAGCGACAGCGGCGGCGTGCAGGAGGAAACCACGGCCATGGGGGTTCCCTGCCTGACGGTGCGGGAAAACACGGAACGACCGATCACGATCGAGGAAGGAACGAACACCCTGATCGGGACTTCCCCCGACGCTCTCATCGCGGCCGCCCAGGACGTTTTCGCGAATGGCGGCAAAAGGGGTCGCATACCGGATCTCTGGGACGGCAAGGCGGCGCCGCGGATCGTCGACGTGATCGAGGCGCAATTCGCGCGAAACGTCTCGATGGCGGCGATCTGAGCGACGGGACGGGTGAACTCAAGGTCGCGGAAGCGCCGGCTCCACGGGTCGGAGATGGAAGTCTGCTCGTGGCGACGCGCATTTCGCTCATCAGTTCAGGCACCGAACGGCAATTGATCGATCTCGCCAAGGCCTCGCTCGCTGGAAAGGCGATGGCGCGCCCCGATTTGGTGCGTCGCGTCGTGCGCAATATCCAACGCGACGGCTTGCAGCCGACGATCGAAAAAGTGTTCGCGAAGCTCGATACGCCGATCCCGCTCGGTTACAGCCTTGCCGGCGAAGTTCTGGAGGTCGGTCGCCGCGTCGGCGGCGTCGCTGTCGGCGATCGGCTCGCCTGCGCTGGCGCTGGACTGGCGAATCACGCGGAAATCAACGCGATCCCGAAAAATCTGACGGTTGCGATCCCGGCTAACGTCGATGACGAGGACGCGAGCTTCGTCACGCTCGGCGCGATCGCGATGCAGGGCGTCCGTCTCGCCATTCCGACGCTCGGCGAACGAATCGTCGTGATGGGCCTTGGACTCATCGGCTTGCTCACCGTCCAATTACTGAAGGCCAATGGCTGCCGCGTGCTCGGATTCGATCCGAACGCCGCGCGCGTGTCGCTGGCGCTTGAACTCGGCGCGGACGTCGCGGTCTCCGACAGTCTCACCGAAGCAGTCGTTGGTTTCACCAATGGCCATGGCGCCGACGCGGTGATCCTCACCGCCTCCTCCAAATCGAGCGAACCCATCAATATCGCGGCGGAAATCAGCCGCCTCAAGGGCCGCATCGTCGTTGTCGGTCTCGTCGGAATGACGATTGATCGCGAACCCTTCTACAAGCGCGAACTCGAACTTAAATTGTCCATGTCTTATGGCCCTGGCCGCGGCGATCCGTCATATGAGCAAGGGGGTCAAGATTATCCGTTGCCCTACGTGCGCTGGACCGAGCAACGCAATATGGAGGCGTTTCTCGCGCTCGTCGCCGACGGAAAGGTGACGCCGAAACGTCTTGTGACGCATCGCTTCGCAATCGCCGAAGCGGAAAAGGCGTACGAGTTAATGGAGAGCGGCGCGCCACATCTCGCGATTCTGCTGACTTATCCGGAGGCGCCAAAGGGTCCGATCGAACGATCGATTCGACTCGCTCCGCCACCGCCGAAAAGCGACGGCAACCGAGTCGCCTTCATCGGCCTCGGCAATTACGCCAAGGGCGTGTTGTTGCCGGCGCTGAAGAAGGCAAGCAAAGTTGCTCTGTCGACGGTCGTGACCTCAACCGGAGTCAGCGCTGGCCACGCGGGCGAGAAAAACGGTTTCGCCGTCATAGCCACCGATCCAGCGGCGGCGCTCGCGGACCCCGAGACCGACACGATTTTCGTCGCCACCCGGCACGACACCCATGCGTCCCTCGCGGCGGCCGCGCTAAGGGCGGGCAAACATGTTTTTTGCGAAAAGCCTCTGGCCATAAACGCCGAAGGCCTGGCCGAGGTGATCGCGGCCGCGCGGGAGGCGGCGGGAATTCTCACCGTGGGATTCAATCGACGTTGCGCGCCGCTGCTGATCGACGCGAAGAAAGCGTTGGAGCCGCGCAGCGGCCCGCTGGTCATGCTCTATCGAATCAACGCTGGCGCGATCCCCGGCGACAGTTGGATCCAGCGCGACGAGGGCGGCGGACGCATCGTCGGCGAAGTCTGTCATTTCGTGGACGCCTTGACGTTCCTTTGCGGAAGCCTTCCGATCGAGGCCCAAGCAATCACCGCCCGCGACCACGCCGACGCCGTTTCGATTCTCATCCGCTTCGCCGACGGCTCGACCGGAACGATCGTCTACACTTCGCTCGGCGATCAAGGCGTCTCCAAGGAATATCTCGAGGCCTTCGCCACGGGACGTGTTGTTCAACTCGACGATTTCCGGCGCCTGACGATCACCTCGGGCGGGAAGGCGCGCGTTAAAAAGGACGCGCAAAACAAGGGACAGCGCGAACTCGTCGAAGAATTCCTGGCGGCCACTCGCGGGAGGCGCGCGGCGCCAATTTCAATGGCCGAAATCGTCGCGGTGACCGAGACGACATTGGCGATAGAGGAATCGCTGCGCACGAGCGACCCCGCGCCAGTTGGTGACCGCCAGTGTTGACGACATTCAATAGCGATCGCGCTCCCCTAGCCTCCGTGCAAGCGCCCGGGCGGGAGAAGCTATCCATCACCGTGATCATTCTCACGTTGAACGAACAGATTCACATCGAGCGCTGCATCGCCAGCGTCGCTTCCTTCGTTCAACGGATTATCGTCGTCGACTCGTTCTCCTCGGACCGGACCGCGGAGATCGCCAAGCACCTCGGCGCCGAAGTGACCCAGCGCGCGTTCAAGCATCAGGCTGATCAGTTTCAGTGGGCGCTGGACAATTGCCAGATCGCGACAGACTGGGTCTTAAGGCTTGACGCCGACGAATATTTCGAGCCGTCGCTGGCGGCGGAAATCCTGAAAAAGCTTCCAAGTTTACCGGAGCACGTCACGGGCGGAAGACTGAAGCGAAAAGTGATTTTTCGTGATCGCTGGATTCGTCACGGCGGTTATTATCCCGCGATTTTCCTGCGACTTTGGCGTACTGGAGCAGCGTGCATCGAGCAACGATGGATGGACGAATACGCGGTTCTGACGCGAGGCGAAAGCATAACTCTCGAGGCGGATTTCGTCGACCACAACCTCCGAGACATCGGTTGGTGGGTCGATAAACACAATCGATACGCGACGCGGCAGATGGTCGATTTCATCAATCGCGAAGTTCACTTGTTCCTGATCGACGAGGCGATGGACCTTCGCGCCCGCGCGCAGTCACAATGGAAGCGCTTTCTGCGCAACCGCGTGTTCGCGCGGGCGCCGCTCTATCTACGCAGCGTCCTCTATTTCATTTACAGATATGTGTTCAGACTTGGTTTCCTCGACGGCAGGTCGGGCTTCTTGTTTCACACCTTCCAAGGCCTTTGGTATTTTCTGTTGATCGATTCAAAAATCGAGGAAGCGCGGGTGTTCATTCGGACGCATGGCGTCGACGCTTTTCACAAGCGTCTCGCCGACCACTACAAGATCGATTTGGGAGAGCAGAGGCTACCCGGCAAGCAAGACCGGTGACAGCAGAAATTCACGCACCGCCCCGACGTCTCACGGTCAGAGCGCGGCATGTTCCGTGACAGCGCGATAAAACAAGTAGGAAATAATAAATGAGCCTTGCAACGTACGATATTCGCAAGCTTCAGTTTTTCCGCGCCAGAATTAAGGAAACGAATCGCGGTCGCTTATGTGCGTTAGCTTTCGTGTTCTGCGCTGCGTTCATTCTCGGGGCAGTAGAGATAAATCATGATGTAGGCATTTACGACGAAGGAATAATGTTGACTGGCGCCATGCGCGTTGTCCAAGGAGCGCTGCCGCATCGCGATTTTTACGCTAATTATGGCCCGGGGCAATTCTTCACGCTCGCGGCCATCTTCAAATTGTTTGGCCCATCAATCCTGGTCGAGAGAATTTGGGATCTCGTGGTCAAGGCCGGCATCGCCTTCCTGGTTAACGTCATTGCTTCGAATTTGATGGAGCGTCTTTTCGCGACGGCGGTCACGGCTGCTTGCATATTATGGCTCGCGGTTTTAGGGTTTCCAAGTTATCCGGTTTGGCCGTCGCTGTTTTTCATTCTGCTCGGCATTTTGCCACTATTTAGGTTGTTCGACGGCCGATATTCGGTCGCGGGGCTGCTCGCCGCCGGTTTATGTATCGGTTTTGTCGTGCTCTTCCGCTATGATGTCGGCTTCTTTGCGTGCACGGCGGAGTCCGCCGTCCTGGTGGCCTTTGGTGTTTTCGGGCGCGTGGATGCAACGCGCCTTCGGCGAATAGCCTCGCTTCTCTTCCCATTTTGGATTGGGACGGCTCTTGTTGTCGTTCCATTATTCGTCGCCTATGCGGCGACGGGTATTATTCCCGATTTCATTTTCCAAATCCTGGAATACCCATCCAAGAATTACGCCGCGATGCGTTCTCTTCCGTTCCCTGGATTTGATCCAACAAAGGGTATCGGACGAATTAACTCGAGTTCCATCGTGTATTTTCCGCCACTTGTTTTCCTCGCGAGCCTGGCGGGAACCGCCCGACTTTACGGGCGCGCCGCGGTAGGCGGGGACAGTGCGCTATCTTCTGGTTGGGGCTGGAAGTTGGCGGTGCTGTCGGCCCTCGTATTCATGTTATACTTAAAAGGACTGGTGCGCGTCAGCGCGATTCATATGGCGCTTTCAGTCATGCCGGCCTTCATCGCCTTTGGCGCTGTCGCGGAACAGGCTTTTGGCAAACACCTCCCGCGGTCTCGTCGAGCGTTCGTCACGCTCGTAATCGCGGCGCTCGCTGTCTCGTCATTCGCAAGTCTTTTTGCGCTCGGGCATTTGGCCAGAGCCACCGCGACTAATTTTACGGCCTTTACCCAAGGAAACATTTTCCATTTAGCGCACGACGACAAGGAAACACCAAATACGTTGTGCCAACCTCCTGTCGAACCGCGGTTTGCACGGTGCGTTTCAGTCCCGGATGCGATGTTCGGCGCCGCCCTGCTGTGAGAAAGCGACCGATCTCGCCTTCGTCTCCTTTCGTCGAGAGAGACGACGTTCTTTACTTGTTAATCGACGCTCGAAAACCACAAGGTCGCGTGCAATGAAGTCCCGCCCGACGCCCACGCGAATTCTGGACGACGACGCAACCAAGCCCGCGAAGCCTATCGTCCTGGTGCTCCTTGGCGCCTATTGGCCCAATCACGACGCAACCGGTCCCAATCAGAGTTTCCGGGCGTACGTCACGGCGCTGAGCGACGAGTTCGAATTCATGGTCGTGGGTCGCGACGGGCCTTCCGGCTCCGACTCCGCGGAAGATTCTCGCGGGCGATGGACCGACGATGGACTCGTAAAGACGCGCCATTGTCGGATCTCCCGCCTTGGCGCCGAGGGGTTGCGCGACATTCTGCGCGCGACGCCGCATGATTTGATGATCCTGAACGGTTTCTTCGATCGAGAATTCACGATCCCGGCGCTGGCGATGCGACGACTGGGGCTTATCCCGCGGTTGCCGACGATACTGGCGCCGCGCGGCGAGTTCTCGGCCGGAGCGCTCGGCTTGAAGCACGTGCGCAAGCAAGGATATTTGCTCGCCGCGCGCGGTCTTGGCCTACTCGACGATGTACGGCTTCACGCCACGAGCGAGCAGGAGGCCGATGAAATCCGCGATGGCTGCCCGTGGGCGCGCGACATCGTGGTCGCTCCGAACATCCGCGCGCTCGGCCCACCGCCCCAAGCCGTGGCGCCCGCGATCGACGGCCGATTGCGCATTGTGTTCCTGAGCCGCGTCGATCGAAAGAAGAACCTCGATTACGCCATCAAACTTCTGGCGAATGTGCGCGCGCCAGTGACGTTCGATATTTTTGGCCCGGCGAACGACCCGGCCTATTGGGCCGAATGCGAACAACTGATTTCGCGCCTTCCTGCTCATGTCGAAGCGCACTATCGCGGATTGATTCCCAACGCCGACGTGGCGGCGACGCTGGTGGGATACGACTTGTTCCTATTGCCGACGCGCGGCGAGAACTTTGGTCACGCCATTTTCGACGCCTTGGAGGTTGGCCTGCCGGTTTTAATTTCCGATCAAACGCCGTGGCGCGAGTTGGAGCGAATCGGCGCGGGCTGGAGCCTTCCTCTCGCGGATCCCGATCGCTTCGCGGCGACCATCGATCGCATGGCCGCGCTTGCCCCCACCGAGCGAATCGCATTACGCCGCGCGGCGCGCGCATTGGCCGAATCCAGCTTGCAAGAAAGCGACGCCGTGGCGCGGATGCGCGTCATGCTAAACGGCGCGCTGCGCTGCTCCAACGAAATTGCCTGGACTCCTCGATGACGACCACGACCGGACCGTCTGTCCGGGGCGTCCGCCCTTCACCTCGCACCGCCGCGATCGTCCGTTTGACGAAGATCGCGATGGGCCGCGCGCGCGGCCGGTCTCTTACAACGGTAATGCCTGTAAGGGCTTGTAGCTTGTCGAGCAATTCCACCTGGTGCAATATCAATTTGAATGCGGCGGCCATTCGCTGGACGTCGCTTCATTCGTGGGGGTCAATGGGGTGAGCGACGCAGACGCCAAAAACCGGAAAATGTCATCCGAGGACTTTTCTCCAGTGAGTTCATCGAAAGAAGTCGTGACAACGCATCAGACGTCCGAAAAGAATCAACTTCGCGACGACAAGATCCGATTCGCCCTCGTCGTCTCCCATCCCATACAGCATTTCACGCCCTTCTACCGCGCGCTGGCACAGTGCGAGGGGATCGTGCTCAAGGTGTTTTTCTGCTGCCGGGTCGGACTCGAGCCTTACTTCGATCGCGAGATGAACACCCAGATCGCCTGGAACATGGATCTTCTGTCGGGCTATGACCACATGTTCTTGCCGGAAGCCTCGGAGATCGCTCGTTCGGGCCCGCTTAAAATCCGCAATCCGAGCGTTGGCGAGGAGCTTGCAAAGTTCGACCCTCAAGTCGTATTGACCCACGGATACAACCAATTAACCATGCTGTTCGCGCTTTGGTGGTGCCGGCGGAACAAAGTGCCGGCGATGCTTATCGGCGACAGCGAGCTTCTCCATCAGCGTCGCGTCGGAGTTAGATTCGCCAAGCGCGTCTTGCTGCCTTTCTTACTGAGTCAGTATAAGTGCTTTTTGACGACCGGCGACAACAACGAGGCCTATTACGCCCATTATGGAGTTGATCGTCGGCGATTCTTTCGCTCGCCTTTCACGATCGACGAGGCGAACTACCGAGCAGCCGCCGACAATCGGGCTCAGCTGCGCCAAGCTTTCAGGCAGGCGCATGGGATTGGCCCAGACGAGTTTGTCGTGCTGACAGTCGGCAAACTTTCCGACCGAAAGCGTCCTTACGATCTCTTGGCCGTCGCGGAAACGCTGAATTCGACAGCGCGGGCGTCTCCTCCTTTCCACATCGTCTATGCGGGCGATGGCGCCAACATAGAGGACCTGAGAACGACGGTCGCCCAAGAAATTGCCAGTCACGCTGTTGGGTTTCGTCAATGTCGATCGCCTGGCTGAAGTCTACTGCTCCGCGGATATTCTGGCGCATCCCTCGGAACTAGACCCTCACCCTTTGGTGCTAAGCGAAGCCGCCTGCGTGGGTCTGCCCTTACTAATCAGCGACCGTGTTGGAGCGGCTGGACCGACCGATATTGCTCGCGAGGGGGAGAACGCCGTCGTTTATCCATGTGGCGATGTGCAGGCGTTGGCCGACGCCCTTCTTCGATTGGGACGAGAGCCGGAGACGGTCGAGCGAATGTCGAAAGCGTCATTGCGGATATTCAGAGAACTCGATACCCGCAAGAGCGTCGCCGGCGCGCTCGCCGCGATAGAATTCTGCCGCGAAGCATAGTCGACGCCGACGGGCGCCAATCGGGGAGGACCGATCGCCTCGCTTTGGCGATCACCGGCTTTCGACCGACCTCGAAGCGCTCCGCCCCCGCTGGGGCGCTTAGCCGTCGTGGCGGAGTCCCGCCCGCGTGGCGACCAAGCAAGCGCGACGCGCCAAAAGCGGCGCGGTTTCGAGCGAGAAGGCTAATCCGCAATGAAGCTCCTTTACCATGGTCGAATGTGGAAGGGCAGCACCGCTCTTCAGAAATTCGAGGCGTTTCGGCGGCAGCCAGGCGTCACCGCGATCACTCATGACGCGGGAACCTTGAGCGCGCCCTTCAATCTACTGGCGAGCGTCCGCTGGAAACTTAGATGGCCATCGGATCAAGACCGGGAGAACGACAGACTGATCGAGGCGGTCGCGACCGAGAAGCCAGATGTGGTATTTGTCGACAACAGCTCCTGCATTGCGCGCGCCACCCTTCGCAAATTGCGCGAAATATGCGATCCGCTGCTCGTCTACCACTCACCCGACGATATAACCGCCTGGCACAATCTAACCTGGCCTGTCCGGCTGACATTTCCGGAATGGGATCTCTTCTTCACGACCAAAACGTTCAACGTTCCAGAATTGCGCGCCTTTGGCGTGCGCGATCCGGTGTTGCTCGGCAACGCCTTTGATCCCGAGCTTCATCGGCCCATGTCTCGAGAAGAGGTCGGCGAGGAATACGAACGCTTCGATCTCGTCTTCATCGGAACGTTTGAGGAGGATCGCTTTCGTTACATCAGGATGCTCGCGGAGGCGGGGCACACGGTCGCCGTCTACGGCAATCCCGCCAGAAGGTTTAGCCGCGGTTGGGAGATGACGCGGCACGAACGCATCACGGTCGGCCCGCCGGCTCTTGGGGTCGACTATTCGCGGGTGATGCACCACGGCAAGATCGCGTTATGCTTTCTGCGTAAAATGAACCGTGACCGCATCACGACGCGATCGATCGAGATTCCGGCCATGAGACGGGCGATGGTCGCGGAGAAAACGGACGAGCATGACTGCCACTTCGCGGACGGCTCCGAGTACTTTGGATTTCGAGACGAGACCGAGCTTCTCGATAGAGTTCGCGCCCTGCTCGCGGACGACGGGTTGCGGTTGAAGATCGCGGAGAGCGGGCGCGCGCGGTGCTTCGCATCCGGCTACACCACGGCCGATCGGGGCCTGGAGATGACCGCGGCGATAAATAGGGCGGCCGCCGCGCGCCTCGACCAGCGAAAGACGACGGCCATACTTGCTGGACGATAGACGACCGATCCGTTCGCTACCCGATCGAGGTCGAGCATGGACAAGCCGCGTGCATCGGGCGTGGACCGCGTGCGCCGCATACAGCTCTGTTTTGGGGAAGGGAACAGCATGGCCAAACGCGATCGCGGACCGGGAAGCGAAATAAGATGGCCGTGACCAAGCCGTTGCGGATTGCGATCGCCACGGGCGGGCGCTTTCACGTCCTGGATCTGGCGCGGGAACTGGACGCGCTCGGCCACGAGGTCAGATTCTATTCGTACGTGCCGAAGGCCAGGGCTCTGCAATTCGGTCTGCCGGCGCGCTGCCATGTCTCGTTGTTGCCCCTTATGTGGCCGTTCGTCGGATGGGATAGGCTTCTGCCAAAGACGGCGCCGGAGATGCGCGAAAAACTCCTCGGCTTCGCGCTCAATCGCGCCGTCATTGCCCGCCAGGATTCATGCGACGTTTTCATTGGCATGTCCGGGTTGATTCTCGAGGCGGCGCGCTTTGCAAAAAGCAAATTTGGCGCGCGCGTTTATGTCGAACGCGGCAGCCGACACATAGTGTCTCAAGCAAGAATCCTCGAACAAACCGGCGGCCAAACGCCAAGCCGAGTTGCGATAGAGCGGGAACTCGCCTCCTACAAACTGGCTGACAAGATCGCGGTCGCGTCCGGTCAAGTGGTCGACAGCTTTCTCGAAGAAGACCCCAGCCTCGCGCCAAAGCTCTTCAAAAACCCTTATGGCGTCGATCTTGAACAATTTCCGCAAAGAAAGGCCATTCCCTCTGGCCCGCCGACCGTCTTGTTCGTGGGAGGCTGGACATATCGCAAAGGCGCCGATGTGCTGTCAGCGGCTTTGGAACAGCTTCCCGAGGCGCGGTTGATTCACGTCGGCGGCGCCGGCGACGTGAGCTTCCCGACTAGCGAGCGCTTCGTTCATTACGATTCCGTTCCCCAATGGGGGCTCGGCGAATTTTACGCCCAGGCGCATGTATTCGCCATTGCGTCCAGAGAGGAAGGGCTTGCGCTGGTGCAATTGCAAGCGCTGGCGAGCGGTCTGCCGCTCGTCTGCACGAATCGCACGGGCGGCGCCGATTTGAGTTTGCCCCCCGGGCTCGCGTCTCGAATCCGAGTTGTCTCGAGTGGAGACGCGAACTTGCTCGCCAAGGCGATCTCGTCCACGCTCGCGGATAAACTATCCCCGCTCGCTGAGTCGGATCGACGGATTTTGTCCTGGCGCGGTTACGGCTTGCGTTATGCTCGCGAGCTTGATTCGCAAGAGCCAATGTGTAGAGACGCCGTGTAAGACGATGCTGGCGTCGCGCCTTGGAACCCACCGCTCCTCGCAAATGAAGGATATTCAAAAGTGAACAATGTTCTGGTCAAGATTTTTGGCTGGTCGGCGACGCTTATTCATGGCGATTCCATGGTCCTTGATCGATGGTTGTGGCTGCGCCGCCACCTCCCCTTGGTTTTACCCGGCGACGCCAAGTTTCTGGATGTTGGATGCGGCAGCGGCGCGTTCACTTTAGGAGCCGCGTTGCGCGGGTACGACGTCGTCGGATTGAGTTGGGACGAAGCCAACCAGTCCAAGGCTGCCTCCAGAGCCAAGCTGCTTGGACTGGAGACGGCGCGGTTTCCCATCTGCGATGTTCGAAAGCTTGACGAGCGAACCGAGCTCAAGGGCCAGTTTGATATTGCTCTGTGTTCGGAAAACATCGAGCATATCTTGAATGATCTGAAGCTCATGAAAGACATCCACGCATGTCTGAAACCCGGCGGGCGTCTCTGTCTCAGCACGCCAAACTTCTATTATCATCCGGTGACGGCAGAGGATCTGGGCCCGTTCCCGACGATCGAGGATGGTCGCCATGTACGGCGCGGCTATTCGCCCGCGATGCTTCGCGAGCTTTGCGATTTGGCGGGTTTTGATGTCGAAGAGATTACTTACGTCAGCTATTTTTTCAGCCAGTGGTTGACCGCCGCGATCAGAGTCGTCAACAGGCTATTCGGCGCCAAGATTGGTTGGGCCTTGACGTCGCCTTTGCGCGTCCTGCCGGTGGCGCTGGATCAATGGCTTGGTCGGTGGCTCGGCGAACTTACGGATCGCCCGGGTTTTTCCATCACCATGGTGGCGTATAAGCGGCGTTTCACCAAAATTTCAGAGATGTCTCGCCGTGAGTGGCCGGCTCAACTTGCGACCCAGCGACACTGAGCGGCGCGCGCGATCACCCCGTGATCGCGGCTCGTGGCATCGGAACGACGTGAAAATTGTCTCCGCGAGAACGGGGGCGCCGGATCGTAAGTGGCGCTCTCCGGCTTTGCCCGGCGCGAGAGCGAGCGAACCATCGGCTAATCGATACGCGGCCGCCGCCAGCCTTCTCCTCTCAAGTCTGGCGCACTGTTCATCGGACTCGAAAACATGGACGTCACATGACAAGCGACTACGCGGGATACTCGGAATGGAAGCGATGGGATCCATCACAATTCATGGTCTGCGGTCCCTACGAACAGCGCTATTACAAAGGCGAACTCGGCGGGCTTGAACTGGCGGGCCGGAAAATCGTGGAATTGGGGTTCGGCAATGGCGGCTTCTTGCGCTACGCCATGGAAGGGGGCGCTAATGTCGGCGGCACGGAACTGCTGGCCGAAGCGTGCGCGCGGGCGACGGAGCGCGGCGCCCGGGTCTATATGCCGGACCTTTCGGATGCGCTGGCAGAGAGCGCGGGAAATTTCGACCTCATCGTCGCGTTCGACGTCATGGAACATATGACTCGGGAACAACTTCTTGTTTTGTTCGACACCTTAGCGGCGTTGCTGAAATCGGGCGGCCACGTCTTGGCGCGATTCCCGAACGCCCAAAGTCCGCTGGGCTGCGTGACGCAAAACGGCGACTGGACCCATCGCTCGGCGCTATCCGCGCAAGTGCTGATGCAGATTCTGACGGGCAAGCCCTGGGCGTTGGTCCGCGCCGGCGATCCCTTCATGGTGCTTGACGCGGACAGTCTCGTGAAACGAATCGGCCTGCGATTGCGTTATGCGGCGCGGCGCGGAATCGAATGGACGGTGAACCGACTCTATGGGCTCGCCATCACGCTTGATCCCAATGTTGTAGTTCTACTGAGACGCGACTGAACACCAAGGGCCGTCGGTGAGGAAAAGACCATTGAACGGTGCCCTTGACCAATCTGACACCGCGTTGGGGCGCACTTATGTTCGGCGCGCCAGCATTCGGCTCAATCTTTCAAGATCGAGCGACTAATCAGCTTCAGGACCAGATTCATGAGCTTAGTTGATAGGATTCTCGCTGGCGTCGAACACTATGCAAACGCGGTGTTTGTAAGGACGTATATTTTGCGCGAGCTTTTGCGCGCGCGGCGACGCGGCAATAAAATCGATAATGAATTCATTAAGGAGGCGTTCACGCGCCCGCGCTGGCAAGAAGACTTCGTTCTCTTGCTACGCTTTTTCGACTCTTCCGAAACGGTGACCCTCATCGACGTCGGCGCCAATGACGGGACATGGACAAAAAAATTCTTCGCATCTACCCTACCGCGTCGGTCGTCGCCATTGAGCCCGTGCCCGCGAATTTCGCCCGATTCTCCGCCATGCATGCTGGGGATCCGCGCATGTTGGCGCTGAATGTCGCCGCGGGAGAGCACGAGGGCGAACTCGAATTGTTCGTTAACGACGATGACGTTGGCGGCGTCGGCGTCGGCGCGAGCGCCTATCGCTACGAAAGCGGCATCACCAATTATAGCGCGACGACGACGAGCCATCGAGTCGGCATGCTCACGCTCGATCAAATCGTCGAGCGACACAAGGATCGGATCAAAGGTCGCGTCATTATCAAAATCGACGTGCAGGGACACGAAGCCAGCGTGTTGAGAGGCGCGGCTTCTCTATTGAAAAGCGCGGATGCCGTGCACGTGGAAGTGGCGCTCTTCCAATACTCTGGCCAGGAGCATGGCGTTACGGAGATCGTTCCGATTCTTTCCGCCGCCGGACTTCACCTCGGTCCCTATCAACAGTGCATCGGGCGAGTCGTCAGCCGCTATCCCTATGAACTCGACATGCTGTTCGTTCGCCAGGAAAGCTTGCCGAGACTGCTGGGTTATTGAGTCGTCGAACAACGGGCGGGAGGGCGTCCCGACTTCAAGCGTAAGCGATCGCGACCGCTTCCATGCTTTTATGCGTATGCATGCGGATCAGACCGAATGGCCATCGGCTGTCGACGGCGCCCAACGCCCGCAGCGCCGCCAAAGGCGGGTTATTAGAAAAGACACCATTGACCGCGGTGGAAAGCAGCCGTGTGGAAGCGCTATGCAGCTTCATATGGGTCGCGCGAGACGCGGTTAGCGCATCCTCGTCGAGCGAGTCGTAACATGTGGGACTCCATGGTCTGTAAGCGACGCGAACCGCCTGGAACCCCGCACCTAGCAGGGTTTCCGCGAATTCCGAAGCATTCGTCTTGTAAGGATGTCCTCCGAGCATCAGAAACATGTCGCTTCGCCGAATGCGCTCGGGCTCGCGCGCCAATGACAGCGCTTGCCTGAAAATTGGACTTTCGGCTTCGCCATCCAATGGAATTGCGCTCACCAACTGGCCGCCCGGCTTCAGCGAGGCTCGGATAGAACGGAGCAATTCATCGGGGTCGAATGAATGTTCAATCACATGGTTGCTGAAAACAAGGTCGAACGTCTCTTTGTGTTCGCCTAGCCGATCATTGAAATCGCCGTGAATGAAGTCCGCCTCCGCGGCGTCGAGCAGGCCGGGTAGACATTTGTTGACCCAATCAAGGCCCAAAATCCGCGACTGCGGCGCCCGGGCGCGCAGGGCGGCGATCTCATCACCCTCGCCGCAGCCAAGCGCGAGAACGCTTTTCGCGTCCGAGCGCGCAAGGCAAAGTTTCCACGCGCGATTGCGCAGCCTCTTGTCGCAATTAGCTTCTCCTACTCCGATATTTCGTAAGATTTCGCCGGCGGCGAGGCGAATTGCTTCCTCGTCGGCGAGTTCGGAATGCCCCAGCGGTTCGATAGGCCGCGACACCTTTGGCTGGCGAATTTCCAACTGTTCGCGCAGAGCGCCGAAACATTTCCGATTGAGTGTTTCATCCGGGCCCGTGCAAAATGGGTGCTGCTGAATATATGCATGCAGTGAGCGGTCGCTCACGCGCAGTAACAGGGCGCATTCCCGCGAATCGGAGTCTTGAATTGTCATCTCGGCCATGAATGGACTCTCATCGCGCCTCCCTACGCCTCTTTCGTTCGATTGAGCCAAAAAGCGCGGGCCGCGTCCCTTAGACGCTTATGTTGGTCGGCCGGCAATAGCAGAGACGCGATCGGCAAGAGCGTTGCGGCCGCCCATATGGCGAGACAGACGATCAATCTCACCAAGTCATGTGTTCCGATCGCAAAGCCGACCACTTTTCCCACGGCGCCGCCCCAAACGAGAGCCGCGAAAGCGATAGGGATGCATTGAATCGCATGTCGCCAATATGCGATGCCGAGTCGCCTTGTCAACAAGATCGGCAACACAAGACCTATGCTCACGACTTCGCCGGCGGCCATCGCGAACGCGACTCCAGCGGCTCCAAAGCTCGCGGCGAGCGGGGCCGCGAAAGCGATCGCAACCGACGTCTGCGTTACCTGGGCGATCGCCTGTTGCTTCGGTATATCCGCGAGATGCGCGAGATAGAGCAAGGGTATGGCCGGCGCCACGACAATAGATGGAAGGACGAGCCAAAACAGCGTCGCCATATCGAACAGATCCGATTTTCCGGTCCATAGCTGCACAATCGAGGCGCCGAACGTCAGCAGACCGGCGGCCATCACGCCCCCCATCGCCGCCACGCTTTTTCCCACGAAGGTTATGCCGCGCTCGATCATCGCGGTATTTCCGCGATGCACGTGAGGCGTCAACTCCACGCCGACGGAGGTGGACAGCATGACCACGAAAGTCCGGCCAAAATTAACCAGCGTGCGATGAAGCACAAATGTTACGACCATGGGCCCACCGAGCCCAACCGCGCTCAGAAACAGGACGGGCGCCTGCAGCCAAATTGTCGGAAGCGCATAGGTGAGCGCATACCATCGCATGGCGAGCCCCGCCTCGCGCATTTCCGAAACGCTCGGCCGCCAACGGCCAAAGACGCAAGTTCGGATACCGCCGCCTCAGATCGGTGAGCAGAATTCCCCACGCAAACACGAGTTGCGACGCTATATAAGTCAGAGCCAACACACGCGGACCGGCGCCGCAGCCTGCTGCCGCCAGCGCGCTCACGACTATGCAGAGCGTCGAAACGCTATCGATAATGACGCCATGCGAGAACTCGCCGCGGCCACGGTAAATCTGAGTGAAAGCGCTTTTCGTTGTTTGCACGGCCTGCATTACTCCCAGCGAGAACAAGGCCAGGGCCGCTTCGGAAGAATTCAGCGAACGAACGGAGATAAAAGGCGAGGCGGACTCGATGGCGGCGAGCAAAGCCGCGATTACAATCACCAACAGGCCCAATAGCACGTAAATAAAAGCGGCGGTCCCGACCTGCCTCTGGAAACCAACCTCATCGCCGAGACCGAAGGCCTTTTGCAGACGGTTCCCGACAAAGATGACAAAACCCAAATCCGCGAGGCCCAACAAGCCGGACCAGGCCATTAATGTCGTTCAGTCGGCGAACAGATCCGTCGGCCACATGCGCAGCAGGACCGCCGTCAACAAGAACCGATCGCCGATCGAAATCAGCAGGCTGAGAAGCTGGCTGGCGAAATTTTGGAGAGTTTTGCCTAACATGCGCGCGCGCTCGGATATTCGGTGGATATGATCGAAAATTTTGGACCGAGGTTGCCGAACGAGTCGGGCTTTTATATCTCGTCCTTCGCCCGCGTGGCGCGAATCTGCAAGCGGTAGAATAGTCGGTCGGCCCTATTGCCGCAACATTGGCCAAAGTTAACCCATCGTGATCGAGCACGGCGAGGCGTTAGATTGAAGCGTTCGGAGACGATTCGCCGGCCGCGTGTCTAGCAACAAATTGTCGCGTCGCGCGGCCCGCATCATTGTTTTTGAGAAGAGATATTCTCTTGGAAAAAAGACATCGAACCATCGAACTACTCGTTTTTCGAGCAGGCCCGTCGACGTTCGATCTGGCTAAGACGGCCGAACCCAGTCCTTCCAAATTTCTCATGTGCAAGCCCCGGATCGGGACGCCTAATCGCGCGGCAACAGCACCGCCATCGACCTCCAAGTGGAGGATCCCCATATTATAATGACATATGCTCTTCGAAAGAGCGTCCGCGGAACTCGCGGACTGAGCTAATAAAGACTTTTCACCATGCTCGGCAGTTCAAGGTCCGCTCTGTCAAAATTACTCCTCGCCGACCTTGGCGGGTTTGAATACAACCGGGCGCAGCATGAAGGACGGGACATGGTCGCCCATGCCTATCACGGGCGGGCCGTCATCCTCTTGCGCGCGTGGCCGCCGGTCCCGGCGCTCGGCGTAGACTGGCGTACGCGCGGCGCGCGGCGACTCTGCAACCGCGGCGTCGGGCCGTCCCGACTCGCTTGCGCGCGGCGCGCGCGCCTTTGGAGCCGCCTCGCGCGCTGGGGCCGCCGACCCCGCGGAGCTTCGACCACGTCCGCCGCGCTCGACTCCTCGTCTGGCGCCGCGCTCTCCTCCCCGACGCTCATGTCCGCTCGACGACTCGCTCGGCGGCGGCAATTCGGAGAGTCCCGGTCCTTCCCAATCGACCTCCTTGCCGATTAGACTTTCGATTTGTTCGACATATTTCTTGTCTTCGGGCGTCACTAGCGTAATCGCGACGCCGGAACGCCCAGCTCTTCCCGTGCGGCCGATACGGTGGACATAGTCTTCGCTGTGCGTCGGCACATCAAAATTGAACACATGGCTGACATCGGGAATGTCGAGCCCTCGCGCGGCCACGTCCGAACAGACCAAAAGAGCGACCGAACCGTTCTTGAACGCGTCGAGCGAGGCCATGCGGGCCATTTGATCCATGTCGCCATGCAAGGCGCCAACGGAAAACCCGTGCTTTTCCAACGAGCGGTGCAAGATCGCCACATCTCGCTTGCGGTTGCAAAAGATGATGGCGTTCTTGAAATTTTCCGCCGAGCGGATGAGATTGCGCAAGGTGTCGCGCTTTTCGGCGTGTCCATGCGAAGCGACCATCGCCTGACGGATGAGGGCGGCCGTCGTCGCCGCTCTCGCCACCTCCACCCGCACCGGATTGTGCAGAAACGCCTCGGTCAAGCGGGTGATTTCCGGCGGCATGGTGGCGGAGAAGAACAAGGTCTGGCGGGTGAAGGGCACCAGCTTGCACACCCTCTCGATGTCCGGAATAAAGCCCATGTCGAGCATCCGGTCGGCCTCGTCGATGACGAGAATCTCGATTCCGGTCAGCAGCAGCTTGCCGCGGTCGAAGAAATCGAGCAGGCGGCCCGGCGTGGCGATCAACACGTCGGCGCCGCGCATGATCTTGGCTTCCTGGTCGCCAAACGAAACCCCGCCGATCAGCAGCGCCACGTTTAGCTTGTGGTTGGCCCCATATTTTATGAAGGCTTCCTCGACCTGAGCCGCGAGTTCGCGCGTGGGTTCGAGGATAAGGGTGCGCGGCATGCGCGCCCGGGCCCGGCCTTGTTCAAGCCGGCATAGCATCGGCAGGGTGAAGGCGGCGGTTTTGCCGGTGCCCGTCTGGGCGATGCCGAGAATGTCGCGCCCTTGCAGGGCTGGCGGAATCGCCTCGGCCTGGATTGGCGTCGGCGTCGTGTAGCCGGACGCCTCAACGGCCGTGAGCACCTTTTGCGAAAGGCCGAGTTCGTCGAATTTCATCAATTGTCCTGATCACGGCGGCGGTCGGATTTCAAAGCCTGCCGCGCGCCGGCCGTGTAAAACGCGCGTTGCTGCTGGGGGAAACGCTCCGCCCATTGGACAGCGGTCCATGACGGCGGACATCCTGCCCTCGGTTCGCCTTGGGGGCGCTACTTGCAATATGGCGACCAAAACGAAACCCGCATTATGCTTGGCCGGCATCTCCGCCAATGTCAATGAATTTACGACCGCTCACGCCGCTTGCGTGAAATACCGGCGGACATCCCTAATCAGGCGTCGCGCGCGGCATCGCCCGGTCCAAATGCGGTAAGCCATTTGAAATCAAGGTTGAAGATCTTTGACCCCTAACGGGTTTTCGTCGCCGCAGGGCGCAATCACCGCCGGACTCGCGTTATATGTCCTTGGAATCGTCGAGGTGGTCACTCCATCGACGCCAATGTTCCGATAAACCGTTACGCTACCGGATGCTGGAGCAGATGGCCTGGCCTTTACCCCTCGCCACGGCTCGGATTCCGGCCAAACCAATGCGACTCTTGGCAGGTCGCCCCTCTGCGCCGCGTTCGCCAGCCATTCGGACGCGAGAATGCACAGAAAGATCGCGACGCCCGCCTTTATCGCCAGTTTCACGACACTCGAACTGTCCGCGTCCTGTCGTATTGGTCTGAATTCGAACATCGGCGCCTCGTGATTGTCCGCCCTTGGCGTACAGGACCATGGTAAACACACAGTTGACGGGACTTTTTCGAGGACCACATTAGGCCTTCACCCCGCCTCGCCAGGCGATCGAGACGCCGGCGGAGCGTTGGCGCGCCGACGCTCAAGCCCGCCAGTTTTTTGTGGACCGAGCATCGGCCGCGCGAATTGACGCAACTCGGCCGCGGCGCGCGCGGCGCCCCCGCGCGAACGTGTTCCCACGCTATGAACCGATCCCACGACGAACGAATCCGCGTCCATCGCGCCATGGCCATAAACCGTGGCGCGCCGACTAAATGCGCCCGCAATTCCATCTTTTTTCGCGAGGCTTATTGTTCGGGCGGGACTTTCGGATAAGCTTATTGCTCAAATTTTGCCTTGACCGAGTTTTGTCGCTTGCCAAGATTCATGCGAGCAAGAACACTCCGCCAACATCCCGCGCACGTCGCGGCAAAGAGGGCGGAATGCGAAGGTCGCGGCCGCGGGCTCGGCGCGGCACGAAAAATGTTTAACACCTTACGGACCGGTTTTTGCCATCCTATATGGAGAAAAGCAGAAGGGGCGCCGAAGGAAGAGGCCAGACAGGAAGGCTCGATGGTTAAGGTGTGCGATACTTTCAGCGGCCCGGTCGGTTCGTCGGCGGGCGGGGAGTTCNNGGAACCGCGAAAGGGTGGCGGGGACGCGGGCACGGCGCTTATCCCTCGCACGCGCACGCAGACGCGGCGTCCACATATGTATCGCGTGCTATTGCTCAATGACGATTATACGACGCAGGAATTTGTTATCATCGTATTACGCAAGTATTTTAATAAGTCGGTCGAAGAGGCGACGCGAATTATGCTGCTTGTCCATAATCATGGTGTAGGCGAATGCGGAGTTTACACCTATGAAGTCGCCGAGACAAAAGTTACGCAGGTCATGGATTTCGCCCGCAAACACCAACATCCGCTGCAATGCATCATGGAAAAGAAGTAGGGGTGAGAACTGATGCCGGCTTTCTCGCGCAATCTGAAACAGACCTTGGACCGGGCGCTGGCGTCGGCGCGAGAGCGTCGGCATGAATATGCGACGCTCGAACATCTTCTGCTAAGCCTTATCGAAGACAGTGACGCAAGCGCGGTGCTGCGCGCTTGTTCGGTCGATCTCGACGTTCTCGGTCGGAATTTGCGGGACTACCTTGACCGAGAATTAGACAATCTGGTCAACGAAGACGCGGAAGAGTGCAAACCGACGGCGGGTTTTCAGCGTGTTGTCCAGCGCGCGATCATCAGCGTTCAATCATCCGGCCGCGAAGATGTGAGCGGAGCCAATGTGCTGGTGGCGCTGTTCGCCGAACGCGAGAGTCACGCCGTCTATTTCCTGCAGGAGCAGGACATGACGCGCTATGACGCGGTGAATTACATCAGCCACGGCATCGCCAAGCGCCTTGGACTCTCCGACCCGTCGCGCGGACCGCGCGGCGCCGAGGAAGACGTCGACCGCAACGAGGCGCGCGAGGGTCGCGATGGCGACTCTCGCAAAAAGGAAGGCGCGCTCGACGCTTATTGCGTCAACCTCAACAAGAAAGCGCGCGACCAGCGAATCGATCCCCTGATCGGGCGAGAGGCCGAAGTTCTCCGCACAATCCAGGTGCTGTGCCGGCGCCAGAAAAACAACCCGCTGCTGGTCGGCGATCCCGGCGTTGGCAAGACCGCCATCGCCGAGGGGCTGGCGCGAAAGATCGTTCTTGGCGAAGTGCCAGAAATTCTCTCGGGAGCGACCATCTTCGCGCTCGATATGGGCACGCTGCTCGCCGGCACGCGGTATCGCGGCGATTTCGAGGAGCGCCTGAAACAGGTCGTCAAGGAAATCGAGCAGCACAAGAACGCGATCCTGTTCATCGACGAAATCCACACGGTGATCGGAGCCGGCGCGACCTCTGGCGGCGCGATGGACGCCTCCAATCTGTTGAAGCCCGCCTTGGCGCAAGGCGCGCTGCGGTGCATCGGTTCGACGACGTACAAGGAATATCGCCAGTATTTCGAGAAGGACCGCGCGCTGGTGCGGCGCTTCCAGAAAATCGACGTGAACGAACCTTCGATCCCCGATGCGATAGAGATCATCAAGGGACTGAAGCCCTATTTCGAGGACTTCCACAAAATCCGCTACACCGGCGAGGCCATCAAGGCCGCCGTGGAGCTGTCGGTGCGCTATATCCACGACCGCAAGCTGCCGGACAAAGCGATCGACGTGATCGACGAGAGCGGCGCGGCGCAGATGCTTTTGTCCGATTCCAAGCGCAAGAAAACGATCGGCCTCAAGGAAATCGAGGCGACGATCGCGACGATGGCGCGGGTTCCGCCCAAGAGCGTCTCCAAGGACGACGCGGAAGTGCTGGCGCATCTCGACGAGACCTTGAAACGCGTCGTCTATGGCCAGGACAAGGCGGTCAGCGCGCTGACCACGGCGATCAAACTGGCGCGCGCCGGCCTACGCGATCCCGAAAAGCCGATCGGCTGCTATCTCTTCTCCGGTCCGACCGGCGTCGGCAAGACGGAGGCCGCGCGTCAGCTCGCCGTCTCTCTCGGCATTGAGTTGGTTCGATTCGACATGTCCGAATATATGGAGCGTCACACGGTGAGTCGGCTGATTGGCGCTCCGCCCGGCTATGTCGGCTTCGACCAGGGCGGATTGCTCACCGACGCGATCGATCAGCACCCGCACTGCGTGTTGCTGCTCGACGAAATTGAAAAGGCGCATCCCGATCTTTTCAATATTCTTCTGCAGGTGATGGATCACGGCAAGCTGACGGACCATAACGGCAAGACGATCGACTTCCGCAATGTCATCTTGATCATGACCACCAACGCCGGCGCGGCCGATCTGTCGCGAACGCCAATCGGCTTCACGCATTCGAAGCACCACCGAGACTACAGCGAGGCGATCAATAGCCTGTTCGCGCCCGAGTTTCGCAACCGCCTCGACGCGGTGGTGCCTTTTGGCCATCTGCCTCCGCAAGTCATCGCGCGCGTCGTGGACAAATTCATCATGCAGCTGGAGACTCAGCTCGCCGACCGCAATGTGACAATCGACCTCTCCGACGAGGCGCGCGCCTGGCTGGTTGAGCATGGCTATGACGAGGCCATGGGCGCGAGGCCGATGTCGCGGGTGATTCACACGCATATCAAGACGCCGCTAGCGGACGAACTCTTGTTCGGCCGCCTCAAGAACGGCGGCGCGGTGCATGTCGTCGTGGTCGCGGACGAGGCCGGCGCCAAGACGCTGGGCTTCGTCTATCCAGAAGGTCCGGTCCTGCCGCGCCCCGAGCGCGACATTATCGAGGCGGGGAAGAAGCGTTCACCGACGGACGGCGACTCGCGCAAGGAGAAGACCGCGGAAGTCGAACCCGAAAAGCAGGGGGAGCCAGACGCCGAGGCCGGGGCGGCGCCGCGCAGCGTGCCGGACGCGCCGCTGCAAGGCTGACTTTGTGAAAGCGGATGAGCGCGTGTAAACGCGCGCTCATCCAAAATTAACACCGCAAACATAAGGTTTTCGCGCGCATGGCGGTTTCGGCCGCGCGCGAGGATTTGCCACGCCGTGGCGCCGCGCCCGCCAAAACAGAAGAGGCGCCCCGGAAGTGACGCAAGACAGCCTCGACAAGAGCGACGTGGGCGCCGAGCCCTTGCGCATCGTGCATGTTTTGCGAGCGCCCGTGGGCGGCCTGTTCCGTCATGTGCTCGATCTCGCGCGGGAACAAATCGCCCGCGGGCACGAAGTTGGACTCATCACCGATTCACTGACCGGCGGCGCGCGCGGGGCGGCGCAACTCACCGAACTCGCGCCATCTCTAACGCTTGGTCTCCTGCGCCTGCCGATCCATCGACCGCCGCATATGACGGATCTTTCGCTTTTGCTGAAAGTCGGGCGGCGCCTCGCCGAGTTGAATCCCGACGTCGTGCACGGCCATGGATCCAAGGGCGGTTTCCTGGCGCGGGTCGCCGATCAATGGAAGTCGTCCTTCGTCGCGGTGAGAGTCTATACGCCGCATGGCGGCAGTCTAAACTATCGCCCCGGGACTTGGAGCCATCGCCTGTTCATGATGATGGAGGCGATTCTCGCTTGGCGCACCGATCTGCTGTTATTCGAGAGCGGCTATATCGCCGATCGGTTCGAGAGCCTCGTGGGCAAGCCGCGCCATCTCGCGCATGTCGTGCGCAATGGCATCGCGCCGCGCGAACTCGAGCCGGTGACGCCGGCCGACGACGCGGCCGATCTACTCTATGTCGGCGAATTTCGATCCGCCAAGGGGCTCGACACGCTGATCGACGCCTTGGGCTTGTTGGCCAAGACAGCGCGGCGTCGTCCAAGCCTCGTGCTCGTCGGCGACGGTCCCGAAAGAGCGGCGTTGAGCGCGCGCGCGGAGACTCTCGGCGTCGCCTCGCAGCTGAATTTCCGGGCGCCGATGACTGCCCGCGAGGCGTTTGCCGCGGGACGTATCCTTGTCGTTCCGAGTCGCGCGGAATCATTGCCCTATATCGTTCTGGAGGCGGCCGGAGCGCATAAGCCAATCATCGCCACGCGCGTCGGCGGCATGGCCGAAATCTTCGGCCCCTATAGCGGCGGCTTGATTCCCTGCGACAATCCCGGCGTGCTTAGCGACACGCTGGCGCGCATGCTTGATGAAACCGCGCGGGAAAGTTCGGCGAAAACGCGCGAACTCGCCGATTATGTGGGCGCACGGTTCTCACTTTCCGGCATGGTCGACGGCGTCATAGCCGGGTATCGCGAAGCCATCGCGCGGCGGGCGCGATCATGACCGACGCCAGCGCGACACGGACGAATCCGGCGCCGGGCCTCGTGTTCGACTATCAGAAGCTCGTCAACGCCGCCGTCTGGTTATTCGTGCTTTCCGGCGCCATCTCCCTCGTCGAACCCTCGCCTTATGATTTTGCGTCGATGATCGCGATACCGTTGTGGTTCCTTGGCGGGTTTACACTTCACCGCAGCTTTTTGCTTTTCGCGTTTCTCATTATCTCCTACACAATTCTCGGCTTTTTGGCGCTGATCCCTTGTTGGAGCGTCGCCGATTCGGCGATGTATCAGTATCAGTCCGCCTATTTGACCTTCACCGCGTTGTTTTTCGCGCTGTTCGCCGCGGACCGCACTGTCGAACGCGCGGAAACGATCCTGTCCGGCTTCACCGCCGGCACTCTGATCGCCGCGGTCTGCGGGCTGCTCGGCTATTTCGACGTCGCCGGACTTGGCGAAACCTTCTCGAAATGGGGGCGCGTTTCCGGCACCTTCAAGGATCCCAACGTGCTTGGGTCTTATCTGATCCTGGGCGTGCTCTATCTTTCTCAAAACCTGATGTTCGCCCGCGCGCGTCACGTCGCCACGACGGTCATCATGCTGGCGACCATCGTGGCCGCCGACTTTCTGTCTTTCTCGCGCGGGTCGTGGGGAGCGACGATCGTTTCCATGGCGCTAATGGCGTCCAGCGCTTTCGCGACGACCAGGGATGCGGGCTTGAAGCGCCGCATTACGGTCTCGGCGTTGGTCGCGATCACGATTGGCGTTCTGGTCATTCTAGTGCTTTTGTCGATGGAGTCGACGCGCGCCTTCTTCCTGCAGCGCGCTTCGGTCACGCAGGAATATGACGAGGGCTCCACCGGGCGCTTCGGCAATCAACTCCGTTCGTTGCCAATGCTGGTCGAGCGCTTCTGGGGCTTCGGGCCGCTGCGCTTCCGCACGATTTTTGATCTCGAGCCGCATAATTCCTATATCGGCGCCTTCGCCAACACCGGCTGGCTTGGCGGATTCTTGTTCGTCCTCATCGTGGGCGTCACCGTCTTCATCGGCTTGCGGCTCATGTTCCGGCAATCGCCGTTCCAGCGTCAGGCGCAAGTCTTCTTCCCGGTGCTGCTCGCCTTCTTTTTTCAGGCGTTCCAGATCGACATCGATCATTGGCGGCATGTGTTGATGCTGCTTGGCGTCGTCTGGGGGCTGGAGGCGGCTCGGCAGAAATGGGAGGCGCGCCAATATCGCGAAGCAGGCGCCTTGCGTCTCGCGGGCGATTAAACGCGCTTCGCCGCCTTGCTCTTCGCCCGCGGCTTGACGGCTTCCGCGGCGGGCCGTCGCGCCATGGCCTGCGCGAGATAGTGGCCCGTATGACTGCGGGGCTCCTTGACGATCTCGCCCGGCGGCCCGCTCGCCACGATTTCGCCGCCGCCGTCGCCCCCCTCGGGCCCGAGATCTATGACCCAGTCCGCCGTTTTGATGACCTCGAGGTTATGCTCGATGACCACGACGCTGTTGCCCTGCTCGACGAGTTCGTGCAGCACTTCGAGGAGCTTGGCGACATCATGGAAATGCAGGCCCGTGGTCGGCTCGTCGAGAATATACAGCGTGCGGCCGGTGGAGCGGCGCGCCAGCTCCTTGGCCAGCTTCACGCGTTGCGCCTCGCCGCCAGACAGCGTCGTCGCCTGCTGCCCGACGCTGACATAATCCAGTCCGACGCGCTTTAGCGTCTCCAGCTTGTCGCGAATCGCCGGCGCCGCATTGAACAATCGCGCCGCCTCCTCCACAGTCATATCGAGCACGTCGGCGATGGATTTCTCGCGATATTTGACCTCCAAAGTCTCTCGATCATAGCGCTTGCCCTTGCACACGTCGCAGGTGACGTAGACGTCGGGCAGAAAATGCATCTCGATCTTAATGACGCCGTCGCCCTGGCAGGCCTCGCAGCGGCCGCCCTTCACATTGAAGGAGAAGCGCCCGGGCGCGTAACCGCGCGCCTTGGCCTCGGGCAGGCCGGCGAACCATTCGCGCATCGGCGTGAACGCGCCGGTGTAGGTGGCCGGGTTGGAGCGCGGTGTGCGTCCGATCGGCGATTGGTCGATGTCGATGATCTTGTCGATGTGCTCCAATCCCTCCAACCGGTCGAAAGGAGAAGGATGCTCATGCGCGCCATTGAGCGTCTTCGCCACCGCTTTGTAGAGCGTGTCGATGATCAGCGTCGATTTGCCGCCGCCGGAGACGCCGGTGATGCAAGTGAAGAGGCCGAGCGGAATCTTCGCGTCGACGTTCTTTAGATTATTGCCGCGCGCGCCGAAAAGCTTGAGCCAACGGCCGGCGTCCGGCTTACGCAATTTGTGATTGAGCCGCACCTGTCGCTCGCCGGTGAGATATTGTCCGGTGAGCGATTTCGGATTCGCCATGATCTCCACCGGCGTTCCCTGCGCGACGATTTCACCGCCGTGAATGCCGGCGCCGGGGCCCACGTCGACGACATAATCCGCCGCGAGAATGGCGTCCTCGTCATGCTCCACGACGATGACGCTATTGCCGAGATCGCGCAGCCGCCGCAGCGTGTCGAGCAGGCGGTCGTTGTCGCGCTGATGCAGGCCGATCGACGGCTCGTCCAGCACATAGAGCACGCCCGTCAACCCCGAGCCGATCTGCGACGCCAGGCGGATGCGCTGGCTCTCGCCGCCGGACAAGGAGCCGGAGTTGCGCGAAAGCGTTAGATAATCGAGGCCGACATCGACAAGAAACGTCAGGCGGTCGCGAATTTCCTTCAAGATGCGATAGGCGATTTCGTTGCGCTTGGCGTCGAGCTGGGCGGGCAGCGCGGAAAACCAGGTCAGCGCCGCGCGCACCGAAAGTTCGGAGATCTCTCCGATATGCTTTTGCGCGATTTTGACCGCCAACGCCTCGGGCTTTAGGCGAAAGCCGCGACAGGCGCCGCAGGGCGTCGCCGTCATATAGCGGGCGATTTCCTCGCGCGACCAGTCGCTGTCGGTCTCAAGGTAGCGCCGCTCCAAATTCGGAACGACGCCCTCGAAAGGCTTTTTCACGTCATAGGCGCGAAAACTATCGTCGTAGGAAAAGCGAATCTCCTCCGCGCCCGAGCCATAAAGAATGACGCGCTTCGCGGTCTCCGGCAGTTGCTGGAACGGCGTTTCGAGCCGGAATTTATAGTGGCGCGCGAGAGCCTCCAGCGTTTGCATATAGTAGGGCGAGGAGGATTTCGCCCAAGGCGCGACCGCGCCCTTGCGCAGGCTAAGCCGCGGATCGGGAATGACGAGATCGGCGTCGACCTTCTGCTCATGGCCGATCCCGCCGCATTTGGGGCAGGCGCCGAAGGGATTGTTGAAGGAGAACAGGCGCGGCTCGATCTCGGAGATCGTGAAGCCGGACACGGGACAGGCGAATTTCGACGAAAACACGATATGCGCCGGCGCGTAATGCGACGCGAGGCGCAGACTGCCCGCGGTCACCGGGACTTCGGCGCTCGCCGCGCCTGCGGTGCCGCCATCGGCGAATTCGGCCACCGCCAGTCCGCCGGAAAGCTCCAGCGCGGTCTCGAAACTATCGGCGAGGCGGGCCGCCATGTCCGGCCGCACGACGATGCGATCCACCACCACGTCGATGTCGTGTTTGAGCTTTTTGTCGAGCGACGGCGCCTCGACGATCTCGTAATAGGCGCCGTCGATTTTGAGGCGCTGGAAACCGCGCCGCGTATATTCGGCGACCTCCTTTTTATATTCCCCCTTACGTCCGCGCACGACCGGCGCCAGCAGATAAAGCCGCGTCCCCTGCGGCAGGGCGAGCACGCGGTCCACCATCTGCGAGACTGTCTGGCTCTCGATCGGGAGCCCAGTCGCGGGCGAGTAGGGCACGCCGACGCGCGCCCAGAGCAAGCGCATGTAATCGTGAATCTCGGTGACGGTGCCGACCGTCGAGCGCGGATTTTTCGAGGTGGTCTTCTGCTCGATCGAGATCGCCGGCGAGAGCCCGTCGATCTGATCGACGTCGGGCTTTTGCATCATCTCCAGAAACTGGCGCGCATAGGCCGACAGCGACTCGACATAGCGCCGCTGGCCTTCGGCGTAGATCGTGTCGAACGCCAGCGAGGATTTGCCGGAGCCCGAGAGTCCGGTGAACACCACGAACTTGTCGCGGGGAATGACAAGGTCGACGTTCTTGAGATTATGCTCGCGCGCGCCGCGAATGGCGATTGTCCGGGCGTCGGCGGCATGGACGAATGGGAACTTGGCGTCAGAGACTCTAGGCGCCTTGCTCGCGCTGGCCTTGGGCGCGGCCTTGGGCATGGCCGCGGATTTCTTTGCTGCTGTGTCCGCCATGGGAGGGCTCGAAACTTTTGGGGAGGCGCCGACGTTCGGCCTTTGCGTTTTCCATGCCATGGAGCGAAGCGCCAATCCACTCGAGAAACACCATTCCCTTGTATGGAAGGGGTTGCGGGACGCCCGCGGGATTGCTAGAACATAAATAGAACATATTTCGCGTTTGTCCAAACCTTCTGTGGACAAGCCAGGCGCATCACCGCGCCGGCGGCGGCTTTAGGCTACACTGCCGCGCGAAAAACATCGCAGTGGAGAGTAAAATGGCGGGCAGCGTCAATAAGGTCATCCTCGTCGGCAATCTGGGCCGCGACCCGGAAGTGCGCACACTGCCCTCCGGCGATCGCGTGGTGTCGTTTTCACTCGCGACGACGGAGTCGTGGCGCGACAAAAACACCGGCGAGCGCAAGGACCGCACCGAATGGCATAACATCTCGATTTTCAATGAAAATCTCGGCAAGATCGCCGAACAATATTGCCGCAAGGGCTCCAAAATCTATCTCGAAGGCCAGTTGGCGACGCGTGAATACACCGACAAGGATGGCAATCAGCGCAAGGCCACGGACATCGTGCTGCAACGTTATCGCGGCGAACTGACGCTTCTCGACAGCAAAGGCGGCCGTAGCGAAAGCGGCGATTACGACTCGCAGAATTTTGGCGGTGGGGGCGGCGGAAGTTTCGGACGCTCGTCGCCGATGGAACGCTCCGGAGAAGAGAGACGCCCAGGGCCGGCGGCCGGCGGCGGGCGGCTCTCCAACCAGTTGGACGACGACATACCGTTCTGATCGCCGCTTGCTCCGGCCATGTCGCATCTAGGGCTAGACACGCGGCGCGTCCCGGCGAAAACGAAAGGCGGCGGAACCGCGCGAACGGGAGCGTGATTGGGGTTCGTCACAGGACCTTCCGGTGATTTTGGCATAGGATAGCCGCCATGACGACGATGGCCGAAAGAGCTTCCCGGGGGTCCTTGAGAGTCGTGGGCGCGATGCTCACCGACATCGGACGCGTGCGCTCGACCAATGAGGACACGGTGGCTTTCGTGGCGCCCGCCGAGGGAACGCCCGAAGAAAAAGTCGGATTCCTGGCGTTGGTCGCCGATGGAATGGGCGGGCACGCCGCCGGCGAAGTCGCGAGCGCGCTCGCGGCGGATGTCGTTAGACGGGAGATCTATTCGTCGGACGAGGCTCCTCCGCGGGCGCTGCTGGAAGCGTTCGAGTCCGCCAATCGCGCTATCCTTGATTACAGCGCGGCCAATCCAAAAACGCGCGGAATGGGGACGACCTGCACCGCGATCCTAATTCGCGACGATTTGCTTTGGCTCGCGCATGTCGGCGACAGCCGCGCCTATTTGCTGCGGGAGAGTGCGCTTCTGCAACTCTCGGACGATCAGACCTTGCACGCGCGGCTTATTCGAGACGGCGTCATGACGCCGGAGCAAGCGCAAAAGAGTCCCGGCGGAAATTTCATTTTGCAAGCGCTTGGAGCACGCGACAAATTCGAGCCGACCATATTCGAGACCGGCTTTAAGTTGCGCCTTGGCGACACCGTGCTTCTATGCTCGGACGGACTTCACAATCTTGTGACCAGCGCGGACATCCTCGAGATAATCCGCGCGAACAATCCGCAAGAGGCGTGTCGTGAGCTCGTTGAAAAAGCGCTCGCCGCCGGCGGGGCTGATAATATTTCCGTCGGTGTCTTTCGGATCGTGGACGCCGCCCTGGCTCGAAATCGCGATCAGGCCGCGACCAAGCCAATCAGGATCATCGCCGACGACGCCGTTTCCCCCGATCCAGTCGAAACACGTTGCGAGGGTTAAACAATGAACGACCAACGTATGATCGGTCATTATCGCGTTATCGAATTGCTCGGCACGGGGGCGATGGGAACCGTGCATATCGCTCTCGACACATTCATCGAGCGGCCTGTCGCGATCAAGTCCTTGCGCCCGGAATTGACCCAGGATCCTGAATTCGTCTCGCGCTTTCGCGCCGAAGCCAAGAGTCTCGCGCGCCTCAATCACCCCAATATAGCGACGCTCTATTCGTCTCTTCTGGACGGCTCGGACCTGTACATGGTCATGGAGTTGGTGCGCGGACGACCGCTCGACGACGTTTTGCGCGACCGCGGGAAACCTCTGAGCGTCAAGCAAAGCCTCGCCATCATCGCGCAGGCGGCGGACGGATTATCATACGCGCATGAGATGGGGGTGATCCATCGGGACATCAAGCCATCCAATCTGATGATCGGCAACGACGGCCGGGTCAAGATAATGGATTTCGGCATCGCCCGGGTGCGTGGCAGCGCGCGTCTTACTCGCGCGGGAACGGCCGTGGGCACGCCTCTTTATATGTCTCCGGAGCAGTGTCGCGGCGGCGAGGGCGACGAACGCAGCGACCTCTATTCCCTTGCCATCGTGCTGTACGAAATGCTCGGCGGCGCGCCGCCTTTCTCGGGCGCGACCGAATATGATCTCATTCAGGCGCAAATCGGCGCCGCGCCTCCGCCGCTCGTGCCGAGAGCGATTGGCGTCACGCCAGAGCTCGAATCCGCGATCATGACCGCCTTGGCGAAGAAGCCGGAACAACGCTTCCCATCGGTAAGGGCCTTTAGCGACGCCATTGGCGCCACCGCGATGCGCCCCGACGCCACCACCGTCGTGCGGAACGCGACGCATCTCATCGAAGCTCCGCAAAACGAGGCGGAAGACAACAAATCCCCAACACGCGCCGTCGACATCGCGAAGAGTCGCATCGGAGCGTTAGCGCGCTCGTTCAAGGCGCTTCACCCAGCCATCCAAGGAGCGTCCGCGGTGGCCGCGGCCGCCGTGCTCGCCGCGCCCATATATTTTGCCTCGACGCCGTCGAAACCGCCCGGCGGATCAGGACTCGCAAGCAATGTAACGGCGACTTCACCAGGACTGGAGGGGGACGCGGGTAAATTGAACGCCGGGGCTGGCGAGCACGAAAGCAAGGCGCACGCGAAAACCCGCGCTGAAGTGGGCGACGCCGAGCCTACCACGCAAGAACAAAAGTACGCTCAAAGCGAAGGGTCGCCAGGCCAAGAAAATCGCCAGTCTCCTGCGAGCGCGCCGAAACCGCCAACGGCCGCGGCCGGAAATTCGGACACGTCCGAAAAACTCAACGAACTCCGCGTCGCCATCAAGGGCGACGCCAGCAGCAAAATCAAAGCGTCCGATTTCGACTTTGTCGCCAATGGCGTGAAGGTGCAACTGTTGCCCCAGGCGCAAAGCCTCGCCGCGGCTGGCGTCGCGGAGGCGCAGTTCGTGTTGGGAATGCTGTTGGTTGAGACGCCAGGGCACGTCGATCCTGAAGGCGCCGTGGAGGCTTTCAGCAAGGCCGCCAACCAAAATTATCCCGGCGCGCAGGCCAATCTTGGTCTGGTCTACCAGAAAAAGGGATTGTTGAAAACGGGCGTCGATCTGAGCAAGGCGCGCCATTGGTTCGATCTCGCCGCCGAAAACGGCGACGCGAAAGCTCAGTTTTGGCTTGCCTGCTATTATCAATATGGCTGGGGCGGATTGACAAAGGACCGACGCAAGGCCCTGGAGCAATATGAAAAGGCGGTCGCTGGCAATTACGCCTCGGCGAAAGAGGCCTTGGAGATCATGACTGGAGCCGCCAAGGGCGCTTCCCCCTGCTCGAAGTAAGATTTGCGCGAGTTCGCCCCGGCCAAAATCGTTTCAGTGGAAGCTGCCGCCGCCCGGTCCGCTCGACCCACCGCCGCCGCCATGATGATGTTGTCCACCCCCGCGCGCGCGATGCGACACGGCGTGATGTCCGCTGCGCCGACGCAAGACATGCGCCCGCGCGTGGTGACGAGACCGACGCCTTATGCCGCTTCGACGACCGTGGTAGGCGTGATGATGGTAGGAGCCACTGTGATAGCGACGCCCCCCGAAAAAGGCGCCAACGAGGCCCCCAAATTGGGCGAGCGCGGGCTCCGGCTCCAAAATCGCGGCGATGGGCAGAGCGAAAAGTCCGAGCAGCAACGCTCGACGCGAAACGCTCGGCGCGCCCTTCCCGTCGTTGGTTCCGCTCCGATCGTCTTGAGACCACTTCTCGTCCATCGCGCCGACCCCCTATCGACGTAGCCCTTATGGAAAAATGTTCGACTTCGCTTTACGGCTGTCGAACGTTCGCTGCTTTGCTCGCGCGTTTCGCCGAGCAATCCTTAACCACGACCGTCTTCATTGCGCCTTGAACAGGTCGACGCCGTACTTGATCGGCACGGCCGCGGTGCTGCGCGTGGTCCCCGAAATAAAGCCATAGGTGAACATGCCGATCACCTTTCCGGAGGAGTTGAAAACCGGCCCGCCACTGTTGCCTTCTCCTGTCGCGTTGATGGTCAACTGCATAATGTCGCCCTCGGCCCCAGCCACCGTGACGCCGTTCTTCGTCAGGATTCTCTTGGAAACCAGAGCCACGATGCCTTCCGTGACATAGGGCTGCGGAACCAACTCCTTGTTTCTTATAAAGTTCCCATTCTCGATTGTATCCTCGATCGCGTATGTCTCCGCCGCGATCGCGGGGAAGCCCAATACAATCGCCCGCTCGCCCGTGGAGGGACGGTCGTCTTCCGCGATTTCCACCTTGTGCAGGGCCTCCGGGGTGTCGATCTTGATTAACGCGGCGTCGCTCTCGTTTGAATAGCGCACCAATGTGGCGTTATTGCCCAATCTATTGCCCGCGAACGTCACCGTGATAAGCTCGTCGCGACCGACAAAATTATGTTGTTCGTTCTTACTTGGATCAGGGATGTTGCCCGGCCCGGCCACGTGCAAACTCGTCCCCGCGAAGATTACGCCGCCACGCTCCGGAACCCAGTCCTTCAAGAATCTATAGTCGTTTGAATTTAGGTCGATCTCGGTTAGTTTATATGAGTTTTTCTTGGCTGCGTTCTTTTCGACCAGCCACCCAATATTCTCGAAGCACCCACAGTCGGAGATCGGCAATTTCCACGCCGCCGCGAGATGCTTATTCGTCAGAAGAAACCCCTGCTCCGAAACGACAAACGCCGTCCCCGAAAACCGTTCGCTGATCGACTTGTTTTTTCTGTTTTCATCATCGAGCGTCAGCCACTGCACAATGGTTCCATTGGGAAGCTTTACGTACAGCGGGTGTTTCTTATTCTGATACTCCCAAACTCTTTGGAAGATTGGGCGTCCCGTAATCTGGTCGTAAAGGCGCCATTGCGCGTCCAGTTTGGCTGTCGCCGGACCATATTGACGCACGACATCCTGCGGGCTCATGCCAAGCCGCTGCTTGAGGCTAGCGGCTGCTTCCGCTTCCGCGTCGCGATTCTGCTCTTCGGCCTCCTGCCTGACTTCTCGCAGAGTTTTTAGCCCCTCCTGCGCGCTCTTCATTTGCTTGAAATACAGCGCGCCGCCGCCGATCACGCATATCGCGGCGAGGCCGCCGAGCGCCGCGAACCAGGTGCGATTGGTGGCCGCGCGCTCCTTGGCGATTTCATGCAACATGGTGTCGCGTCCAACGCCGATTTTACCGGTCTGGAGGCCGACTGGCTCCTCTTGGACGGCCGTGATCGTCGTTGACGGCGTCCCCGCCTTCAACTCCACCGCCGTCGACGCAACGGTCGCCGCTTCCGCGGCGTTGACGACGCGGGTCGCCGCGACCGTCGTATCGATGACGCGGGTCCGTCCAGAGAGATTCGCCGGACGGGGCTCTACGTCGAAACTGAAAGACGGGCCGTTTTGGCCGAACATGACCGTGTCCTCGGGCAAAAGCTCCGATTTGCCCTCAACACGATGCTTATTGAGAAACGTACCGTTGCTGCTGCCCAGATCGCTCAGAGTGAAGGCGAGTGGCTCCCTTGTCGAAACGCCGATGACGGCATGATTGCGACTAACCACGTCGTCTCGGGAGGCGCCGTAAACTATGTCGCAGGAAGGGTCGCGCCCGAACCGAATTTCGCTTCGTCCATCTAGCGTGAATTCTTCAATCTGGTTCGCCTTGGAACCGGAGATGTGGCGTATGACGATTTTGGGCAAATTACTGTCGTTCATACCGTCCTCCGACCGCGCCTCATGCTCAGCCTCACCGGGAAGGCTCTCCGCCAAGTGGCGGATAGCCTTGCATTGAAGCATAAGCTAGCTTTATGGTTTCGCGCAAGGCATGGTGCTTCGAAGTAAAGCGAAGCCGGCCCGCGATACGATGTTCCGCGCGGGCGGGGTCTCGCCCGCATCCATCAAGCGGCGGTGGGTGGATATTTAGCGCGCGGTGGTGGCGTCATGGCTCACGATGTCTTCATAAGTTATTCGCAAAAGGACAAGGCGACCGCGGACGCCGTTTGCCGCGCGCTGGAGCACAATTCCGTGCGGGTTTGGATCGCGCCGCGCGACATTCCGCCAGGCGCCAAATGGGCCGAGTCGATACCCGCCGCGATTGAACAGGCCAGCGCCTTCGTGCTGATTTTTTCTTCAAGCGCCAATACGTCCGAATATATCTCGCGCGAACTTGACCACGCCGTCACGAAAAGAAAGCCGATCATTCCGGTTCGCCTGGAGAATATCCAACCTTCGGGATCGGTCGGCTTCTATGTCGCCACGTCGCAATGGCTGGACGCCTTTCCGCCGCCGATAGAGCCGCACCTGGCGAATCTCATCAAGACAACCCGGAGATCGCTCGGGGTTCGCGCGCCAAGCGCGAAGGTGGTCGTCACCCCGCCCTCCAAGGCTCGCTCGCCGGAATCCGCGCGACCCGCGATCTCAGCCCTTTTGAGGGTGGCGAATTCCGAGGCGCCCGCGCGCGAATTGCCGACGGCCGGTCATTGGCTGGCCGGAATCGCGGGCTCCGTCGCGGTCGCGGCTCTTGGAGCATTTCTTGTTTTGACGAACGGCGACGACCCCGCTCCCAAGCCTGTCCCGCCTGGTCCGAAGCGGGTCACTCAAGTTAACGCGCAGGGAAGCGACAAAGATTGCGCGGCGTCGAACTGGCCTTGCTCGGAAGACGCAGAAGTAGAGGATTCCAGCCTCCCCGGGATGGACGAAGTAAATGGCATGCCCCAGGTTTTGAGCGCCAGCGCATTGATGATCAGAAGCAGGCGAGTGGAGCTTGCCAATATTGGCATGGCGCCGCCAGATTCCGCCAAGAAGTTGAACGATTGGCTCGCGCTCAACGGAAACTCTGTCCGTTGCAGACCGGCGCCGCGCTTTCGCGGCAAGTATTTCTGCGATGTCGGCCCGACGCATATCGATTTGTCGGCCCACATCCTGAGCCAAAACTGGGCGAAGCCGCTGGAGAGCGGCGCGCCTCGTTAGAGGCGTCCGCCAAGGATAGGCATCGATGATCGCCGCGCCAACCAATCAAGATGCAAACGCGATTTGCGCTCGGGACCGGCACTTGTTCGGGCCGGGGCGCAAGCGAATCTTGTCGATCGATGGCGGCGGCGTTCGGGGCGTCATCGCGCTGGCCTTCGTCGAGCGTTTCGAGGCGCTGCTCGCCGAGAAGGAGGGCCGCGCGATCAGGTTGTGCGATTACTTCGATTTCATCGGCGGCACTTCGACCGGCGCCATTGTCGCGACCGGTTTGGCGCTGGGCTATTCGGCCGCCGAGATTCGCGATTTCTATTTTCGGCTGGCCCCGCGAATTTTTCGCAAGCCCTTTTTCCGGCTGCCGTTTTGGCAGGCGAAATTCGACGCCGAGGCGCTGCGCCGGGAGATCACCGGCATTCTCGGCGATCGCGGTCTCGACTCGACGGACCTGCAAACCGGGCTTGGCGTCATGCTCAAGCGGATCGACGCGGGCGGCGCCTGGATTTTGACGAATAATCCTCGCTCAAAATATTGGGACGCGCCAAGCGGCGGCTCCTTTATTGGAAACAGGCATTATTCGCTCGCCAACATCGTGCGGGCGAGCACGGCCGCGCCGCATTACTTCAACCCACAAGAAATCCCCATTGTCGAAGGCGCGCCGCCAGCGCTATTCGTCGATGGGGGATTGACGCCGCATAACGATCCTTCCCTCGCGCTGCTCCTGGCGACGGTAATGCCGTGTCACGGTATCGGATGGAGCCTTGGCGCCGACAAACTGACGGTTGTCTCGGTTGGCACGGGCTCGTACCGCGTGCGATTGAATGCACGGGACCTGCGGCGCGGGAGTTCCGTGACGATCGCGTTGCGCGCGCTTATGCAGCAGATTTCGGAAAACCAACAGCTGACATTATCGCTGATGTCATGGATGGGCGCCGGAGGATCGCGCTGGCCGATCAACTCGGAGATCGGCGATCTCGTCGAGGCGGAGCCCCCGTTTGGCGCGCAATTTCGCTTCCTGCGCTACGACGCGAAGCTGGAGGCCGACTGGCTAGACGACACGCTCGGCGTATCCCTAACCTCTCGGGAAATCGCTCGGATCCGTCGCTTTGACGATCCGGGCGCGATCGCGCTTCTTTATGACATCGGCGTGCGCGCGGCGAATGTCCAAATCACGAAGGCGGACATGGAGTCCGCTTGAAAACGCGCGGCCTCTCGACGCGGGACCGAAGGCGACGCCGTGAAGACGAGGCTTTTAAACGCTCGTCGATATGGTTAATGTCCACCGGGGACTGGACCGAGGGCATGCCGGCGCTCACCGATTCATGCGAAGCGCGCCGCGGCTCGATTGAGGGCGACATGGGGGCGTTGCGTCTTTTTCTCGCGGCCGCGGCGCTTTCGATTGGCGCTTGCGCCGCGACGGATCATTTTCAGCAACGGATCGACCGTTACGACCTCGCCGCGGCGGAGTCGCGCGACCAGATGATCTTCACAAACATCTTGCGAGCCAGCCGCGCGGAGCCATTGAGTTTCGTTCAGATGGGGCAGATCACGGGTTCGACCACGGCGGCCGCGACGGTCGGGTTGCCGTCGATCATCCTGGGGCCGCATATTCCCATGGGCACGAGCCTCGCGAGCAACGCCCTGCAAAGCGAAAGTGTTTTTGGCGGCAATCCGGTCGGCGGCAGTGGTTACACCGGCAACTCGGTGACGATGAACGGTTCGACCAACTTCCAGGTCACCCCGTCGGAAACGAAGGAGTTTTATAACGGTCTGTTGGCGGAGGTGGAGCCTCGCACCCTGGAGTTCTTCGTCCAGCAGGGAATCGCCCGGGAATTATTGTTTTACTTGTTCACGGACAAGCTGATCGAGGAGCGCGGCGGCAAAAGGCGCGAGTTGCGCAACGATCCGCTCGATCCCAGCTTCCCCGATTTTCAAAAATATGTGCGCCTCGCGATGGACTACGGCCTGTCGAGCGAACCCCTTCGGGAGAAAGCCGGCGCTAGTAAACCCGAAGGCGGCAAGACCGTGACCATCAATTTGAACGAGGCGACGACCAAGAGCGGCGACAAGGCGTCCGAGCAGAAACAATGGCGGCTTTGCTTCAACCCACTCTATAAATCCTCGAACGCCCCGCCGGCGGTCAACGCCCCAAGTTGCGGAGATTCGACCGTGTCGCGCGACAACCGCGTCGTAAGTTTCGTCGGCCACGAAGGCGCGCGCGTGGAGCTTCACATAATGCCGCGATCGGCGTTCGCGATCTTCAAATATCTTGGGCGGATCGTCGCGGGCGGGGAGCGGGCGCGCATCACGCTCATTAGGCCGAGGCGATCGACCGCCCGCCGTTTAACGACGACCAGTTGTTCGTCGTCGAGGAAGGCGCGATCGCCGGCTGTTTCGTGAGCGAATTTTTCGAAGGAAAATTCTACTGCGTGCCGCAGGAGGGCGCGGTGAACACGAAGCGGATACTGGGTCTGTTGACGCAATTGATCGCGCTCAACACGTCGATCTCGCAGATTCCGGTCGCCCCGACCGTGCAGGTTTTGCGTTGACGCCGGAGCGTCGAGCCGCAGTCCGGAACTCCGCTCATCTCAACTCGCCAGCAAAAATCTTTCGGCCTGCGCCAGATCCACCGAGACAAGCTGCGAAACGCCGCGTTCGGCTTGCGTGACGCCGAATAGTCGGTCCATGCGCGCCATGGTGATGGGGTTGTGAGTGATCGCGACGAAGCGCGTGTCGGTCTTCTTGCTCATCGCGTCGAGCAGATTGCAAAAGCGCTCGACATTGGCGTCGTCGAGCGGGGCGTCCACCTCATCGAGCACGCAGATCGGCGAAGGATTGGTCAAGAACACCGCGAAGATGAGCGACATCGCGGTCAACGCCTGTTCGCCGCCGGACAGCAACGTCATGGTCACGGGCTTCTTGCCGGGCGGGCGCGCAAGAATGTCGAGCCCCGCCTCCAGGGGATCATCGCTTTCGACGAGTTGCAATTCCGCCGTGCCGCCGTCGAACAGCAGCGTGAACAGCTCCTTGAAATGGGCGTTCACTTTGTCGAAGGCGGCCAGCAGTCTTTCGCGCCCTTCCTTGTTCAGGCTTGTGATGGCGGCGCGTAGTTTCTTGATCGCCTCGGCGAGGTCATCGCGCTCGGCGAACATTTTTCCCTGCGCGGCCTCGACCTCTGCGAGTTCGTCCTCGGCGCGCAGATTCACGGCGCCAAGCCGCTCGCGGTCGGCGCGCAGCGCTTCCAACCGGCGCTCGATTTCAAGACTTTCCGGAAGCTCGGCCTCCGGCGCGACGCCGGCCAGCGCGACCAGCTCTTGCGGAGTCGTCTCCAATTCCTGGGAGATCGCGCGATCAATATCGGCGGCGCGCTGACGGGCCGCCTCCAATTGCGCCTCGCTACGGGCCTTCTGCTCGCGGGCGGCGCTCATCGCCTCGAGCGCGCTTCTCGCGGCGCGGTCGCTTTCGGCAAGGCGGGTTTCGCCTAGCGCGCGCGCGTCGGAGGCCTCGCGCCGATCAGCTTCGGCGGCCTCGATCGCCGCGATGAGCGCGCGGCGCTGATGCACGAAGGTTTGCGGCGCCTCGGCCAGTTCCTCCTGTTCCGCCTTCGCCGCGTCAAGCCGCTCCTCGAGCTCGCCGATGCGGTCCTGAGCCTTGTCGCGGCGCTCCATCCAGGAGGCGCTCTCGCGCAAAATCGCGGACCGACGCGACGCGCGCGCCGCGACCTCGTGACCGAGAGCGGCCAGCGCCGCCCTGGCTTCGCCGGCTTGCGCCCGCTCCGTCATCGCCTTGGCCCGCAGGCTCTCCAGGGCGCCGGCGAGAAACGCCGGCTCGTCGAGCGCATCCAGCGTCTTGAGAGCGGCGTCGCGTTTTTGCGCCGCCTCGTCTCGGTTGGCGAGGATTTGCGCCTTGGCTTCCTCCAACGCCGAAAGCCGCTGGGCGATTTGCGCGTAGCGGCGTTCCGCGGCGCCGTGGCGCGCTCTCGCTTCATCCAGATGCGCGCGCGCGCGCCGTTGCCCCTCGCGCGCCTCGCTCTCCATCATGGCGGCTTCCCGCGCCGCCTCGCGCGCCATTTGCGCCGTTTCGTCGGCCTCGTCGGCCTGCGCCCTGGCGATCAGCGCCTCCTTGCGCAGATCGCCCAACCGGTTCTTCTCGACGAGACGGCGGGCCGCCGCGGTCGGCGCTTCGGCGGCTTGGGTGAAGCCGTCCCAGCGCCAGAGATCCCCTTCCTTCGAGACAAGCCGCTGGCCGGGCGCGAGCAGCGCGCGCAGACTCGCCCCCTCGCCGCGCAACACGACCCCGATCTGCCGCAGCCGGCGCGTCATCGCGGCGGGCGCTTCCACCAATTCGCTCAAGGGCCGCACATTGGGCGGGAGCTTGGGGTCTCCATCGCCGGAGGTCGGAGCCCAATGCGCCGGGGCGGAAGTCTCGGCGGAGGCGTCGAGATCGTCGCCGAGCGCCGCGCCGAGCGCGGTCTCGTAACCCTTGGCGACGGCGATTTGCTCCAGCACCGACGCCCAGAGCCCACCGGAACCAGATTGCAGCAGCTTTTCCAGCGTGCGGACTTCGGTTTCCAGCCGCTGAGCGCGCCGCTCGGCGGCCTCGAGCGGCGCCCGCGCGGCGGCCTCTTCTTCACGCGCCGCCTTATGGGCGTCTTCGCGCTCTCGCGCGGCGAGGTCGGCCGCCTCCGCTTCTTCGTCGGCGATTTGCAACGCTTCTTCGAGCCGCGCCAATTCCTGCGCGCCGCCGCCCTCGCTGGCGATCAGCGCGAATTCGGTTTCGACGCGGGTGAGTTCCGCCTCGAAGCGGGCGTGGCGGCGGTTCTCCTCGGCGACCGCGGCTTCCAGCGCGTCGCGGCGGGCGTTCACCGAGGCTAGACTTTCCTGCGCGCCCCCAAGCTCCGCCTCGGTCGCGCGCAGCGCCGCCTCGATCCGCTGGACCGTCTCGCGGGCCTCGCGCTCGCGTTCTTGCGCTTCCGCGTCGGCCCCTAAAAGTTCGCCGCGCTCTTCCTCCAGACGCTGCGTCACCTCGGCCGCGTCCTCGATCAGCGCCCGTTCGCGCTCCAGATCGCGGGAGAACTGCTCGATATGGCGGGTCAATTCATGAATGCGCTCGCCGGCGCGCTTTTCCTCGCCGTCGAGCGCGTCGCGGGCGACGATCAGCCGATGCAGCGCGGCGCCGGCCTCGGCCTCCTTCTCGCGCAGCGGCGGCAGCTCATGCGCGGCGATCGCCTGCTCGCGCGCCGTTCGCGCCTGCTCCAACGTGCGCCCGGCGACGAGTTCGGCGTCCTGCTCCAGTTTGCGCTCCGCCTGCTCTAGCTGCCCGCTGGCGGAGCGATAATTGATCAACGCCGCCAGCGCCTCGTTCTGGCGGATTTGCGCGGCGATCTGGCGATAGCGCCCGGCTTGGCGCGCCTGTCGGCGCAGACTGTCGGCCTGGCTGTCGACCTGCTTCAGCACATCTTCCAGCCGGGTCAGATTTTCCGAGGCGGCGGTGAGGCGCAGTTCCGCCTCGTGGCGGCGCGAATGCAGGCCGGCGACGCCCGCCGCCTCCTCCAAAATGCGCCGCCGCGCCTGCGGCTTGGCCGAGATGATCTCGCCGATCTGGCCCTGGCGCACCAGAGCGGGCGAGCGAGCGCCGGTGGAGGCGTCGGCGAACAGCAATTGCACGTCGCGGGCGCGCACCTCGCGGCCATTGACGCGGTAGACCGAGCCCTGCTCGCGCTCGATGCGGCGGGTGACTTCGATCGTCTCGGAATCGTTGAACACCGCCGGCGCCGTGCGCGAGGAATTGTCGAGCACCAGCCCGACTTCGGCGAGATTGCGCGCCGGGCGCGAACCGCCGCCCGAGAAGATGACGTCGTCCATCCCCGACGCGCGCATGTTCTTATAGGAATTTTCGCCCATGACCCAGCGCAGGGCTTCGACGAGATTCGATTTGCCGCAGCCGTTCGGCCCGACAACGCCGGTGAGACCCGGCTCGATCAGGAAGTCGGTGGCTTCGCAAAAGCTCTTGAAGCCCAGTAGGCGCAGGCGTTGGAACTTCATAATTGCATGAGCGTCACAAAAGGATGGCGATTGCAAGGTTTTCGGGCCAATATGTTGTGGGCAGCCGCCAAGTTAAGGGCGATGGGCCGTTAATGCATTGGAAACCAAGGCGGCGGGAATATCCCTTGCGTCGGCGGGACGAATTCGCTGGCCGGGAACCAGAAGCGAGGCGACGGTTCGATGCGGGAGAAACACCAAAGCCAGCGGCGCGACGGCGATTTCTGGGTGTTCGGTTACGGCTCGCTGATGTGGCGGCCGGGTTTCGACTTTATCGAGAGCGCGCTGGCCCATGTGCAGGGGTATCATCGCTCGTTATGCATTTTCTCGCATGTGCATCGCGGCACGCCGGAGCGGCCGGGGCTGGTGCTGGGGCTCGATCACGGCGGGTCCTGCCAGGGCGTCGCCTTTCGCGTCGCGGCCGCCCGGCGCGAGGCGACGCTGGCTTACTTGCGCGAGCGCGAACTCGTGACCTCCGTCTATCTGGAAAAGAACCTGACCGTGGAGTTTTCGGAAGGCGTTCACGTTTCGGCCCTAACCTATGTGGTCGACCGCGCGCATCCCCAATATGCCGGGCGCCTCCCAGTCGATGAAATCACCCGCCTCGTCTCCGGCGCGCGCGGCGCCTTCGGCGACAATCCCGCCTATGTCCGCAACACCTACGAGCATCTGCTGCGCCAGGGCATCCACGACGAGGAGCTGGCGACGGTGACGCGAAGCCTCGACGCGGTGTCGTGCCGGGTGGAGGGGTTGCGGGCGGCGGAGTAGCCTCCGCCTCACCCTTCCAATTGCAGCGCGGCGCGCCTAAATCTGCCTCATGATTTCGCCCGATCGGCCCGACGACGCCCCGCTCCGGGATGACATCCCGGAGGACGAAGAAGATTTCGCGCTGGAGCAGAGTTCCGGCGTCGATCTCATGCCCGAGCTGGACGCGCCCGAGAGCGTCAAGCGCGGCGTCGCGCTGATCAAGAGCCATTGGAAGAACGCGCCCAACGGTCCCGGCGTCTATCGGATGATCGCCGCCGACGGCGAGGTGCTCTATGTCGGCAAGGCCAAGAACGTGCGAAAGCGCGTGGCGAGCTACACCCGCCTCGCCGGCCATGTGAACCGCATCGCCCGGATGATCGCCGCGACGGCCGACATGGTGTTCATCTCGGTCGAGACCGAGACCGACGCGCTGTTGCTCGAGTCCAATCTCATCAAGCAGTTGAAGCCGCGCTTCAACGTGCTGATGCGCGACGACAAATCCTTCCCCTATATTCTGATCGCGCGGGATCACGACGCCCCGCAAATCACCAAGCATCGCGGCGCGCGGGCGCGCAAGGGGGATTATTTCGGCCCCTTCGCCAGCGTCTGGGCGGTCAATCGCGCGCTCAACGCGTTGCAGCGCGCGTTTCTTTTGCGCTCCTGCGTCGATTCCTTTTACGAGAACCGCACGCGGCCCTGCCTGCTCTATCAGATCAAACGCTGCGCTGGCCCCTGCACCGGCGAAATCTCGATCGCCGATTACGAGGAGCTGGTGGCCGAGGCCAAGGATTTTCTGACCGGCAAGAGCCGGAGCGTGCGCGAACGGCTCGCCGCCGAGATGACGCAGGCGGCGGAAAAACTGGAGTTCGAGCGCGCGGCGCGATTGCGCGACCGTATCTCCGCGCTGTCGGCGATACAGGGCGCGCAGGGAATCAATCCGCATTCCGTCGAAGAGGCCGACGTCTTCGCGATCGCCAAGGACGCGGGGCGCTTCTGCATCGAGGCGTTCTTTTTTCGCGCCTTTCAGAACTGGGGCAACCGCGCCTATTTTCCCCGCGCCGATCAGAGCCTTTCGGAAGAGGAGGTGCTGGGTGCGTTTTTGGCGCAATTTTACGGCGAGCATCCTTCGGCGCCGCTGGTTCTGCTCTCGCATAAAATCGAGGACCGCGAGATTTTGGAGGACGCGCTTTATGTTCGCGCCAAAAGCCCGTCGCCCGCGACGGGCGTCCCTTCGGGGCGCCCTATGCGCCGGGTCGAGGTGCTGACGCCCCAGCGCGGCGAGAAGCGCGAACTGGTCGAACACGCGCTGACCAATGCGCGGCAGACGCTCGGGCGCAAACTGGCCGAGGATTCGAGCCAGGAGAAACTGCTGGCGGCGCTCGGCGGGTTGTTCGGACTGCCCACCAGCCCGCGTCGCATCGAAGTCTACGACAACTCCCACACCGGCGGGACACAGGCGATTGGCGCGATGATCGTCGCGGGGCCAGCCGGATTCATGAAGGCGCATTATCGCACCTTCAACATCGCCGGCGAGGCGATTACGCCCGGCGACGATTACGCGATGATGCGCCAGGTTCTGACCCGTCGTTTCACGCGCCTCGCCAAGGAAGCCGAGAACGAAGCCGACGCGGAAGCCTTTCCGTCGAAGCCCGATCTCGTGCTGATCGACGGCGGGCGGGGACAGTTCGACGTGGCGCGCGAAACGCTCGCGGCGTCGGGCCTAACGAATGTCGCCGTCGTGGGAATCGCCAAGGGCGCCGACCGCAACGCCGGCCGCGAGACCTTCTTTGTCGAAGGCCGCGAGCCGTTTCGGCTGCCGCCGCACGATCCAGCGCTTTACTTCGTCCAACGGCTGCGCGACGAGGCGCATCGATTCGCGATAGGGACGCATCGCGCCAAGCGCAAAAAGGCCTTCACAACCAATCCACTCGACGAGATCGCCGGCGTCGGACCGGCGCGCAAGCGCGCATTGCTGCTCGCCTTTGGCTCGGCCAAGGCGGTCGCCGGCGCCGCGCTCTCGGATCTGGAGAAAACGCCGGGCGTCAACAAGGCGACCGCGCGGTTGGTGTTCGAGCATTTTCAGCGCGGGGATTGACGAGGGTCGATCCGGCGCGACTCGGGGTTGCGCGTTGTTGAAACAGACTGCTCACTAAAGCCGGCATAAAAGTACACAGGCGAGCAATCATTGATTAGACTCAGTTTTGAAATCGAAGTCTCCAACGTTGTGTTTACATATAAGATGGCGTTAATTGGTTGACTACATGGAACTATTCCGTCTAATTTTCAGCTGCAGGCGATTCGGCGCGTATATTTCGTCGACATTCACCTTTAAGGAGGCGAGCAATGTTCATAATCGTGGACGAGAGAGAACTCGTGACGAATGGATATGCATGCCGTTTCCATCAAGAGGGCGTCGCCTCCGCGGGCTTTGGCGGGGAACAATTCATCGATTGGGTGGACTCCGCCATCGAAGGCGACTTGCGAGCCGTCGAAGCCTTTCTGATCGGCGAATGCGCGGAGCGCGAGGAACTGCCAAAACTCATTCGCCGGCGCTCGCAAGCGCCCGTCATCGCGCTAAACGAGTCGGTGTCGCTGGAGCAAACGCTCGGCCTGTTTAGTTCGGGCGTCGACGACGTGGTGCGCAAGCCGGTGCATATTAAAGAGTTGCTCGCGCGCGTGCACGCCATTCGCCGTCGGACGGAGGCGCGCCAGGATATCGCGATGGCCGGCCCGATTCAGGTATTCTTCGATGGCCGCGACCCTCGGGTGAAGGGGGAGCCGTTGCCGCTGCCGCGCCGGGAACGGCGCATGCTGGAATATTTCGTCAGCAACAAGGGCCGCCGCCTCACCAAGTCGCAAATATTCAACGCGGTCTACGGCCTGTTCGACGACGCCATCGAAGAAAAAGTGGTGGAAAGCCACCTGAGCAAGCTGCGAAAAAAATTGCGGAATCGGCTGGGTTACGAAGCGATCGAATCCCAGCGCTTTCTGGGCTATATGCTCTCGCCGTCTCTCGGCGAGAGCGCCGCCGGAAATATTGGTCGGGACCACCAATAGACGATCGAAGGCTCCGCCAGAGGCCCGGAGGCCCCGGCAAGCTCCATGGCTCCGCTTCTCATCCTCTTGGAAGCGTTTTGCGGAAACTCGCCCTCAAGCCAGCGCCGCCGCCTTGCCGCTCTTTTCCGCGCGCTTGCGCTCGTTCGGGTCAAGATAGACCTTGCGCAGGCGGATCGACTTCGGCGTCACCTCGACGCGCTCGTCGTCCTCGATATAGGCGAGCGCCTTTTCCAGCGTCATCTGGATCGGCGGCGTCAGACGCACCGCCTCATCCTTGGACTGCGTGCGGATGTTGGTGAGCTGCTTGCCCTTCAGCACGTTGATTTCGAGATCATTGTCACGCGTATGCTCGCCGACGATCATGCCCTTGTATACCTTGCAGCCCGGCTCGATCATCATTGGACCGCGATCTTCCAGCTTCCACATGGCGTAGGCGACGGCCTCGCCCTGGTCGTTGGAGATTAGCACGCCATTTCGGCGGCCCTGAATATCGCCTTTGTGCGGCGCATATTCGTGGAACAGGCGGTTCATGATCGCCGTGCCGCGCGTGTCGGTGAGCAATTCGCCCTGATAGCCGATGAGGCCGCGGGTCGGCGCGTGGAAAACGAGACGCAGGCGATTGCCGCCCGAGGGGCGCATCTCGATCATTTCGGCCTTGCGCTCGTTCATCTTCTGAACGACGACGCCGGAATGCTCTTCGTCCACGTCGATGACGACTTCCTCGATCGGCTCCAGTATCTCGTCGCCCTCTCCCCTTTTGAAGACGACCTTCGGGCGCGAGACGCCGAGTTCGAAGCCTTCGCGGCGCATGGTTTCGATGAGAATTCCGAGCTGCAATTCGCCGCGGCCCGAGACGACGAAGGCGTCGGAGCCGGGCGTGTCCTCGATGCGCAGCGCCACATTGCCCTCGGCCTCCTTGAACAGGCGCGCGCGGATCATGCGACTCGTGACCTTGTCGCCCTCGGTGCCGGCGAGCGGCGAATCATTGACGAGGAAGGTCATGGACAGGGTCGGCGGATCGATCGGCTGCGCCTGCAGCGGCTCGTTCACATCGAGCGCGCAAAGGGTGTCGGCGACGTTGAATTTTTCAAGGCCCGCGATGGCCACAATGTCGCCCGCCTCCGCCTCCTCGATCGGCTGGCGCTCGATGCCGCGAAACGCCAAGATCTTGGAAATACGACCGTTTTCGACCACCTTGCCCTCGCGGTCGAGCACCTTGACCTGCTGGTTGGGCTTTACGCTGCCGGCGAAAACCCGACCGGTGACGATGCGGCCGAGATAGGGATTGGCCTCGAGCAGCGTGCCGAGCAGGCGGAACCCGCCTTCTTCGATCTTGGGCTGCGGCACATGCTTGACCACGAGATCGAACAGCGGCGCCATGCCATCCTGCGGGCCGGTCGGCTCGTCGGCCATCCAGCCCTGCTTGGCGGAGCCGTAGATGATCGGGAAATCGAGCTGCTCGTCGGTGGCGTCGAGCGCGGCGAAAAGATCGAACACCTCGTTCACCACCTCGGTGATGCGGGCGTCCGGCTTGTCCACCTTATTGATGCAAACGATGGGCCTTAGGCCGATCTTGAGCGCCTTGCCGACCACGAATTTGGTCTGCGGCATGGGGCCCTCGGCGGCGTCGACCAGCACGATGGCGCCGTCGACCATGGACAGAATGCGCTCCACCTCGCCGCCGAAATCCGCGTGGCCCGGCGTGTCGACGATATTGATGCGGGTGTCCTTCCAGGCGATCGAGGTCGCCTTGGCCCTGATCGTAATGCCACGCTCTTTTTCAAGGTCGTTGCTGTCCATGACGCGCTCGGCCACGCGCTGGTTCTCGCGGAACGCGCCCGACTGCTGGAGCAGACGATCGACGAGCGTGGTTTTGCCGTGATCGACGTGGGCGATGATGGCGATGTTGCGCAGCTTCATGGATAGGCCGATGCTTGTTCAAGGGATGACCGCCGCCGTTTCCGACTGCCCCAATGAACGGGGCGCGAACGGAACGCGGCATGGACGCCAAATATTGCGATGCGGCATCTCATATAGGAGCGACGAGCAAATGGGAACAAGAAACCGGCGCCCATTCGCGCGGCGTTCCGTTTTTAGCTCGCCCGAACAGAACGCCGCCGGGAGCGCTCGGCCCTCGGCGGCTTGCCCTGCATGAGCCTCGGGAGCAGGAAATGCGGCAGCACCCCCTCGCGAATCACCGCCCGGCGCAGCGGTCCGAGCGCCGTCATCGCCAAAAATCCCGCGCCGCGCATCAGATCGACCGGCAGGTGCGGAATGATCAGCGAGCGGTTCAATATGTCGACGCCGAGCGTGCGGAAGCCTATGTCGGCGCGCCGGTGGCGGTCGTAGCGCGCCAGCGCCGGCGCCAGTTCGCGCGGATTGGTCAGATCGACGCTCGCGAGGCAATCCTCCAGATCCGCGACGTCGCGCAAGCTAAGGTTCAGGCCCTGCGCGCCGATCGGCGGAAAAACATGGCAGGTTTCACCCACGAGAGCGACGCGGCCGATGGCGTGATGCGAGACGCGCATCCCGCCCATTCGGAACTGTCCAATTCCGCCTTCGATCTTCATCGCGCCAAAACGTCCATGCGCGCGGTCCTCCAACTCGAACTCAAGCTCCTCGCGCGGTTTCGCGAGACGGCGGCTCGCGTCGGCGACGCTCATCAGCCAAACGAGGCTTGAGCGGTGCGGCGCGTCCTCCCGCCCTCGCAGCGGCACCAGCGTAAAGGGGCCGGAGCGCGTGTGAAACTCGGTCGAAATATTATCATGCGGCTCTTCATGCGAGAGCAGCATCGTCAGCGCGACTTGTGGATAGGTCCATTCCTGCGTGTCGACCCCGGCGATCGCCCGCGCCCGGCTTTGCCGCCCGTCGGCGGCGACGACGAAATCCGCCTCGATCTTGCGCCCGTCGGCCAGCAGAGCCACGGCTCCGTCGCCGTCGAAAACATAATCGGGGATATCGGCGTCGACGATCTCGAAGGCCGCGCGCTCCCGCGCGACTTCGAGCAGCGCCTCGACCAGTTCGTCGTTGGAGATGTTCACGCCCAAGGCCGGCAGGTCGATCTCGCTCGCCCGCAGCGTGAGGTCGGGCGTCGGCAGCAACTGGCCGGTGTCGTCAATCATGCGGATCGCTTCGATCGGACAGGCTTTTTCCTTGACGCGGGGCAGTGCTCCGAGCGCCTCGAGAAACCTCACGGAGGACTCGAACAACGCCACGGTTCGCCCCGGCAGCGGCGGCGGGAAACGACCGGCGAGCGTCACCCGCAATCCCGAGCGCGCGAAGGCAAGGGCCGCGGCGATCCCGGTCGAGCCGGCCCCCGCCACCAGAATTTGCGTCTTGCGCCCGGCTTGCGCCGCGCCTGCGTGATCTTGCGTCATAGCTCTGTCACTCCATCCTGAAGGCTATATAGCGCCGCGGCGGCCTCGGCGCGAGCGCGGGTTGATTAGCGCGTTTATTTGTCGCGCCGCCGTCATTTGACGACGGTTTTCGGCTATGTTCGCGTTTTGGCGGCGGAACGGGGAGAAAATCGATGGTTAAGGTCATTCGCGCGCATCAGCCCGGCGGGCCGGAGGTTCTTCAGCTCGAGGACATCGACTTGCCAGCCCCCGGTCCGGGCGAAGTTCAACTGCGCCACCACGCCATTGGCGTGAATTACATCGATGTTTACCGGCGCACCGGCGCTTACCCGGCCGAGTTTCCCTTCGTGCCTGGCCACGAAGGGGCCGGCGAGGTGATCGCCGTCGGCGAGGGCGTCAAAGAGTTTCAGCCGGGCGACCGCGTGGCCTATGTCGGGGCGCTGGGCGGCTATAGCGAGGCGCGCAATATCTCGGCGGCGTCGCTGGTGCATCTGCCCAAATCCTTTAGCTACGCTACCGGCGCCGTGATGATGCTGAAGGGCCTCACCGCGCAATATCTCCTGCGCCGCACTTTTCGCGTGAAAAAAGGCCATCGCGTGCTCGTGCATGCTGGCGCTGGCGGCGTCGGTCAACTCCTTTGCCAGTGGGCGAGCGCCCTCGGCGCGAAAGTGACCGCCACGGTGGGAAGCCAGGAGAAGGCCGAAATCGCCCATCACGCCGGCGCCAAGCATGTGATTCTCTACCGCGAGGAGGATTTCGTCCAGCGCGTCCGGGAGATCACCAAGGGGCGCCTGTGCGACGTCGTCTATGACGGGGTCGGCGCCGCGACCTTTCCCGCGTCGCTGGATTGTCTCGCTCCATTCGGCATGTTCGTGAGCTTTGGCTCGGCGTCGGGGCCGGTGCCGGCCTTCGACCTCGCGCTTCTCGCGCAAAAGGGCTCGCTTTACGCGACGCGTCCCTCGCTTTTCACTCATATCGCGGACCGGCGCGTTTACGAGGATATGACCGAGGATTTGGAGCGCGCGATAAAACGCGGACATCTGAACCTGGACGTCGCCGCGAGCTTCCCGCTGGAGGAGGCGGCCAAGGTCCACGCCGCGCTGGAAGCCCGTCAAACCGTCGGATCAATCGTGCTTACGCCTTAACCGTGACGTTGCACGGCGGCGCCGCCGCAAAAAGTTGTGCATTGTGACATTTTCGTCACCCGGCGCGCGTACGCTCCGCCTCGCGTTTTAAGTCGCTGGAATTTCTATGACTATTTCGCGAGCGCGGCGGGACTTCAGCTTCGACGCGGCTTTGCGGTTGGCGTCTCGGGCGTCGCGCGGGCAGTCTCATAAAATTAAGTGCAAGTCTTTTCGCGCCGAATCAACTAAGGTTTGTTCGTTACGGCTTGGAGGTTCCTCCCACCTCTCGATGGGCCCTAACTGCCTAAACCCGGCGAAATCGCCGGGCTTTTTTTTCGCAAAATCTCGCCCCAAGTCTCGCGCGCCGAAAAAACTGGACGATCTTTCCAGTCGGATGCGGTTGCAATCCGAAGCAAATCGCTCCATGTTGTCCTTGCGGGTAAACCCGCGATAACGAGGACCGCGACGCTGACAACAAGCGCATTTTCACAAAATAGCCAGGCGCCCGCCTCTAACTCGGCGGCAGGGGTTTTGAGCGCCGACCGTCTCGCCGACAAAATTCTTTCCAGCCTCGACGAAGCCAAGGCTGAAGAAGTCGTTTCCATCGATCTAGCGGGCAAAACTGCGCTCGCCGATACGATGATCATCGCCACGGGCCGCTCGACGGTGCATGTCGGCGCCATCGCCGATCGCGTTATCAAGGCCTGCAAGGCGGCGGGCGTTTCCGCCCCGCGCGTCGAAGGCCTGCCGCAATGCGACTGGGTGCTGGTGGACGCGGGCGACGTGATCGTGCACATTTTCCGTCCCGAGGTGCGCCAGTTCTACAATCTGGAAAAGATGTGGGGCGGCGACCGTCCGCGCGAGATGCGTCTGGCTTGAGAGGCGCGCCAGATGCGCTTGGGGATTTTGTGCATAGGGCGGATGAAGTCCGGTCCCGAGCGGGAACTTTTCGCGCGCTACGCCAAACGAATCGGAACGATGCGCAATCTGGGCCTCGACGGCCTCGATGTGCGTGAACTCGACGAAAGTCCGGTCCGAGACATCGCGGCGCGAATCACCTCGGAGGGCGACGCGCTGCTTTCGGCGTTGACGCCGGAGGCGACGGTCGCGGCCTTCGATGAACGCGGGCAGGCCGCCAGCAGTTTGGATTTCGCCCGTTTCATCGCGCGCGAGCGAGACGCCGGACGCAAAATCCTATGGTTTGTGATCGGTGGGGCGGAGGGGCTCGATCCGCGTCTTCGCGCGCGGGCGCGGGCGGTGTTTAGCTTTGGCGCCATGACTCTGCCGCATCAGATCGTCCGCATTTTAGCGGCGGAGCAAATTTACCGCGCCATGACCATCGCCTCGGGACATCCTTATCACCGGGGATAACCCGGGAAAATATAGATATGCCGCCCGTCACGCCGCCCTCGGCCCCGAAAGGGTCCCGCAGACGGCTCGACGAGCGGCATGGAGTTGTTGGAATCTTGGGCGCTTCGGAAACCGCGGCTGGGCGACGCCTATGAAAGTCGCGAACATCATCACGACTACCGCTCCGTCGCCTATCGCGAGTTAGCGGAGGGTCGCGCCAAGCCGGTTCAGCCGCCGTGCGAGATGATGGGGGCGAAGTGAATCAGGCCGAAAACCACCGCGACCGCACCAACAAGCCAGGCGACCATCTTGATGATTTCGCCGCTCGAACGCTGAACTGCCATTTTCGTATCTCTCCAGGATATCCTTGCGATTCTTACACACAGGCCGAGCGGAAGGACATCTGGAATGGCCACAGCCTATTAACTAATAATGCGACAATCCATCCCGAGGCGCAAGCAACATTTGAAAAATGTCAATTAATAGGCGGCAAACCACGCCTGATCTTGCGCTTTGCGAGCTTCGTCATTGCGCCGCGAACGGACGTTGGAGCAACACAACACGAACAAAGGTGGATTCCAGCGAATCGGGCCGTGGCCAAATGCCGCGGCGCATAAGCGATCTGAAGAAGCCAAGATCAACCCGGGCGTGATCGCGCTTTGTCTTTCGATGTTCTGTCCAGCTCGCCGCCGTGGTAGATGACGCCAAGCGTAAACGTCGCCGCGCCGCATATAGCGAGCATGTGATACTGGCATTAATTATTGCGTCTCAAACCCATCGCGACGCGGAACGGGTCAGCCAGCATCGCGCGAAAGCGTGAAAGCCGGTCTTTACCGCTTGGACGCCATGCGCTAAGAGATTGTGGTAACGAGCCCTGGCGTTACCGCCGGGGCTTTTTTTTGGCGAACGGCTTCGGTTTCGTCGCGCCGCGGGGTCAGTCTCCCGCCCGCGCGAAACGGGATCCCTCGCGCCAGTCCGGCCGCCGGACCGGATGGCGCGCTAACGGAAAAGACAAAAAGGCCATGGCGAATGTGGCGGTGATCGGCGCCCAATGGGGCGACGAGGGCAAGGGCAAGATCGTCGATTGGCTCTCCCTCGAGGCTGACGTCGTGGTGCGGTTTCAGGGCGGACACAACGCCGGACACACGCTTGTCGTCGACGGCAAGACCTATAAGCTGGCGCTGCTTCCCTCGGGCATCGTCCGGCCGGGGAAACTGTCGATCATCGGCAATGGCGTCGTCGTCGACCCGCATTTTCTCGTGGGCGAGATCGACCGCCTGCGCCAGGAGGGCGTCGCGATTTCGCCGGCCAATCTCAAGATCGCCGAAAACGCGCCCTTAATTTTGTCGCTGCATCGGGAACTCGACGCCCACCGCGAGGAATCATCGGGCGAAGGGATCAAGATCGGCACCACCAAGCGCGGGATTGGCCCCGCCTATGAAGACAAGGTGGGGCGGCGCTCGATACGTCTGATGGATCTTGCCGAGCCCGACACGCTGGACGACAAGATCGCGCGCGTGCTCGCCCATCACAACCCGCTGAGACGCGGGCTTGGGCTCGCCGAAATTTCCCCGGCGACCCTGCGAGACGAGTTGCTCAGCGTCGCGCCGCGCGTCCTTCCTTTCATGGACGTGGTCTGGGAACTGCTGGATAATGAACGCCGCGCCGGCAAACGCATCCTGTTTGAAGGCGCGCAGGGGGTGCTTCTCGATGTCGATCACGGCACCTATCCTTATGTCACCTCCTCTAACACCGTCGCGGCCAGCGCGGCGATCGGCTCGGGGCTTGGACCCGGCGCGATCGGCTATGTTCTCGGCATCGCCAAGGCCTATACGACCCGCGTCGGCGGCGGGCCATTTCCCAGCGAATTGCATGATTCGATCGGCCAGTTGATCGGCGATCGCGGGCGGGAGTTCGGCACCAACACCGGCCGGAGGCGCCGCTGCGGCTGGTTCGACGCCGTATTGACGAGGCAGGCGGTCAAAACATCGGGGATCAATGGCGTCGCGCTGACGAAGCTCGATATTCTCGACGGCTTCGACGAGATCAAGATCTGCACGCATTACCTTCTTGATGGTTTCCGCGTCGACCGCCTTCCGGCGTCGCAATCCGCTCAGGCGTGCGTCCAGCCGGTCTACGAGTCGATCGAGGGTTGGAAAGGCTCGACCGGGGGCGCGAGATCCTGGGTCGATCTCCCCGCGCAAGCGATCAAATATGTTCGACGGATCGAGGAGTTGATAGAAGCGCCGGTGGCGCTGTTGTCGACCAGCCCCGAGCGCGACGACACCATTCTCGTGCACAATCCATTTCAGGACTGACGAGGCGAAATCCGAAGCGCGGGCGGCGTGCGAGGTTGACGACGGGCGCGCAAAATGGTGTTTGCATGGCATGGCTGATTATTATTCGCTTCTTGCCCGCAAGATAGGCCCGCTCGCGGATTCGACCGCTCAGAGTCGTCAGGCGGTCTATGAACTCGCCCGCAAGGCCTTGTTCAATCAGCTGCGGGCAATCCAACCTCCCGTGGCCGAGCAGGTCATCCAAACCGAAGGCCGGGCGCTAGACGAGGCGATCGCTAGGCTGGAGACTGAAGCCGCGAGCGAAGCCAAGCCAGCGAGCGCGCCGGCCGCTGTCCCCCCCGCGCCGCCCGAACCCAAGCGGGAGCCCAGAAACGAATCGGCTCCCCCGTCTCGGGAACAGCAGCGGCCCGCCGCCCCGCTGCCGCCGCCGGAAACGTCGAGCCGAACGCGGCGCATTGTCGGCATCGTCGCGGTTCTCGTCGTTCTGGTCGGCGCCGTCGCCTTGGCTGCGCTGCATTTTCGCGAACGGCCCGAGGATCTCGCCAAGCTAAAGCCGGAAGAGGGCGCCGGCCAGTCGGTCGAACGGGGCAAGTATTCGGCGCGCGCCGGCGGCGACGATCAGAGCGACGGCGGCGGGCCGGCCGTGCCCGTCGCGCAAAAGGCGCAACTGGTCATCGCGGCGCGGCAAACGCCCGACAAGGTCGAACACGCCTATAACGGCACGGTCGTCTGGCGGCTCGAAAATGTTGGCGGCGACGAAGGCGAGCCCTTGAAATCGGCGATTCGCGCCGACATCGATTTCCCCGACGCCAAGACCAAGGCGACGCTCGTCATCCAGAAGAACCTGGACGCGGCCCTGTCAATGTCGCACACGATAAACATCTCGTTCAACCTCGCCCCCGGCGCCGAGCCGAAGGGCGTCAAGGCGATAGATGTGCTGCGCATCCGCAGGCCGGAGTCGCAATCAGGCGAGAAACTGCTGGGCATGCAGATGCCGATCGCCGATAATAATTTCTTGATCGGACTCATGCGTGGCGACAGCGAATCGCGCAATCTCGCTCTCCTGCGCACTCCGGGCGTGATCGATCTGCCGATGCAACTCTCCGACGGCCGTCTCGCGACGGTCAATCTGGAAAAAGGCGCCTCCGGCGAGCGCGTCTTCAACGACGCGATCAGCGCTTGGTCGCGCTAAGGGCCTTCGAGAGCGGGCGAAACGCCTTCACGTAACCAGCGTCAACCGCCGCGCCGCGCGAGTCACGCCCGTGTAAAGCCAGCGCGCGCGATGTTCGCGGAAGGCGAAGGATTCGTCGAACAGCACCACATCGTCCCATTGCGACCCTTGCGCCTTATGCACGGTGAGGGCGTAGCCGTAATCGAATTCGTCCGAGTCCTTTCGCAACGCATAGGGTATCTCGCCGTCGGAGCCGTCGAAAAACTGGGGAATCACGCCGACGCGTTGAATCTTGCCGTCGCTTTCCTCGGGGATCACGAGCATGCGCACCTTGCCGCGCCGCAGCGCGCCCGTGCTCTTGACCGTGAACAGCGCGCCATTGAGCAGTCCTTTCTTGCGATTGTTGCGCAGGCACACCAGCTTTTCGCCCGATTGCGGGAGATCACCGGAAAAGCCGCGCAATTCGCGCAATCGCTTATTATAGGCGCGACGCGTCTTGTTCATGCCGACCAGCACCTGATCGGCTCCGGTGACGAGCGAAGGCTCCAGCCCGTCCCGTCCGACCACCTGGCTCTCGCCATAGATCCCGCGCGCGATCTGCCCACCCTCGCGAATCGTCATGGACATGCGGATGATCGGATTGTCCGCGGCCTGGCGGTGCACCTCGGTCAACATCACGTCCGGCTCGGCTTCGGTGAAGAAGCCGCCGCCCTTGACCGGCGGCAATTGCGCGGGATCGCCGAGCACCAGCACCTTGCGACCGAATGAAAGAAGATCGCGGCCAAGCTCCTCGTCGACCATCGAACATTCGTCGATGACGATCAGCTTCGCGCGCGTCGCGTCGCTTTCGTCGTTGAGCTCGAAGCTCGGCTCCTCGGTTTCCGTGTCGGTGGCGCGGTAGATCAGGCTGTGGATCGTGCGCGCGTCGACGCAGCCCTTGGAGCGCATCACCAGCGCCGCCTTGCCGGTGAAGGCCGCGAACACCACGAGGCCCTCGACATTTTCCGCGAGGTGGCGCGCCAGCGTCGATTTGCCGGTTCCAGCGTAGCCGAACAGGCGAAACAATTGCGGACCGTCCTTCGCCGACAGCCATCGCGCCACGGCCTTGAGCGCCTGATCCTGCGCCTGTGTCCATGAGGTCATAAATCAGCGGCGCCTTCGATTCGGGGGACAAGGCCGTAAATTGAAGCAAGCCGGGACCGCGGGCAAGAGCCGAGAGAAAAACGAAAGGCTACCCCGACAACCGCATGAACAGATCGATCTTCGTGGCGATGTTCACGACCGACAGAAAAAAGCCGATCCAGAACGCCACGACGACCGCCCAAAATCTCGGATCACTGTGCATAGCCTTCCCCGCGCTCGCTACGCCGCGTTCACAGCATGCGTCCTTTCGGCGCCGATCCGCAAGCGCGAAACCAAGGGTTGCGCCGGGGCGCGGCAATCGCCAGATTCAGAGGCCAAGGAGATCACGCATGGATTCGCCCAAGCCCCCCGCGCCGACGCAGCCCTTGCGCTTACTCGCGCTCGACGCCGAGGATCTCGCTCTGGTCTCGGCGCATGTTCAGGATGCGCTGTTGCGAGTGGGCGATCTCGCGTATCTTCCACGAATGAAGCGTTTCGCGCTGGTCGCCTCGCGTTTCGACTGGACCGCGCAGCCAGGAGGACGTCTGGAGCGTTGCCTCTCGGGGCTGCATTTCGAGACGGTGCGTGGCGTGCGCTACGCGGGCGTCGCGCGCGACCGGCCGGACGGCGTGCTGGAACTGCTGGCGCTCGTCTTCGAGCCGGGCGCGATGGCGCCGGAGGGCCGCATCCGCCTCGTATTCGCGGGCGGCGCCACGATTTTGCTGGACGTGGACTGCATCGAGGCGCAGCTTTGCGACCTTGGTCCGCGTTGGCCGGTTTCATTCTGTCCGACGCATAAACTTGACGAAGACGGCGGCGCGGGGTCATGACAGCTGGAACTTCCAGCTGGAGATGGACATGACTTTGCGTTTGGATGCGTCGGCGGCCGACTTCGGGGATCGTTTCACGGCGCTTCTGTCGATGAAGCGCGAATCCTCGCCCGACGTGGACCATACCGTCCGCAAGATCATCGAGGATGTGATCGCGCGCGGCGATGAGGCCCTGATCGATTATTCGCGGCAGTTCGACCGGATCGATCTCGCCAAGACCGGCATCGCCGTCTCCGCCGCCGAGATCGCCGCGGCGGAGGCCAAATGCTCGCGCGAGCAGCTTGCCGCGCTCGATCTCGCGCTGGAGCGCATCACCGTCTTTCACGAGCGCCAGCGCCCGAGCGACCTGCGCTTCACCGACGAAGCCGGCGTCGAGCTGGGTTGGCGGTGGACGCCGATCGAGTCGGTCGGGCTCTATGTCCCGGGCGGCACGGCCGCCTATCCCTCGTCGGTGCTGATGAATGTCGCGCCGGCGAAAGTGGCCGGCGTCCCGCGCATAGTGATGGTCGTGCCGACCCCCGACGGCCATGTCGAACCCCTGGTGCTGGCCGCCGCCAAGCGCTCCGGCATCACCGAAATCTACCGCGTCGGCGGGGCGCAGGCCGTGGCCGCCCTCGCCTATGGCACCAAGACCATCGCTCCCGTCGCCAAGATCGTCGGCCCCGGCAACGCCTGGGTGGCCGCCGCCAAGCGCCGCGTGTTCGGCCAGGTCGGCATCGACATGATCGCCGGCCCCTCGGAAGTGCTCATCATCGCCGACAAAACCGCCAATCCCGACTGGATCGCCGCCGACCTCCTGGCTCAGGCCGAGCATGACGAATCCGCGCAGTCGATCCTCATCACCGACGACGCTGGGCTCGCCGACGCCGTGGTCGCCGCCGTGGAGCGGCATTTGACCACTCTGTCGCGCAAGAAGATCGCGGGCGCGTCGTGGCGCGATTACGGCGCCGTGATCGTGACGAAGACGCTGGCCGACGCGCTGCCGCTCGCCGACCGCATCGCCGCCGAACATCTCGAAATCATCAGCGAGGACGCCGAGGATCTGGCCGGGCGGGTGAAAAACGCCGGGGCGATCTTCATCGGCGCCTATACGCCGGAGGCGGTCGGCGATTATGTCGGCGGCTCCAATCATGTGCTGCCCACGGCCCGTTCGGCGCGGTTTTCGTCGGGACTCAGCGTGCTTGATTTCGTCAAGCGCACCTCGATCCTGAAATGCGACGCGGCCTCGCTGCGCGCCATCGGCGCCGCCGCCGTGACGCTGGGCGACGCCGAGGGACTGCAGGCGCATGCGCGATCCGTCTCGATCCGCCTCAATTCGCTCGGAGCCTAAAAGGTGGTTCTGGACGCGCGAAAGCGATTGGCGCGGGTCACGCTCGACGAAAACTCGATCGGGCGCGGCTCGGCCGACCAGGAGCATGAGCGCGCCATCGCCATCTATGACTTGATCGAAGACAATAGCTTTGGCGTCGTCGGCCACGAAGGCGGCCCCTACGCTTTGAACATCTCTCTGCACGACGCCAAGCTCGCTCTCGGCGTGACGGACGAGGAGGGCAAGAGCGTCGTGACGCATATTTTGTCGCTGACGCCCTTCAGACGCATTCTCAAGGACTATTTTATGATCTGCGAGACCTATTACGCCGCGATCCGGCACGCGACGCCGAGCCGCATCGAGGCGATCGACATGGGCCGACGCGGACTGCACAACGAAGGCGCCCATCTGCTGCTCGAACGGCTGAAGGGCAAGATCGAGATCGACATCGACACTTCGCGCCGCATTTTCACGCTGGTGACGGCTCTGCACTGGAGGGGCTGACAATGCCGGCGCAAGTTCAGCCGGCGCCCGTCGAAACTCCCCGGGTCCGCCCGCAGTCCGTTCTGTTCGCCTGCACCTTGAACACCGTGCGCTCGCCTATGGCCGAGGCGCTCGCCCGCCATTACTTCGGCCGTGAAATCTATTTCGCCTCCGCCGGTTTGAAGCGCGGCGAACCCGACGGATTCGCGATGGCCGCGATGGACGAAATCGGCATCGACATCACGCGCCACAAGCCGCGCACTTTCGAGGATCTCGAAGACTCCAACTTCGACGTGATCGTGACGCTCTCGCCCGAGGCGCATCACCGCGCGCTGGAATTCACCCGCGCGATGGCGGTCGAGGTGATCTACTGGCCAATGCCCGACCCCACCGCCACGCGGGGCTCGCGCGAGACGATGCTGGACGCCTATCGCGACGTGCGCGATAGGCTCGCGGCTCGCATCAAGGCGTTTTTGAGCCGCGCGACGGGAAGCGGCCCGTGATCTCTTGGCGCGACGAGATCTCCTGGCGCGATGATCTTCCCGCCGCCGCCAGGGACGGCGCGACGGTCGTGGCGCTTTCCTTGCGCGAAGATCATCTCGCGCCAACGCCACGCGACCTCCAGGAGGCCCCATCGCGCGATCCCGCGCGCGGCGCTTTTCTGCGCCGCCGCGCCTTGAGCCGACGGATCGTCGCCGCTCGGCTCGGCGTCGCGCCGCAAAGCGTCGAGATCGGCCATGGGCCCTCTGGCGCGCCGCGCGTTCTGGCGCCCAGTTCCTCCCTAAAAATCTCGGTCTCGGGCCGCGCGGATTTTTGCGCCGTCGCGATGGCCGAGTCGCCCATCGGCGTCGACATCGAACCCTCGCGGGCGATCGAACCGCCATGGAGCCTGCTGCATCCAAATGAGCGGAATATTTTGGAGACGCTGACGGGCGAGGCGCGCGCCGACGCCTTTCCGCGCCTCTGGACCGCCAAGGAAGCCTATCTAAAGGCGCTGGGCCTCGGCTTCGCCCGCGATCCCACGAAAATCGCCATCGGCCTGGATTTTTCCATTCTCGACGAGGAGGCCGCTCCCACGATCTTGACGCGCGGCTGGCGGCGCTTCGTGCTGCGCGGCGAGGATTTTATCGCGGCCTGCGTCGTGCTCGGCTGAGCGTCAGGGCGTCCGCAAGCGGGGCGCCAGCCGCTCGGCGAGCGCCAGCAGCCCCCGGTCGGACCAGCGCCGGCCGATCAACGACAGCCCAAGCGGCGCCGCCGGCGTCTTGAGCGGCAGGCTGACTTGCGGCATTCCAAAAAAACTGGCGATCTGAAACAGCCGCACCATCTGATTGCGCTTCATCGCCAATTCCTGCTCGCTCTCGCCCAGCAGCGGCGCGAAAAAGGGCGTCGTCGGCAGAGCAAAAAAGCCCTCCGCGCCAAGCAAATCCTCGATGATTTCGCGCGCCCGGACACGAAATTCATCCGCCGCCCGCTTTTGCTCCGCGGTCACGCTCGCGGCATAGGCGAAACGCTCGGCGACGCCGGGGCCAAACTCGGGACGGACGGCCTCGATCCAGGCGCCATGCGCTTGATGCGCCTCGAACGCCTGAAGATCGCGAAAGTGATTTTGCATTTGCGACAAATAATCTTCGCCGAGGACAACCTCGCGCGGGGAAAAGTCCCTGTTCAGCGCGTCGAGGACGGGCCGCGACAACTCCGCCTCCCGCGGCGGACAAGCAACAAAAGCCTCCGAGAGCACGAGCGGGCGAGACAGCGGCGCCGTGTCGAGATCGTCCGGCAGCAGCGCCGAACCGACTTTATTCAGCGTCGCCGCGTCGCGCGCGAACCAGCCGATCGTGTCGAGCGAGGGCGCGAGCGGGACGACGCCATTGCTCGACACGGCGCCATGCGAAGGACGAAAGCCAAAAATCCCGCAAAAAGACGCCGGCGCGCGGCAGGAGCCCGCCGTGTCCGTGCCGAGCGCGAAATCGGCCAGTCCCGCCGCGACAGCGACGGCCGAGCCCGACGACGATCCGCCGGGATGACGGTCCGGCGCGGCCGGATTGACCGGGGTTCCATAATGATGATTGGCGCCGAGCAGGCTATAGGCCATCTCGTCCATATGCGCCTTGCCGACAAGCCGCGCGCCGGCGGCCAGCAGGCGATCGACCGCGGGGGCGTTTAGACCCGCGGGCGCATGGCTCGCCGCGAAGGCCGGTTCGCCATTGCGCGACACATGGCCTTCGACATCGATGTTTTCCTTGACCACGAAAGTAAGGCCCGCGAGCGCGCCCCCGGTGCTTCCGCCGCGCTCGAGCGAGACGGTCAGGGCTCCGAAATTCTCGGTCATGAACCTTCTCAGGCCATTCGCGGGCGCTCAGAAAACGCGCTCGATGCAGAAATCGACAACTTCCAGCAGAGCGCTTTTCCAAGGCGAGGACGGGAAAATCTCCATCGCGTCCCGCGCGATGGCGCCGTAATGCGCGGCCCGCTCGATCGTGTCGTCGAGCGCCTTGTGCTTTTTCATCAGGCCGCAGGCGGCTTCGACGTCGCCGTCGTTGATTTCGCCCTTTTCCAGCGTGCGGCGCCAGAATTCGCGTTCTTTCTCGCTGCCGCGACGGAAGGCGAGCACGACGGGAAACGTGATCTTGCCCTCGCGAAAATCGTCGCCGACATTTTTGCCGAGCTTGGCGGACGAGCCGCCGTAATCCAGAGCGTCGTCGATCAACTGAAAGGCGATGCCGAGATTCATGCCGTAGCTGCGCGCGGCGGCCTCATCCGCCTTGGACCGGCCAGCCAGCATGACGCCGACTTCCGCCGCCGCGGCGAAAAGCTCCGCCGTCTTGCGGCGGATGACCGCCATATAGGCGTCCTCGGTGGTTTGCGTGTCTTTCGCGGCGTTGAGCTGGAGGATTTCGCCCTCGGCGATGATCGCGGCGGCGCTCGACACCACGGTGAGACAGGGCAATACGCCCGGCTCGACCATCATTTTAAAGGCGTGGCCGAGCAGAAAATCGCCGACCAGCACGCATGTCTCATTGCCCCAAAGCATGCGCGCCGCGATCTTGCCCCGGCGCATGTCGCTTTCATCGACGACATCGTCGTGGAGCAGAGTCGCCGTGTGCATGAATTCGATGCCGGCGGCGAATTTGATCTGGCCATCGCCCTTGTAGCCGCACATCCCGGCGGTCGCGAGCACCAGCATCGGGCGCAATCGCTTGCCGCCCGCCGATATCAGATGATTGGCCACCTCGGGAATGGTGGTCACATCCGAACCAGTGCGTTGAAGAATAAGCTGATTGGTCCGCTCTAAGTCGGGCCGGATGAGCTCCAGAAGACTGTCGAGGCCAGCTGTGGTTTTCTTTTCTCTGTCTTCGAGCGGAATGACGATACCCACGGAGCCCCCTGCAGCCTTCAAATGACCTGCGACTTTAGTCGGGCGAACTTAAGGCTTTGCGCCGCGGGCGGCAAGTCGGCGCATATCGCGATCGCTCTCATGCTTGCGCCGTGACGGCAAGCATGTGAGTTTTCAGGATGATGGCGAAACGGATCAGCGGATTTTTGGGTGGGCGCCTGCTTCTGGCGCAGGACGAGGGCGGCCACCGCGCCGGCACGGACGCCGCGTTGCTGGTCGCGGCGACGCCGCGCGAGGTGAATGGGCTGCTGCTGGACGTGGGAGCGGGCGTCGGGGCCGCTGGCCTCGGCGCGGCGCTGCTGGCGCCGGAAGCATATATCGGATTGATTGAATTTGACTTTCTGTCCTGCGAGCTGGCGCGCGAAAACATCGCGCTCAACGGCCTCGACGCGAGAGCGCGGGTTTTTGAAACTGATCTTTTCGACGCCGAATCGCGCCGCGCCGCCGGACTGGCGCCCGAGGCGGCGCGGGTTGTGTTGACGAATCCCCCGTTTTTTCAACGCGGCAGCGTGCGCGTGACGCCCGATCCGAGAAAAGCGTCGGCCCATGTCGCCGACGCGCCGCTCGAGGACTGGACGCGCGCCTGCCTCGCGGTTTTGGCCCCGGGCGGGGTTTTCGCCATGATTCACCGCGCCGACGCGCTGGCGACATGCCTCGCCGCGCTTGTCCAACGCATTGGCGGAATTGAGATTTTGCCGATCGCCCCGCGCGACGGAGAGGCGGCGACGCGAATTCTGCTGCGGGGCGTCAAGGGCTCCAAGGCGCCGCTGAAACTTTGCGCGCCGCTGGTCCTGCACGCCGAGGGCGGCGGCTTCACGCCGCTGGCCGAGGCCATTCACCGCGGCGAAGCGCGCGCATTTTAGCGCATGCTCACGCATTTTTGGCGGTCAAATGCGCGAATTCGCGCACGACGCGCTCATAGACATCCCGCTTGAACGGGACGATCAACTCCGGCAGCAAAGATGGGCGTTCCCAGCGCCATTCGTCGAATTCCGGTGCATGGGCGCCGCCGGCGGGACGGGCGATGTCGATTTCACAGTTCTCGCCCGTGAAACGCAGCGCGAACCATTTTTGCGTCTGGCCGATATATTTGCCCTTCCACCGCTTGGCGTTCTCAGGCGGTAGGTCGTAGCTCAGCCAAGGCTCGATCTCGGCCAGCACCTCGACGCTGTGCACATTGGTTTCCTCGTAAAGCTCGCGCAGTGCGGCGTCCACCGGCGCCTCGCCCTCGTCGACGCCGCCTTGCGGCATCTGCCATTCGAAGCGTCCGTTGGTGAAATCATGCGGCCCCTTGGGCCGGCGGCGGCCGACGAAAGCCAGCCCCGCGCCGTTCAACAGCATGACGCCGACGCACGGGCGGTATTTCGGCTCGGTCATTTGCCTGCTCCGATCGCCGCGGCCGTCGCGCCGCCGGGCGCGAGCGTCGCCGAAACTGGCGCGATGGCGACGCCGCGGCGCTCCACCTCGCGGGCGAAATGCGCCAGGCGCGCTATCGTCGGTCCCTGCGCATTGGCGAAGCCGATCGCCGAACCACTTTTTCGCGCTTCCGCCTCCAATTGCGCCAGCGCGGCGTCGAGCGATTGCGGCGTCCCGCGGGCGTCGAGGATCACATCGACCCGCGCGGCCGGAAGCGATAGACGCGCCGCGACCGAGCCCACGAGCGACTGTGGCGCGGCGCCGTCGTCGAGGAAGAACAGGCCGCGCCGGGCTATATCGGCGAGCACCGGCGACAACGCCTTCTCGTCGGAGGTGAAACGCCCGCCCATGAAGTTCATGACGCCAGCATAGCCCGCGAACCGCCCCATCAGCCAGTGCAGATCGTCGAGATCGCCGGCGTCGACGCGCAAGGTGTGCGGGCCCGGATTATTTTCCGGATAGTCGAAGGGCTCCATCGGCGCTTGCAGCAGGGTTTCGTGGCCGCGCGCCCGCGCCCGCGCGGCGGCTGCGGCGATATTGTCGCCATAGGGCGCGAAGGCCAGCGTCACGGCCTCCGGCAATTCGCTTATGGCGGCCTCGGTCGTCGCCGGATTGAGCCCGACGCCGCCAACCACCAGCGCGATTTTCGGCGCGTTGGCCCTGAGCGCGGCCGTCGTCACGAAAGGCCGCGAATAGACGTCCATCGGCCGCTCGCCGGCGGAGCCAATGCGCGGCAGCAGGCCGAAGCGCGATTTTTCCGCCACCCGGCGGTCGGGCGCCGGCGGCAGCCGCACGCTGGACTCGGGCTCGATCTGGATGATGATCGGCCCCGGCCCGCTGGAGCCGTTGCGCGTGACCTTGACGCCCGATTGCTGATCGAGGTCGTTCAACGTGAGCACATGATCGCGGCCGCTCGGCGGCGCCGCCTCGGTCTCGGCCGGCTGTTGCGCGGTAGCGGCGCTTTGCGCTTGTCGCGGCGGCTCCGGTGGCGGCGGCTTATAGGGTTCGATCCGCGCCACGGCGTAGGGACGACCGCCAAGACTCCAGCCGAGCGGATCGCGCGCCGCCAGGGCCAGCGCCCCGGCGCCAACCACCCCCAGAACCCCGCCAAGAACCATCCACGTCCGCCAAGAATTGGACGTCTTGGCCATTTCGGCCGCCTTGCGCGCGTTTTGCCCGAGGGGCCGATGCAATTCGTCGTCGTTCATCTGGCCGCTGTTTCGCCTTTCGAACCGCGCGCCCCGAATCGGCGCGATCCGCCGCGCCATTGTGGCGGTTCAAGCCGCGTTCGTCGAGGGCGGAGGTTTTGGTTGGCGATTTTGATGCGTCGCGCGGCATAAAGACGCGCGACGCAGAGGCTGCTACTAAGCCGCCCTTTTCGTGATCACGTCGCTGTTCGTCGGAAGAGCGGTCGCTGCTCCCGCGTTAAAGAGTTCATCGCAGTGAGTGAGCATCGATTCGATGAAACGTCCATGATATACTGCATAGAGGGGCTTGGTGGTAACGTCCTGTCCACTAAGGAAATTCATCGTTAGGCGCCCAGTATAGATTGTCGGGCGAAGCCACGCCTTAAAGGCTGACTGAAAAAGAAGTTG
>PLAI01000183.1 GCA_003134075.1 Methylocystaceae bacterium | reverse complement strand
CGACGTCCCGCTGCCGCGAGGCGGGTTCGGCGCGTTCGAGAATCTGCACGGCAGCGCCACGGTCGGTGATTTCTGTGTTCGCCTCAAAGCTATCTATGACGTCAACTACGGCGTCGTCGGCAGGGACTACGTCTTCAGAATTTTGGTGCAGCTGGCTAAAGACAGGGCCGGGTTGGCGAGCTGGGTGCAGGCGCAGCGCGCAAACTTTATCCGGGTCGCGGGTGAACGCGTGAGCGCAGATCCAAATCACGCGCGTGTGATTAGTCACTTCGCCACCGTCTTCGCGGCCCTTCGGCTCGCGGCCCGCTTCGAGCTTTTCTGTCTTCCCAAGTACAGCGCGGGCAGGGCGCTCCTGACCTGTCTTGGCGATCATCTGCGAGTTACCGGGGACGCCATGGCTCGCGTTGCCGCCGCTAGACCGGATGCTCTTCTGAAAGCTTACGTTCAGCAAAATCGCGCGTCGTTCGCCGAGCTCAACGGCGCGTCGCTGCGGGAGGGGCACGACCACGCTACCTGCCCCGGCTATGTCTACAAAACGTTCGGGCGGACGTGGTTTGGCTTCCGCGCTCCGATGTTGGAAGTGGTGCTGGGTGGTCGCGCCGCCCTCTCCGAGCTATGTGGCCAGCTAGACTCATGGGGGCTCATCCGAAAGGTCGGCGGCGGCAAAGACGGGGGTCGTTACGCGATCAAGGTGCAAGTCGGCGAGAAGCGCGAGTATCTGCAGTCCATCGACTCGAGCGTGTTCGATTGACGCCATCGACGCTCGCAGGGCCCCCCTAGGGTCCCGCGGCCAAATTCCGGCCTTCATGGGCCGTTGTGTAAGCGAAGGCCTGAGCTTGGAGGCGGCCTCGGCGGCGAGCGCGCATTTGAGCAAATGCAGGCCACCGGCGGTAAGGTTCCCCGAGCCAGTTGCACTCTGACCGCGCGCACGGCAGCGTCAGAAGCCTATGGAAAGCGCATCGCGCAATTCATGAAGCAGCTCAAGACGCCGCACCCACCGTAATATCGTCGCTGGCGGTCGACCCGATGTTCACGGCTCACGCAGGCAGGGGCGTCACGCCCGAGGAATCGTCTCGGTTGGCGCAGCGAGCGTGACGCGCGCAGATCTCGACGACCCATCAAAAACTCAAGAAAACTGGCCAACAGCGCGGATTCGTCCGGCGCTTTTTGTCGTCTGTTTATCGAGCTTTTCGCCAAACCAGAGCTTGACATTAGGATGATATTCCTATACCCTGAGGAGGCGGTAGCCATACCCCGGTTTTGGGCGCCATCAGTAGCAACCAGCATGGACGCGAACCGCACGAAACCCTCGAAAACCTTGGACTCTACGGCGAATGCTTACAACCGCGCGACCTCGACGATTATCGGCGCCGTCGAGCCGAATCCTCCGCCGACCGGGCGGCCCTGGCTCGGCGGCGCCGTTTACGCATCTGGCGCCGCCCGCCCCGCGCTCATGCGTCGCGCTTGGCGCCTTCGCCTTCCCTTCCCCCGAAACGTTCCAACACAAGGAGATCGGCAATGCCGGGTCGCCAAGCCAAGATCATCACCCCAACGATGCTGCGTCGCATGCTGAGCGCCGTCGCCANNCGGGCGGGCGCTGGTCGCGCTCCAGCGAGGCTCGGTGACGGTGGGGCCGGTGGTTCGCTCGGCGCGCGGCGGCTGCATGCGGCCGACCAGCATCGTCAATTGGTTCGCCGCTCTGTTCGCCAGCTTGGCGCTTGAGGGCTGCTCGTCGCATTCAGGTCGGCGGACGTTCATTACCGCCGCCGCGAGAAACGCGCACAGGACCGGCTGCAGCCTGCGCGACGTTCAACTGCTCGCCGGCCACAAGTCGATCGAGATCACCCAGGGCTACATCGACGGCGACACGAGCGGGCAGCGGCGGCTGGTCGCGTCGCTCTAGCTCGCATGGCTGAATATTCGTGTGGCTCCGCGGTCATCAGCGCAAGCGAGGCCCCGCCGCCGCGACATTGCAAGCGGCGGGCCCGGGCGAGGCTCAGCGAGCTGGGGGCGTCCGCGGCGACGACAAGCCGGAGCCGAGCAGGCGAGAACAAGGTCGAAAGCCCTGGAATCGGCGATTAGTACGTATCGGGGAAAACATACTATTAACTCGGGCCGCTCCGCTCGACGCGAACGCGCTTGGCTCGGTCGTCGGCGCCGCTCTTTGTCGCCCGCCAACGCCCAGTTCGGCGCGAGCTCCAGAGCCAAACCCGCAATGAGAAAGCCGCCTCGCGAAGGGGCGGCTTTCAACGGTTCGCATCAGCGACGGTCATCGGCGTCCCCGCCTCTACCGCGCATTGATCCATGCGGAATCTAGAACTTCGAGAATGGCCGTCCTCGCTTTCGCTTCGCGCGGCTTGACGCAAACAAGTCTCCGCCTCGTTTGTTAACGATTCCCTAACGCCCGCCCCGACGCGGCCGCGCGCTTGGCGACGTGCGGGCAAAAGCGTCTCGGCTTCGCCGCGACGACGCGCGCGCCCACGACCGCCTCGTTCAGCTCCGCCTCGATCCGCCTCGCGCCGCCGCGCAGGCGGGCCGCGCGGCTTCCGATGCTTCGACCCCTTCATCGCGTCGGCCTCGCTCCGCGAGGTCGCCATCACGTCGCCCGTCAGCAAGGACAAAGCGCATGACCAGAGAAGGCTTTGACATTCACCAGCACGTCACCAACCAGATCATCGCCGCGATCGAGCGCGGCGCCGGAGAGTTCCGCGCGCCCTGGCGTCGCGGCGCCGGCCGCGTCATGCGGCCCATTAATGTCGCCTCCAAGAAAGCCTATCGCGGCGTCAACATCCTCGCCCTCTGGGCGACCGCCGACGAGAAGGGGTTTTCATCCGGCGTCTGGGGCAGCTACAAACAATGGACCGAGGCCGGCGCGCACGTTCGCGAAGGCGAAAAGGCCGCCTATGTCGTTTTTTACAAACAGATCACCGTCGCGGCCGAGAACCGCGACCGCGATGACGGCAAAACGCGCTTGTTCGCCCGGGCGACGCCGGTTTTCGCGGCTGAACAGGTCGACGGCTGGACCGCGCCGGTCATCGACACGCCCGCGACCGTCGTCTGGCCGATCGAGCGGGCCGAGGCCTTTGTCGCCGCGACCGGCGCGACGATCATTCACGGCGGCGACAGGGCTTTCTACCGAGCCTCGACCGACAGCATCCATCTTCCTCCGCGCGAGGTCTTCATCGGCTCGGCGACGAGCACGCCGGCCGAGGCCTACTTTTCGACGCTGCTGCATGAACTGACGCATTTCGCCGGCCATGAGAGCCGCTGCAATCGGCGACTCGGCAAGCGCTTCGGTGACGACGCTTACGCGATGGAAGAACTCGTCGCCTTATCTGGACAGTCTGCACCGC
>PLAI01000355.1 GCA_003134075.1 Methylocystaceae bacterium | reverse complement strand
GCTCTCAGTGGAAATCAACAGCTGAGTTGACGCGCGAGTTCGACAATGCCGTCATATCCCTCGTAGCCGAAATCTCGCTCGTGATTGATGTCGAGGAAGCGAATGCGAGATTTCAGCGCCGGATAGAGATAGCGCCCACCTGCGATAAGAATGTCGGCGTCGAATTCGTGGAAGGCGTCAATCAAAGCCTTTTGATCATTGTCCGAGATCATCTTCGCGTCGGGCCCCATCAATTCCAGAAGGCGCGCCTTGTCTTCCTCCGTTGATTTCTCAGTTCCGGTCGCGACCACGATCATGCCGAGATCCTGCAAAGCGGAAACCACCGACCAGGATTTGACCCCGCCGGTGAATAAAAACACGCGCTTGCATTGCAGCTTTTCGCGCCAAGGCGCCAGCGCCGCTTCCGCCATGGCTTCCTCCCGTGCGATGAGGCGCTCGGTTCTCCTTGAGAGATCCGCATCGCCGANNCGAAGTCGCGTAGCGCCGCCGACGTATCGACGATTCCATAAAAGCTGCCTTCAAAAAACGGCGCGCCGTAATTCTCCTCGAGTTTGCGCGCGACATTCAGCATGGCCTTCGCGCAGACCACCATATTGGCCTCAGCGCGATGCATCGTTTGCACCTCGGCGAAACGCGCATCGCCCGACAGCGTGCAGAGTATCCGTAGGCCCAACTCTTCGAACAGCGGCGCGACATGCCAGAATTCGCCCGCGATATTATATTCGCCAATCAGATTGACATCATGCGTGACGACGCCCGGCCGCTCCGCGCTTGCCGGCACGGGATCCGGCTCGCGCGTGCCGATAATATTTTTGAACGCGGTTTCGCCGGCGATCCGGTTGCCGAGACTCTTGCCGCCGTAAAATCCCGCGCAGTCAACCGGAATTACGGGAAGTTCGAAGCGTTTCGCGGCCGCCTTGCAAACCGCCGCGAGGTCGTCGCCGGTCAAGGCGGTGACGCAGGTGTTGTAGACGAACACCGCTGGCGGCGTATGATCGGAGACCGCTTGTTTGATTGCGCGAAAGAGCCGATTTTCGCCCTCGCCCATGATGACATCGGTTTCGGAAAGATCAGTGGTCATGCCGAAGCAATAGAGATCAGCTCCGCTGGAGAGAGAACCGCGCGCGTCCCAGGAACTCCCGGCGCAACCAATCGGTCCATGCACGATGTGCGCGGCGTCACAAATCGGCAATAGGGCGATCTGCGCGCCGTCGAACGAGCATCCTCCTTGGGTCGCGTTGGGCTTAGGCTTCGCGCAACCAGACTTAGCCTTGTTATTGTGGCCGCAAGCCGGCTCGTTTTGAAGAGCCATGATTTCGGATTGTTTCATGCTGCGCTTCCTGTGCTTGAGAGATAGACCGCGAGGCATGCGCCATCATCAGTGCCGCGTAACGCGGCGTGAAACGCGCGCGATGTTCGGTTATCGATATTCATTGTGTGAAATCTAAAAAATCGCGATCCGCGGCGCGGCGCGCGAGCGCCCCCGCGTTATCGAGTTCCTCGACGGTCAGCAAAGAGTCGCGCACGCGGTTGAACATCGGGTTGAGATATGAGTTGAGCCAGTTGAACAAAGCGGAGCGCTCTTTCAACGCGTTCTTGCGGAACCGGATGCATTTGAAACACATCGGCGAGCGCGCCAGATAGTCCTTCGGGCGGATGAGATAGGCCATGGCGAAAATGCGGATCCCGCTGGCCAAGATCTCGCGGAAGATGCGGAACCACCAGGCCCGCTGGTAGCAGAGCCTCTCCAGCCTGATCGTGCAGATTTTACATGACGCCGTTGACGCGAGCGGGCGCGCGTCCATTGGTGGAAGTGGCGTGCTCAAAGCTCGTCCTCCGAAGATGGCCGAGAACGCACACGCAATCTTCGCGCCATGGGAATGGGCGATAGAATTTATGCAAAAGAACGCTTCGGGATAAAGCTTGGCGTGCGTTTCTTCCATGAATGTACGCCCATGTACGCCCGCGTACGCAAGCGAATACTTCCATTTCGTATCTGCCACGACGATTCGGGACCTTCAGGGGCGTTGCTCGATCGGTGGGCGGCGCATATGCGCGGACGAAGTGGGAGAGCTTGACCATTGGTCATTCCAGGTGAGAAAATTTGCTAGCGCGTTGCGGCGCGGACGCTTCACCGAAATCCGAACGGAATTTCCCGGCGCGATTTTCCAAGGGGCTAGGCGATGTGGTTTCATGGCTTAACGGGTTCGTCCGTTGTAGCGGCGTTCGCCCTTGCAACCGGTCAGGCTCAAGCGGACGATGTGTTATTTCGACGCGAGGCCCTTTGGAGGATCGTGAACACGCAATGTGTTCCAGCGAGCCGGGCCGGAAATTCTCCGAGCCCCTGCCTTGCGTTGAATAACGACGACGAAGCCGGATTCGTCGTCCTGAAGGATAGGGTTGGCGTGGCTCAAGTGCTCGTTATTCCAACAAAACAAATATCAGGCATTGAAAGCCCGGATAGCCGCAACGCTGCGGCCATGAAATATTGGTCGGCGGCGTGGAACGCCAGATTGTATTTGTTTGGTTACCTGCAACGGGAAATCGCGCGAGACGAGGTGAGCCTGGCCGTGAATTCGCAACACGACCGAAGCCAAGATCAACTGCATATCCACGTCGATTGCATTAAGCCGCAAGTTCGAGATTTGCTTCGGAAACATGTCGACGAGATCGGCTACTCCTGGGGCTTGCTGCCATTTGATGTCGATGGAAAAAAATTCAATGCGCGACGGCTCGATGATCCCAACCTTAGCCATACAAATCCAATCGCCTTAATTTCCGATGAGTTGCCAGGCGCGGCCTCCGACATGGGGGCGGAAACAATTTTTGTGAGCGGAGCTAAATTTGGCGATGGCAGGGGCGGGTTCATATTGCTTGAGGATAGAGCGGGTCGGGCGCCGCTGGACAATGCCCATGCCGAAGATCTTCAAGATCACACGTGCGGCGTCGCTCACTGAGCGGTTGCATGGTCCGTTCGCGCACCAGCGAATTGGATCGGGATATTTGACATAGCTAAGCCGCCGCGACACAGGATTTTTGAGGGAGTCGGCGGAGCGGGCGCTCGTCCGGGGCATTCCGTGCGCTTCGCCCGCCAACTTCCGCTGTTCGCGATTTCGGCGCGCTATTTCAACTGATCCGCCACCTTGTCGATGCCCGCCTTGGCGCATGCCTCGTCCTTGTCCCCCCCGGGGGCTCCGGAGACGCCGACCGCGCCGATTACTGCGTCGCCGACCTTGATCGGCAATGCGCCTTGAGCCGCGATCACTCCAGAAAGATGCACGGCGCCGGTCGTCGGATTGTCCTTGACACGCTGTGCGAACTCGCCGGAGGGGGCGCGAAATGTGCGCGCGGTATAGGCCTTGCGCTGGCTGTTCTCGAAGGTATGCGGCGCGGAGCCGTCGCCGCGAACGGCGACAAGCGTCTCTCCTTCCAGCCCGACGACGGTCACCGACACATGGTGGCCTTGCTGCGTGCATGTCTCATAGGCGGTTTGCGCGATGGTAAGCGCGAGCGGGGTTGATAACAGCTTTTGCGTCAAAAGCTCCGCCGACGCGGGCGTGGCGATGACGCAAAGGACCGCGAGCGCGCGGCCTAGCAGGGAGGGGGGCATCGGGTTCATGGGCTTCCTATGCATGGTGAGAGTTTCCCACGCGCACTATGGCATAGAGCCTATAATGTAGATAGATAAAAGCTTCGAGACCGTAATGTCCATCGACTTCATTCTCCACAAGCCGCGCGCGGCCGCGAAGTTTTTCGCCCTTCGGAATTATATTCCATTATACCAGTGCATTGTAGATAAAACGTCGGCCACGAGCCTGCTAGGCGTCGGCGTAAGAAAGAATTTGGCGGCGCCTCTTGACGGCGAGGCGTCCTAGCGCATAACTCAGTCTTAAATGGTAGGAATAATTCAATGAACGCCGAGCCCATCACGCAAAACGCCGACGCGCTGATCAAGCCCCGACGGTCGTCGCCCGATCAACTGGCGGTGACCGTCGCCGAACGGCTCAAGCGGCTGATCGCCGGCGAAGGTCGGTCATTTGAGCGGCTGGCGGAGCGGAGCGGGATCGATCCGAACGAATTGTCGCGCATCAAGGCCGGCGTCGCGGTGCCGACGCTTGGTCATCTGTGGCGTATCGCGAATGCGCTGGGCGTTCCCTTCGGCAGTCTTGTCGCGTCGAAGGAACGGCGCGGAGTTCTCGTCATCCGCAGGAACGAGCCGCAGATCATCGGCTCCGCCGATCGGCATTTTCTTTCTCGGCCCTTGTTTCCCTTTGACAGCCAGCGGCCGGTCGAGTTCTACCATGTGGTCGTCGGGCCGAGCCATATCGAGCAGGCCGAGGCTCACGCTCCCGGGACGAAGGAGAACATTGTCGTCGCCCAAGGCTCCGTGGAGATCATCGTCGGGAAGGAGCCGGCCGTGCAATTGGACGAGGGGGACGCGGTGGACTTTCTCGCCGATGTCCCGCACAGCTATCGCAACCTCGGCGTCGTTCCGGCCGTGCTTTATCTGGTGATGTCGTATGAAACGGCGGCTTCGGGCGAGGGCGCGGGGTGAGCCGACGGCGCGGCGACACAAACTTCCCAAAGATTACCGATTTTATATAGGTATATATTTCTGCTATACAAAGTTGTGCAAAAATATTGGAATATTTTTCTACCTCAAAATGCTTGCGCCTTCGGTTGGACGGTTGTAACCATTCGTCTGCCGCAAGAACTTGCTTGCGACGAAATCCTAATAGTGGCCCTCCGACGGCTCGGCTGTCGTGCGCGCGAACAGCGCGTTTCGTCGCCTCTTCGAGGAAAAACCAATGACCGCTGAACCTGAAGTCCGCCGCACGCTAAGCGAATC
>PLAI01000097.1 GCA_003134075.1 Methylocystaceae bacterium | reverse complement strand
TTCCACGTGAGCGATCTGGAAGTGGTCGACAATTCGCCGCTCGAAGTATCGTCGATCAGCGGGCAAACCAGGCCGTACGTGGTACCGGCGGCGCTCCCGGCGTTCGTGGTGGGCGCCTCTTACAACGCCACGATTTCGACGGCCGGCGGCAACCCGGCGTCCCTTGCGTGGTCGATTTCTTCGGGCTCGTTGCCGCCGGGGCTTTTGCTGGTGGCTGGGACCATCGGCGGCACGCCAACCTCGTCCGCCGGCAGTCCGTATATTTTCGGCATTACGGTGACGGATACCGTGTCGGGATATAGTTCGGCGGAACAGCAGTTCGCACTGGGGATTACGGTTTCATCCCTGCCTGACCTGACGGTGGTTGCCTCCCACACGGGGAACTTCACGCAAGGGCAGACGGGGGTGACGTATACCGTCGACGCGATCAACACCGGCACGGCGCCCACCAGCGGAACGGTGACGGTGGTGGACAATTTGCCCGCGGGGATGACCGCCACCGCTATGGCGGGGGCGGGTTGGAATTGCACGCTGGCGACGCTGACTTGCACGCGCGGCGACGCGCTGGCCGCGGCGGCGGCCTGGGACGGCGCGGTCGAGCCCGCCGAGACTTGCTCCTTCGACGGAACCGATCTGGTGGTCGACGCGCTGTTTGGCGCGGGGCTCGCGCGCGATATCGACGGGCCGGCGGCGGATCTGATCGCGCGGCTCAACAAATGGCGGCGCGAAAGCGGCCAGCATGTCGTCGCCGTCGACATGCCCTCCGGCATCGACGGCACCACCGGCGCGGTTCGCGGCGTCGCGGTCGAGGCCGACGCCACGGTGACCTTCTTTCGGCTTAAAAGCGGGCATCTGTTGCTGCCGGGGCGCCTGCATTGCGGCGCGCTGACCTGCGCCAATATCGGCATTCGCGCTGGCGTGCTCGCCGACATCGCGCCGGACATTTTCGTCAACGCCCCCGGCTTCTGGCTGGAGGCGCTGCCCTTCCCCAAAATCGAGGGGCACAAATATTCGCGCGGGCACGCCCTCGTGGTCTGCGGCGGCGCGTCATTCACCGGCGCGGCGCGGCTCGCGGCGGCGGCGGCGCTGCGGGCGGGGGCCGGACTCGTCACTCTCGCGAGTCCACGGGACGCGATGGCCATAAACGCCGGCGCGCTCACCAGCGTCATGCTGCGCGAGGCCGACGACGCGGCGGCGCTGGCGGAATTGCTGACGGATGCGCGTAAAAATGTCGTGGCGCTGGGGCCGGGGCTTGGCGTCTCGGAGGCGACCCGTGAGAAGGTGGAGATCGCGCTTAAGGGCGGTTCGTCTTCTCGCGCCTTCGTGCTCGACGCCGACGCGCTGACGAGTTTTTCGGACGAGCCGGAGAGGCTCTGGCAAGCGATCAAGGCCGCGCCCGGTCCCGTCGTGCTGACGCCGCACGCCGGCGAATTCGCGCGGTTGTTCGATCCCAAGGGGCGCTCGCCCAGCGGCGCGCCGCTGTCGAAGCTCGACAAGGCGCGGGCGGCGGCGCGCGAGAGCGGCGCGGTCCTGCTGTTCAAGGGGCCGGACACCGTGGTCGCGGCCCCGGACGGCCGCGCCACCATCCTCTCCTATGCCTCGCCCTGGCTGGCCACGGCGGGCTCCGGCGATACGCTGACCGGAATCATCGCCGGACTTCTCGCGCAGGGCATGGCGCCTCTAGCCGCCGCCTCCTGCGGAGCCTGGATGCACGCCCGCGCGGCTGCGATCTTCGGGCCGGGACTGATCGCCGAGGATATCGCCGCCACGCTGCCGGCGGTGTGGCGGGAGTTAGTCGACGAATTGGGCTGAGCGCGCGCGGGGCTCACCCCGCCAGCGCGTCGAAAATCAGCTTGGCGTTCAGCGCGACGATCACCGCGGCGATGATCGCGGCGAGCACGGTCGTGTGGCGCGGCGCGATAAGCTCACCCATCACGCGGCGCGAGGCCGTGAACCAGATCAGTGGAACCATCGCGAAAGGCAGCGTGAAGCTCAGCACGACCTGGCTGGCGATCAGCAGCCCTCCCGTCGCGGCCTCGCCGGAGATCAGCGTCAGAGCCACGGCGGGGACGACCGCGATCAGCCGGGTGAACAGCCGCCGCCGCGTCGGCGTCATGCGAAGGCGCACGAAGCCCTCCATCACGATCTGGCCGGAGAGGGTCGCCGTGACCGTCGAGTTGAGGCCGCAGGCGATCAGCGCGATGGCGAAAAGCTTCGACGCCAGTGGCGCGCCCAGCAGCGGCGCGATCAGCCGATGCGCCTCGGCGAGCTCCGTCACCTCGGTGTGGCCGCTCGTATAAAACACCGACGCCGCGAGCACGAGTATCGCGCCATTGACCAGCAGCGCGAAAAACAGCGCGATGGCGCTGTCGATCAACGCGAAGCTGATCGCCTCGCGCTTTTCGGCCTGCGACGCGCCGACCGCGCGCGTCAGCACGATCGACGAATGCAGAAAGAGATTATGCGGCATCACCGTCGCGCCGACTATGCCGAGGCCGAGATAAAGCATCCGCGGATCGTCGAGCAACTGCCGTGTCGGGACGAGGCCGCGCGCGACTTGGCCAAGATCGACATGCGCCATGGCGAGCTGAGCGGTGAAGGAAAAGGCGATGAGCCCCAGGAGCGAAACGACGAACAGCTCGATCTTGCGAAAGCCCGCGCGCTCGAAGGCCAGCACCACGAAAGTGTCGAGCAGCGTGACGGCGATGCCGACCGCGAGCGGCATGCCGAACAAAAGCTGCAACCCGATCGCCGTGCCGATGATCTCGGCGAGATCGGTCGCGGCGATGGCGGCCTCGGCCACGAGCCACAACGTGATCGCGGCGGGTTTCGAAAAACGCGCGCGGCAGGCCTGCGCGAGGTCGAGGCCGGAGGCGAGCCCCAGCCGCGCGCTGAGCGCCTGCAATACGATGGCCATGAGACTCGAAAGCACGGCCGCGAACAGCAGCGCGCAGCCGTAGCGCGAGCCGGCGGCGAGCGCGGTCGCCCAATTGCCGGGGTCCATATAGCCGGTCGCGACGAGATAGCCGGGGCCGAGAAAGACGAAGAACCGCCGGGCGAGAGGGGCTCCTTTGCGCGTCGCGATGGACCCACGCAACTCTCCAGACCCGCGCGCGGGCATCGAGGCGGAGGGCGGCGAGGCGGACGTCACAGGGGCGGCTCCGGGACAGGGAAACGCTGGCCTTCTAGCACTTAGGGCGAGCGGCGGGCAATGCGGCGCGGCGGCGGCTGAACTCCGATCCGCCCGCTACCTCACGTCCACCCCCGCCAGCATATGCGCCAGCGCCTCGGGGTAGATCAGCTCCTTCGACGCGGCGATTTCCTCCGGGCTCCACCATTTCCAGCCCTCGACATAGGTCTTCTCTTCCGGCGTCAGCGCGCCGAGTTTTGGCTCGAAATTCTCGCAGCGGACGAGATAATAGCGCTCGACCGCGTGGACCCACCCAGAGGCAAGCAACAGCGGAAATTCGCGCGTCGCGATGGGCTCGCCGAGGTCGAAATCCTTCAGGCCGGTCTCCTCGAAAATCTCGCGGCGGGCGCAGGCCTCGAAACTCTCGCCGGCCTCCAGCGCGCCGCCCGGCTGGCCCCAGAAATGGGTAAAGCCCTGCTCCGCGACATTGGGCAGAATGCGGCTCGCAAAGCGCAGCAGCAGGGTTTCGCCGCGCGGATTGACCAACAGCACGCGCGATGCCTCGCGGCGCGGCAAGTCCCGACCTTCATAGGGCGCCGCGACTCTTTCGCGGCCCTCTTCGCGCGCCCAGTCGACCAGCGACCACGCGCCGTCCTCATAGGCGATCCAGTTCGGCGCGGCGTTGAGCGCGGGAAATTCGCGCGTTTCGTCGAGGCGCTTGCCGGTCGCCATGCGCCAGGCGATGTCCAGCACGCCGGCATGGGCGACGACGAGCAGCGTCTCGCCGGGATGCGCCTGGGCGATTTTCGTCAACGCGGCGCGCACTCTGGCGGCGAAGCGCATCAGGCTCTCGCCGCCGGGCGCGGCGTAATCGGCCCGGCGGGCGAGATAATGCTGGTATTCCTCCGGATAGCGCGCCTCGACGTCCGCATGGGTGAGGCCGTGCCACAGGCCGTCGTGCTTTTCGCGCAGATCGGGCCGTTCGTGGATCTTAAGGCCGCGCGCCTCCGCGTGGGGCGCGGCGGTCGCCACGGCGCGCCGCAGATCGCTGCTATAGACGTGATCGAAATGGACGCCCCCGAGTTCGCGGGCCAGCGCCCGCGCCTGCGAGCGGCCCTTGTAATTGAGGGCGATGTCGAGCTGTCCCTGAAAGCGCCGTTCGAGATTCCAGTTCGTCTCGCCGTGCCGGGCGAGACAGATAAGCGTGCGGGTCATGTGTTTGTCCGAGGCGGCGCCGGGGTCGTCCCGGTTCGCGGCTGGCTATCGACCGATTTCGCGCGCCCGGCAAGCCGAAAATTTATGAGACGGGGGCGCGACCTTCGCGCTCTAATGCCGCGCCCTGGTCGAGAACTCGCCGGAGCGCAGGCGTGCCGGCAAGCGCTCGGCGAAATCGGCCACGCTCTCTTCGCCATGGGCGGCGACCAGTTCGCGCAGCGCGGCGGCCAAGGCGGCATGCGCGAAGCTATCGCTTTCTATCCCCGCCAGAATAGCTTCCGCGAAGGCCTCGGTGACATAGACCAGGGCCGCGCGATGCTGTTCCGCGCCTGTTTCGTCGAGAGTGGAGGGATGAATTGGCGTCATGCCCCGCACCTTAGTCAAACCCGCGGGCAGGCGCGAGGCGCCTCTTGCCAAAGGGTTAACCGAGACCGTCCAACTTGTTCAAGGATTGCCGTAACGCGACGCCACTTCGTGCGAGAGGCTTTCGGCCTCGTCGAGATAACGGGCGATCACCATCCGCGCGTTGGGCGTGCAGGCGCGATAGGTGAGTTCATAGCCGCGAAATCCGCGGTTGAAGGCGGCGGTCAGTCGTTGCCGCCGGGGTCCGGCGGCCGCGTCGGCGTCGCGCAGCTGCGCGATTTTGCCGCGCCAGTCGTCCCCGTCCCCCTCGCCGCACAAATCGCGCAGGAACGACAGTCCGCCCAGCACTTCGGCCAGCCTTTGAATTTGCGTGTCGTAAGGCGCCGGCGGCGGCTCGGAGGGCTCCGCCGGCGGCTTGGCGGCGGCCTTGTTCCCGGGCTTGTCCGCGGCTTTGGCGGAGCGCTTTGCCCCGCGGGTCTCGCCGCGCGATTGCGCCGGCGGATGTATCGCGGGCGGCTCCCGAGAGGGGCGCGGCTCGGCGCCCCGCAGCCGCAGTCGGGGCATTTGGGCGGAGGGGCCGGAGCTTTCGCCGACGCCAAACAGATTCTCGAGGAAATTCGCGGCCGGCGCCGGCGGGGAACACGCCAGCGCCGCGATGAGCGCGGCGGCGCCGACAATCGGCCGGCGGCGAGGCGAGGCGGCGGCGGCTCGCTTCACGGGAAGAGCCGCTGTTTGGTCCAGGCGAGCCCGGGCGCCTCGCGGGTGAAGCGCACCCGGTCGTGCAGGCGAAACGGCTTGTCGGCCCAAAATTCGATCGAGAGCGGAACGATCGTGTAGCCGCGCCAGTAGGGCGGGCGGGGAATTTCGCCGATTCCGAACTTCAAGGCGTAATGGGCGACGGCTTTCTCCAGCGCGAAGCGGCTTTCGAGCGGCCGAGACTGTTGGCTGGCCCAGGCGCCGATGCGGCTGTCGCGGGCGCGCGAGGCGAAATAGGCGTCGGCCTCGGGGTCCGGCGTCGGCGTCACCGGGCCGCGCAGGCGCACCTGGCGGCGCAGCGATTTCCAGTGGAACAATGCCGCGGCTTGCATGTTCGCGGCGAGTTGCATTCCCTTCGCGCTTTCCGCGTTGGTATAGAATGCGAAGCCTGATTCGCTCCAGCCCTTGAGCAGCACCATTCGGGCGTCCGGCAGGCCGTTCGCGTCGGCGGTGGCGAGAACCATCGCCTCGGGGTCGTTCGGCTCCCTGGCTTTCGCTTCCTCGAACCAGTCGCCAAATAGATTAAACGGCTCGGCGGCCTCGATAAAGTCACCCGGCGTTAACGCGTTCAAGCGAAAATCCTCTTCAGGTCGCCCACGTCGACGGGGCGTTGGGTTGGTTGAAGGTGAAATTTGCGTCGATCCCGATCAAGACATAGCGCCCCTGGCGGGTTTGCTCAAACATCTTCGCGCGCCGTGAGGTTGCTGACGGCGTTGCTCGCGGCCGCCGCGCAGGGCGCCTGCTCGATCGCCATGCCGCCTGGTCCGCGCGGCGAGAGCTTCGTCGCCGACGCCTCCGAGGTGACCGGCTCGATCCGCCGGCCCTCGCCGGAGCTGGCGCGCGGTCTCGACCCCGAAGACAGGCGGCGCGCCGTCGCCGCGCTGGCGACCGCGCTCGATCCCCAGGGCGAGGGCGCCGGCGTCAATTGGGACAATCCGCAGACGGGAGCCAAGGGCAGCTTCACGCCGGTCGGCGCCGCCTATCCGACGGACGGCAAGATTTGCCGGGCCTTTCTCGCCGAGGTCGCGACGCAGGAAACGCAGGAGCGCCTGCAAGGCACTGCCTGCCGCGAAAAGACGATCGAATGGACGCTGCTGGAAGTGAAGCCCTGGAAACGGGGGTAGAATGTTTTCGCGCCGCCGGCGTCCCCGATGAACCCGTAAAGCGTCCCGGCCCTCTGTCGTGACGATCTCACCGCTTTCTCAAACGGATCTCATTGAGGCCGCCGCCAACGCCGGCGTGGCTCTCCACGCGCAGGACCAGCCTATCGATCGGACCAACGCTCTCGGGAACCGCGACATCGGTCGCATAGGGGAATCGGAGCATCCGCGCCTCCTTGTCCATGACCATGTCGTATCCGCGCCGAACAGGAACGGCCACATCGGCGGAAAAGAGTCCAAGGGGCCGGCGGATCCCGCATCCACCGAGAGCCGTGTGTTCATGTCGCCGCGGAATTTAATCGCGTTCGCCACGAACTCCGCCGCGTCGGGGTTCAGCGGAGCATTAAGGAAGAAAGTGGGAGCGCGGAGCACGACCAAGAAGAAATGGGCGCGCCGTCGCGGCCGCTGGCTAGGCAATGGGCGGAATCAAGGGTATAGGACGCGCGGCCCATTGAGGTCTCTGGTTCCGTGCCCCTGTGTTGAGTTTATTTCGCCATACCAAAGCCTGTCGGCTCCTTGAGTGACGAGAGCGAGTGAAATAATGGGTAACGCATGCCGTCCAAGCGAATCACGGCGCAAGCCTATTACCGGTTTCTGCGATGGATGAATGTGAATGTCGTTTACAGCCACGCGGGTTATCGCCTGCTCAGCCAGCGCGAGATCGAAGCAAAAAATGCCGATTCTCCAGGGGCCTGATTACCAATCCGGCAATGTCACATTCAGTTCGGGACCCTCTCGAATCAATGGTGGCCGGCCTTGAAGCAGCGCATCGGACAGATTGACGCGTTGCGGTTGTTCGCGGCGCTCGGCGTTTTCGTTTTTCATGTCTCCGGCACTTCCGGTTTTCCCAAACGGGTTCTTCCGCCGCTCGCCATCGGTGAAACGACCTTCTCCTCGATCCCGTCTCCTTTTCCGTTCGGCGTGACAGGCGTATCCCTGTTTTTCGTGATCAGCGGCTACTGCCTTTACAACTCCCTGACCCGGCGCGGCCAAAGCGTCGGCGAATACTACCGCTCGAGAGTGGCAAGGATCTATCCGGCTTACGCCCTGGCAGTTTTGTTCTCGGCTGGGGCATGTCTGGCGACAGGCGCGCTGGTCCCAGTCGATGTGCCCATCAAGCTGACTTTCCTGCAAAGCTTTTTGCAGCAGTACCATATCAGCCTGAATGGCGCCCTGTGGTCGATGGGGACGGAAGTTCAGTTCTATATACTGCTTCCGGCCTTCATTTGGTTGTTCACAGGAACAAGCCCCATCCGCGCAACGATTTCTCTTGTCGGTTTCTGTCTCGTCTACCGCCTGGCCGTGACGACTCTAACCGCCTCCGACAATCCCGTTATCGGCGGCATCGTTCGTTCGACTTTCCTCACGAATATGTTGCCGGGCCGCATCGCCGAATTTGCGATCGGCATGTTCGTCGCCGCCGAGGAGTGCCGGCTTCCGCGCCAGCTTCACTGGATGACGGTCCCGGTGCTGATCTGCGCGCTCCTCGTCAAGGCCTATGGTTCGGCGTGGCTGTCCGAGCCTCTCCTGGGCCTTGGCTATGGCTTGTTACTCTTCTCGTTCCTGAAGCTCGTCGAAATCTCGCAGGACTCTTGGCTCGCCCGCGGCGGCCGCGCATCCTACTCCCTGTTTCTTTTTCATTGGCCGGTCGCGAGCCTTGTCGGTTTGAGCATCGCACTGCCTGACGCCTCCCTTTTCGCGCGTTTCGCGGTTCAACTGACGGCCGTGCTGATCCTGGCATTCCCTCTGGCGACGGCGATCTATCTCTTCGTGGAACTGCCGGCGTATCGGTTCTTGACGCGCGGTTCCGCTCGTCTTGGCGCGAAACAACCGGATTGGGAGCCATCGGAAGGGGGCCCACGGCAGACCCATGTGGCGGAAGAAATATAGCGCTCATCGCCATTGGCGCCTCGGCGCGCGCCAAGCGCCCCGAGGCGCCGCGTAGTTCGCGCCGTTCGATTGCAAATGCGCCTTTGGGAAGTCCCCCTCCCGAATCAATTGAACAGGCTGGACACGCTCTCTTCCTTGGCGGTGCGGGCGATGGCCTCGCCGATCAGCGGGCCGATCGGAATTACCCTGATATTGTGCGCGGCGGCGACCTCCGGGGTCGGCTGGATCGTGTCGGTGACGACCAGCTCCTGCAATTTGGATTTCGCGATGCGCTGCGCCGCCGCGCCAGAGAGCACGCCGTGGGTGATATAGGCGGAGGCCGACAGCGCCCCCGCCGCCAGCAGCGCCTCGGCGGCGTTGCACAGCGTTCCGCCGGAATCGACGATGTCGTCGATCAGGATGCAATTATGGTCCCTCACGTCGCCGATAATGTTCATGACCTCCGATTCGCCGGCGCGTTCGCGGCGCTTGTCGACGATGGCCAGCGGCGCGTCGATGCGCTTCGCCAGCGCCCGCGCGCGCACCACGCCGCCGGTGTCCGGCGAGATCACCATCACGTTCTTGAGCTTGGAGTGCGATTTGATGTCGGCCACTATCACCGGGGCGGCGAACAGATTGTCGGTCGGAATGTCGAAAAAGCCCTGCAACTGACCGGCGTGCAGATCGACGGTCAGCACTCTGTCCGCGCCGGCCCGGGTGATCAGATTGGCGACGAGCTTCGCTGAAATGGGCGTGCGCGGCCCCTGTTTGCGATCCTGGCGGGCGTAGCCGAAATAGGGGATCACCGCGGTTATGCGCCGCGCCGACGCGCGCCGCAGCGCGTCGATCATGATCAGCAACTCCATCAGGTGATCATTGGCCGGCGCCGAGGTGGACTGGATGACGAAAGTGTCCTCTCCCCGCACGTTCTCCAAAACTTCGACCCAGATTTCCTGGTCCGCGAAACGTCGGACCACGGACCTGCAAAGCGCGACTCCGAGATGCGCGGCGATCGCCTCGGCCAGCGCCCGATTGGAGTTGCCCGCCAGAAGTTTCATCGCCGCCATTGAGTATCCCCGCGAATTGAACCCGGCGCCTCATAGCAGTCGCGCTCGCCTGGAACAATACGACGAAACCATGACCACGCCGCTCCAAGGCCAAAGCTGAATCGTCGCCGACGACGAAATCCGAGCGCCCGGATCGAGCCAAAGCCCATCGCGATCGCGGCGCAATTGGATCGGCGGCCGCGCATTCACCATAACAGGTTGCAATCGCGGCGCTATCGCAACTCGACTTGCTTCATGTCCTTAAATTTGTAAATATTTTGTCTACAACTGATCGCTTCGGGAACTTTCGCCCGAGCGTCGCGTTTAAGGTTCCGAAAGCGTGAGCGCGCCCCGCCGTTGAGGGCGCGGTCTGGCGTGAATGTGAGGATGTCATGGCGCTAGTCGAGAAATCCCCCTTCGATGCGAAGCCGACGCTCGAGTTAAGCGTCAACGTCGTTTCGGCGAGGCGGTGGACGGCGCGCATGGTCCCGCCGGTCTTGGCCGTCGCGCTGATCGCGGCGCTGTATCGATTGGTTTCGACCGGACATCCAATCATCGCGGCATGGGCGGCGAGCTGCGTTGTGGCGTGGCTTTTCGTGCGCGGCGCCGCCGCCGCATCGGACTGAGCCGCGAGCGGGGTTCGATCCGCACTGGAAAGACGCTAGGGCGCGTTTTCGCGTTCAGGGGCGCTTTCAGTGCTCAGAAACCGACGTTCCCGGCCTTCGAGCACCAGCGCGGTGAGGATCGAGGACGCGAACGCTCCGGTGTCGACGTTAATCCGATTTGGCAAAACTTCCGGGCGCGGGACGGGCGTGTGTCCGTGCACGATTATCTGGCTCCACGAGCCCTTGTGGCGGAGGAATTCTTCCCTGATCCAAAGCAGATCCTTCGGGTTCTGGCTTTGCGGCGCGACGCCGGGCCTGACGCCCGCGTGGCAGAAGAAATAATCGCCGAGACTCGCCGCGAAGCGGGTTTACTCCAGAAACAAGCGGTGCCCGGGAGGCATGCGCGCCAGGAGACTTTTTCGCGCGAGGTCATAGCCGGCCCCGCGCATCGCCTCCGTCACGTCGACGCCATATGATCGAAGCGTTTCGATCCCGCCAAATCCGCGCCAACCGTCGAGGACGGTCCCGTCATCGAGAAACCTCAACAGGACTTCCTCGTGGTTGCCTCGCAAGGCGTAAATTGGCGTCGGGAAATCGCCGCGGCTCAAGCGGTCGAGGACCCCGGCCGAGGCCGGTCCCCGATCCACGTAGTCCCCCAGAAAAATCGTCATGACCTCGGGCGGCGCGGAAACAAGGTCGGCGCGGATCTGCTCGGCCAAGGCGTCCAGCAGGTCGAGACGGCCGTGGATGTCGCCGACCGCATAGATGCGCACCCCCTGGGGAAGCGAAGGGGAACCTGCATCCTTCTGTCGCGTCAGCCGCGCGAGACATTTAAAAGCCATCGAATTCGTCCTATTCCGTCTGCGTCCGCTTCGAGCAATCGGCCTCGATTATAGGAGAATTTGAAATAAGTCGGCGCCCGAGCGCTCGGGAATTGATTTGCTGCTTGATGCCTTACAACCGCCGCGCCTCACGTTCGAGTCAACGCGCATATATGCCCGAAACCGCGTTATTGCTCCATAAAAACGATTGAGATTCCACGCGTTAGGAGCTATGCCTTGCCTATCTTAGGATGGGACTTTCCAATGCGCTTGCGCTCCCCCACATCAAAATCGAACTTCAATTTGAAACTCTCGCCTTTTGATGTTTTTTGGGCGGGGGCGACGCCTTTCATCGCGCTCGCGCTACGCGATCCCGTTCTGCTCGAACTTCCCGGCTTCCCGCGGGAGCTTCCCCCGACCTATCAATACGCGCTTGTCACGATTGCTTGTTCGATTCTGGCTTTTCTGCTGTTCAAAGTTAACGACGGAATGACTCATTTCTTTTCGGTTCACGATGTTCTGGCTGTTTGCGGCGCGGTGGCCGTCACGGTCGCGTCTAGCAGCGCCATCCTTTTCTTCATTACCAGGATGGACGGCGTTCCCCGGTCGACACCGCTGATTTACGGGCTTGTGCTTGGTTCCGGCATGATTTTCGCCCGAACGGTGGTTCGGGCGCTCCATAAGGAGACGCCGGGGCGACGCGAGAGCATCGGCCTGGATTCGACTTCGCGGCATCTACGCCGCGTGCTGCTCATCGGCGTGGATCGGTTTTCGGCGTCGACGATCAAGCTGACGGACCACCAGCACCCCCGCACGGTTCAGGTGGTCGCCGCGCTGGACGCGCGCGAGGCGCTGGTTGGACGAAGCATCAGCGGAGTCAAAATCGTCGGGCGCGTCCAGGATCTGGCCGCCGTCGTGGATGAATACGCGGTTCACGGCGTCGATGTCGATGAAGTCTGGCTATCCGACGACGCCGCGTCCTTGAGGGACGGGAGCTTGGCGGATCTGGCGGAACGGTGCGCGGAGCGGGATATCAAATTCGCGAGAATTCGGAGGCGCTCAATCTCACGCCCGAAGTCGCCCCTTCCTCCGTCTCGTTGCAAGATGACGCCGAGCCGCCCTTCAATCTGAGCGATTATTTCAAACTGAAGCGGATTATCGACGTAATCGCTTCGGCGGCTTTGCTTGTCGCGCTCTTGCCTCTGGCGATGATCGCCACCTGTCTCGTATTGTCCGACGTGGGCGTTCCCGTGCTGTTTTGGCAGCAGCGCATCGACCTGCACGGCCGCAAATTCCTGCTCTATAAATTCCGCACCTATCACGCGCCGTTCGATAAGAATGGCGCGAGAACTCCCGAGGAGCGCCGTCTGTCGAAACTCGGTCGCGCGATTCGCGCGGGACGGCTGGACGAAATCCCGCAACTTTTGAACGTTCTGGTCGGCGACATGTCGTTGATCGGTCCGCGCCCGCTTCTGCCCGTCGACCAGCCGAGCGATCCGCGGCTGCGCTTGTCGGTGCGGCCCGGCATCACCGGATGGGCGCAGATCAACGGCGGCACGATGGTGACGCCTGCGGAAAAGGATGCGCTCGACGTGTGGTATGTTCGGCACGCATCATTCTGGCTCGACCTCAAAATCGCCGTGAGCACGGCGCTGTTCGGCATCTTCGGCGAGCGGATGAACCACACCGCCTTGGCGCAGGCGATGGATTGGCGCGAAAACAATCTCACCTCCTGCGGCGCGGCGAGCGCAAGCGCCGAATTGGAAGACAACGCGACCACCGTCGCTGAGTGATTTCCCCGATGGCGCCGGCGCGGGCGCCGGTGTTAACTCGACAGGCGCGGCGATTCGCGCGACGTATCGAGGGCGGGCGTTGGAGACGAGCCTTTATGCGCCTGTGAAGCGCTTTCTCGAAGGGTTGGGCTTCGAGGTCAAGGGCGAGGTGTGCGGCTGCGATATCGTCGCCGTGGACCACGGCTCGCCGATCGCGCTGGTGATCTGCGAACTGAAACTGAGCTTCACGCTCGAACTCGTGCTCCAGGCCGCGGACCGTTCGACCGTTTGCGACGAAGTTTGGCTCGCCGTTCGCGGATCGATGCGCGGGCGCGGCCGCGAATCCGATCCCCGGGTCAAACGGCTGTGCCGCCTGCTCGGCTTCGGCTTGCTTTGCGTGTCCCGTTCCGGCCGGGTCGACGCCTTGGTGGAACCGGTCGCCTGGCGGCCGAGGCCCAACGCGAAGCGCCGTTCCAAAATCCTGGAAGAGCATCGGCGGCGCAAGGGCGATCCGACTCCCGGCGGCGCGGCGCGCCAGCCGATCATGACCGCCTATCGCCAGCAGGCGCTGGAATGCGCCGCGACCCTGGCGCGGGCTCCGGCGCGGCCGCGCGACTTGAAGCCTTTGGCGCCGGACGCGCCGAAAATCCTGCTCCGCAATGTCTATGGCTGGTTCATCAAGGTCGAGCGCGGCGTTTATGCTCTCTCGGAAGCGGGCAGGGCCGCCCTCGTTTCATGGGCGGCGGATCCGCCTGGCCAGCCCGCCAATATGCGCGGCGAACCGGAAAAAATATCCGCGCGAATGTGAGGGGGCGCGCCCCAACCTTGTCTGGAGGCGATCTTGATCAAGTCGGGCGATCTTCTCGCGGATGCGCCAAGGCGTTCAGCCGACGAAATAATTTCGGTCATCGCGCGAACGCCGGGAGCGAGGATCGAAAGGATCGTCTCGACCGGTCAAGCAAGCCCGCCCGGTTTTTGGTATGATCAGGATTGGACGGAATGGGTTTTCCTGATCTCGGGCTCGGCGGCCCTCCTGATCGAGGGGGAGAGCGAGCCGCGAGTTCTCCGCCCCGGCGGCTATGTCGAGATTCCCGCGCATATGCGCCATCGGGTCGAGTGGACGGACGCGGACCAGCCAACCGTTTGGCTCGCCTTGCACTTGGCGGGATGAAGGAGACCGCTCCAGGAGACCGCTCCATGTGCAACTTATATTCGATGACGACCAGCCAGCAGGCGATCCGCGAAATCGCCGGCGCCATGAATGATCGCGCCGGCAACCTGCCGCCATTCCCCGCGATCCTTCCCGACCATGCCGCCCCGATCGTCCGCGACCGGCCACCGGGACGCGAGTTGACCATGGCGCGTTGGGGGATGCCGTCGCCAGCCTTCGCGTTGAAGGGCCGGAATTGCGATCCCGGCGTCACCAATGTCCGCAACCTTAAGTCACCGCATTGGCGCCGCTGGCTGGGCGTCGAACACCGATGCGTCGCGCCCTTCACCAGTTTCGCGGAAAACGAACAACTGCCGGACGGGTCGAGGCCGCCGGTTTGGTTCGCTCTCGACGAAACGAGGCCGCTGGCCTTCTTCGCGGGAATCTGGACGCGCTGGACCTCGGTCAGAAAGGTCAGGGAAGGAGAAACGACCAATGACGTCTTCGCTTTCCTGACAACCGAGCCGAACGGGTTCATTGGCTCCATCCACCCGAAGGCGATGCCGGCGATCCTGACGACTCGCGAGGAAATAGACTTGTGGATGACGGCGCCCATCGAGGAGGCGCTCAAGCTCCAGCGTCCCCTCGCCGACGGCGCTCTCACGATCGTCGGCAGGGGCGGCAAGAAGGACGAGGGAGGCCTCGCGGCCTGACGGTCATGCTCGCGCCGGACGACGCGCCACACAGCGGGACGATTGGCGATGACGCGCGAAATCGCGGCGTCGCCTCGCCCGCGCGGCAACGCAAGATCATCCATATCGACATGGACGCGTTCTACGCGTCCGTCGAACAGCGCGACGATCCCGAACTGCGCGGCAAGCCGGTCGCCGTCGGCGGCTCGCGCGAGCGCGGCGTCGTGGCGGCGGCGAGCTATGAGGCGCGAAAATTCGGCGTGCGCTCGGCGATGCCGTCCGTCACCGCGAAACGAAAATGCCCCGGGCTGATCTTCGTCAAGCCTCGGTTCGACGCTTACAAGGAAGCGTCGCGCCAGATTCGCGCCATCTTCGCGCGGCACACGCCGATCATCGAGCCGCTGTCGCTGGACGAGGCCTATCTCGACGTGACGGAAAATCCGCGCGGAGTCGCGTCGGCGACGCGGATCGCCGAGGAAATCCGGGCGGCGATCCGCGACGAGACCGGCCTCACCGCCTCCGCCGGCGTCTCCTACAACAAATTCCTGGCGAAGCTCGCCTCCGATCACCGCAAACCCGACGGACTATTCGTCATCACGCCGAGCATGGGGCCGGCCTTCGTCGAGACATTGCCGGTCGGGAAATTCCATGGCGTCGGTCCGGCGACGACGCGGAAGATGAACAGCCTCGGCATCGAAACCGGCCTCGACCTGAAGGCGCGAACGCTCCCCTTCCTCCAGCGGCATTTCGGGAAGGCGGGGTCATATTATTATTGGATCGCGCGCGGGATGGACGAGCGGCCGGTGCGCGCCGACCGCATCCGCAAATCGATTGGCGCCGAAAACACCTTCTTCGAGGACATCTTCACTTTTGACGCGGCGCGCGCCGCGCTCGAACCAATCGTCGCGAAAGTCTGGCGCCATTGCGAGACGGCGCGCATTCGCGGGCGCACCGTCACCTTGAAGGTTAAATTTTCGGATTTTCATCAGATCACGCGCGGTCACACCGGCGCATCGCGTATCGCGACACAGGCGGAACTCGAACGGCTCGCCCTCGCGCTGCTTGGAGCCGTCTTCCCCACGCGAAAGGGAATTAGGCTGCTTGGCGTCACGCTGTCGTCGCTTGACGCGGAACGGCTAAAAAGCGGCGATCAATTGAACCTTAAATTTTAGCCCTGATCGCGATGTCTCGACGGAAAATTGCCGCGGGGATGGCGCCCCGTGCTATTCGCCGCTCGGCGGGAGAGCGCGGTCGGCCGGCCCCCTCGATCGGCTCAAGCGCGCCCACGACGGACCGAGGAATGAACCGAAGCATGCGTGTCAAACCCTTCGCGAGGACAATGCGCTTCGCTCTTCTCCTTCTCGGTGCCGGGCTGGCCGGCTCGGGCGAGGCCGCCGCCTTCGACGTGGCCGACAGAACGGCGCTTTGGCGTGTCGTCAACGGTCTTTGTCGTCCGATGCAGCAGGCTTTCAGCCTGCCCCTTCCCTGTCTGAAGGTGGATATGGCGGACGGATTCGCCGTGATCCGCGCCCCCGGCGACAAGACTCGGATTCTGGTTGTCCCGACGACGAAAATAGACGGAATCGAAAGTCCCGCCGTTCTCGGCGAACCAATGGCGAACCTTTGGTCAGAGGCTTGGAGCGAGAGAAGCCGCGTCGTGGCGAGCGCCGCCCGGCCGCTGGCCTGGAACGACATCGGCATGGCCGTCAACTCGCGGCGCGGCCGCTCGCAGGACCAGTTGCACATTCATGTCGATTGCGTGGACCCGCGGCTAAAGCTGGCGCTGGCCTCCCGCGCCAGCCGGCTTTCCTCGAAATGGTCCAGTCTCGAACCGGGCCCCTGGGCGGGTCGCTATCGCGTCAAGGAAATCGACGCGGCGAGCGTCGATCGCAACATCTTCAAGCTCGTCGCCGACGAGATTCCGGGAGCGAAATCGAGGATGGCGCGGCAATCGATCGCCGTCGTCGGCATCATCGGCCCGAATGGAGATCGCGGCTTCGCCGTGCTGGCCAATAGCGACGGAGGCCATGCCGAGGAATTGCTGGATCACGACTGCTCGCCAACCGAGCTGACGGGCGATGCAAGCGGGTCAAAGTGAGGTCGCGCCAGCGCGGACTACTTTCCTTCGATGAGTTCGCGGGCGCCGTCGCGAAGCATCTTGCGCGAATCGCTCCGCAGATATGACATATGGCCGCCGGGCGACACGGTGAGTTTCACGCGCGCGCCGTCGCCATAGGCGGGCAGTTGGTCGAGCAGCAATTTGGTCGTGAAATAGGGCGTCACGAGGTCCGCCAGACCATGCACGATGAGAACCTTGAAACGCGGATCGAGCGCCAGGGCCTGACGTAAATCGGAAACCGCCTCGGCGCCATGACGACCTCCCCGCTCGAAGTCCCAAAGATGCGCCACTTGGCCATTGAGAATTTCATATCTCGCGTCGCCGACCGGCCATTGCAGCTTCTCGGCCACGACGCTCGTCATGGCGGCGCCGAGGGGCGCGCGCAAGGAGTCGAGCACGGGATCGGCCCAGTCGCTCTCGCGCGCGTAGGGATTCGGGTCAAAGCCGGATATTTCGCCGTCGTAAAAACTCAGCACCCGTCCCGACGCCGCGAGACGTTCGCGGGTGAATGTCTTGGCGTCGATGCGCCCGGCGAGACGCTCCACTTTTTCGGGAGGGAGACCCGTTAAGCGGGCGACATTCGCGCGCAAACGCGCCAGGGCGCCTTCGTCCTTCACGCCCTTCAGCAGATCGGTCACATACTCCCCGGCGGCGTAGGCCTCCACGTCGGCGACATCGCGCCGATCCTTGGCGCCGCGAGCGATCGCCGCGAAACTGGGAAGATCGGCGACGAAGGTTAGAAGATTTCGACCGCCTTCCAGCCAGGAGAAATCGAGCACGGGCGATATGAGAACCAGCCCCTCGACGCCGACATTCTCGCGCTCTCGCAACGCCCCCGCGAGCTTGACGACGCGAAAGCCCCCGTAGCTCTCGCCAACCAGATATTTCGGCGACGCCAATCGCCGGTGCGTCGTCAGCCATTTGCGCACGACCACGGCGAGCGAGTCGACGTCGCCCTGCACCGAGAAAAAATGCTTTTTCGACTCTTCGTTCTCGTTCAAGAACTTGCTGTATCCCGTGCCGGGAGGATCGACGAACACGAGATCGACGAAGCCGAGCCAGCTTTCGGCGTTGTCTACGACGAGCGGCGGCGTCGATGGCGAAAAGCTGTCGCCATCGAGGCGAAGCCGCCAGGGCGACAGCGCGCCGAGTCCCAGCCAAGCGGAGCCCGCGCCGGGTCCGCCGTTGAAGACGAAGGCGACTGGCCGCGTCAGCGGATCGGCGTCGGCGCGTTCGTAAGAGACAAAGGCCACGTCCGCCCTGGGCGCGCCGCTTTGCGCGTCGGACAGACGCACGGCGCCGGCGCGCGCGGTGAAGGCCAGTTTTTCCCCCGCCAGCGTGATCACGTGCTTGGTGGCGACCTCCGCCGGCAAGCCGAGCGTCGAGGCGCTCTGCTCTTCGCCCCCTTTTTTCGCGGCGGAGACCTCCGCGGCGTGGCCGGGCGCCAAGGCGACGCCAGCTAGAACCGCGAAAACGAATGCCCATGAAGTGGAAACTATACGCGCCATGTCGATTGGCTCTCGATGCGGGGTGGAATTGCCCGGCTATGCGTCGATCTTCAACCCCAGCGCGAATTGCGTGAGACGATCTTGGAACAACTGACGCACGCGCGCGGCCGTCGTCGGATGCTTTTCGAGAATTTGGTGGAAGAGCGTCCGCGAGATTTTCAACACGATGGAGGGCTCGCGCGCGAACGCGGTCATTGGCCGCGAGGTCGCCGCGACCAGCGCGGTCTCGCCCAGCAGGACGAGCGGCCGCAGGATTTTCCGCGCCGGCGCGCCGGGTTCGCGGCCCTCGATGGCGATCGCGCCGGCGGCGAGCAGATAGCCCCCATCCGCCGTCTCGCCGCGCCGAAACAGCACGTCGCCGGCGCGCAGCAATCTCGTTTCGGCGCCGTAGATCAACCCTCGCAACGCCTCCGGCTCGAAGACGGCGAACAAGTCGATGCGCATGATTTCGTCAAGTTCGGTGTCGAACGCCATGGGCCTTCCCGGTTTTCAGCGCGCCTCAGGCGCCGTCGTCCAAACCCGCGTCATTGGTCGTCAGCCGATAACCGCTTGGGGCCGAGAGCAGGAGCTTGGGCCGTCCCGACGCGTCTTCGATCTTGCGGCGCAAACGATGGATATGGGTTTCCAGAGTATGCGTGTCGACGGCGGGACTATAGCCCCAAATTTCCCGCAGCAACACATCTCTCGCGACGACTCCGCCGCGCGCGCGGGCGAGACGTGCGAGAATCGCCGTCTCCTTCTCGGTCAAAAGGCGGCGAACGCCATCCGGCCCCATCAGGGTCTGCGTCGTTTCGCAAAAGAGATGGTCGCCAAGCGCCGCGCCCGCCGCGGCGACGGCGGGCGGCGCGATTTTCGCGCGAATCATGGCCATCAGCCCGGCGAACCGCAAAGGCCGGCGCATGGAGCCGTCGAACCCCTCGTGCGTCGCGGCCTCAAAGCGCGCCAGCAAAATCGCCAGGCCGTTAAAGCCGGCGGCCCGCGCCATTTTCAACAATATCGCCGCGCCGGGCGCCTCGATATCGTCGGCGATCAACAGAACGTCGGGCGAGCCGTTTTCGATCCGCGCCAAAGCCTCGTGGGCCGTTTCGGCCTCCAGGGCGGCGATCGCGGCCACGCGGGCGAACTGCTCCCCGAGCGCCAGTCGCAAATCCGCGTCGCCGACGATCAGCAGCCCAATCGTCATGGTCGCCGCCATCGCCGCGCGGGGACTTTCGCGCAAAGGAATTTCATGTCGCTTGATCCAACCGGGCCTTTACCGGCAAAATGGCGCAAAACAGGCGCTTTGCAAAGGACGATATGAAAGCCGCGCATTTCTCCACGCCGTCGCGGACGGGCCTGCGGCGGCTGCTTGTCGCGCGGCTGATCGGCGGCGCGCCGCATCAGGGCCGGCTGATCGCGGGAACGCTGACGTTGCGCTGCGCCTTGGGCCGCGCCGGTCTCACATGCGACAAACGCGAGGGCGACGGCGCGACGCCCAAGGGCCGTCCGCGCTTGCTTTACGCTTTTGTTCGACCCGGCCGATTTTCGCGGGCGGCCCTGCTCGCGCCGACGCGCCAGACGCGAAAGGACGATATTTGGTGCGACGACCCCAAGAGCTTTCTTTACAATCGTCATCTGCGCGGTCCGACGCGACTGAGCCACGAGGACTTGTGGCGTTCGGATCGGCTCTACGACTTCGTTGGCGTGCTCGATCATAATATTCGCCCGGCCATGCGCGGGCGCGGCAGCGCGATCTTCTTTCATGTCGCGACCGAAGATCTCGCGCCGACGGCGGGCTGCGTGGCGCTGCGCCCCCGCGATCTGGCGCGACTTCTGCCGCGTCTGGCGCGGCGCGCGACGCTGGACATCCGGTAGGACGGGGACAATCCCGGGCGGTGGGGGGCGAGGATTTCGCACATAATTTTCGCACGGGTTACTTATTGATTTTAAAGACAAGGATATTCGTCGCGAAAAGGTTGATTGATACACCCTAACAGCAAATGGCGCTGGCATCGGCATGTCCTCCCCACGCTCGGGCGCGCCGAAGCGTTGGGAGGGGCCTTCGATAGGAAAGAAGAAGCCTGTCGATATTTTAGCGCGTTCCGACGGCGATCGAGGCGGAGAAAAGGAACCGCCGGAGATTAATTGCGCCGCGCGGCGTCACTGCGCTTTCGACGGGGGAGCGGCCATTGGCGGTTGCGCGCCCGTCTCGACGTTGGCCGATTTGAAGGCTTCCTTGCCGAGGCTCGAATACATCTCATTGATCTTCGCGGCTTCCGCGACGAAATCCTCATAGGCGGATTTGGCGAAATCCGACTGCAACCGAACCGCCTCGGCGAATGTTTTCACGCCGAACAGCTTCTCGACCAGAGCGCCGCCCTTCTCGAAGGATTTCTTCGAATAGTCCATCCTTTCCGTCTCAATGGCCTGTAGCGCCTTCACCATCGAGCCGTTCGCGGTGTTAATGGCCTCGAACCGGCTTGAGCCGAGCCTCTGCATGTCGTTGACATTAGTTGACATCCTGTATCCTTTTGGCCCGGTGGCCTAAGGGAATCCCCGGTCGCCGCGCATCACCCTACATGGTGTGCGCCGCACAAGATTCCATTGCCGCGCCAAAATAAAGACGGCGTAACGGACTAGGGCCTGTTGAGAATCGGGATTCCCATTTTGGCGGAGGG
>PLAI01000382.1:1275-6399 GCA_003134075.1 Methylocystaceae bacterium | reverse complement strand
TGCGGCGTGCACTTCATGGCGGAAACTTCGAAGATCCTGAACCCCAACAAGACGGTTCTGATTCCGGATTCGCGCGCCGGCTGTTCGCTGGCGTCGAGCATCACGGGCGCGGACGTGCGGCTGTTGCGCGAACGCTTCGCGGGCGTGCCGGTCGTGGCCTATGTCAACACCTCGGCCGACGTGAAGGCGGAAGTCGACATCTGCTGCACCTCCTCCAACGCGCTCAAGGTCGTCGAGAGCCTTGGCTCGGATCGCGTCATCATGCTGCCGGACAAATATCTGGCGCAAAATGTCGCCGCGCAAACAAAGGTCAGGATCATCGCCTGGCACGGCGCCTGCGAGGTTCACGAGCGTTTCACGGCCGAGGAAATCGAGAGCTACCGCGCCGACAATCCCGGCGTGAAGATCATCGCGCATCCCGAATGTCCGCGCGAAGTCATTGAAATTTCGGACTTCGCGGGCTCGACGGCGGCGATGATCGACTATGTGCGGACGAAGAAGCCGGCGCGCGTGCTGCTCGTCACCGAATGTTCGATGGCTGATAACGTGGCCGCCGAAACGACGGGCACGGAGTTTATCCGCCCCTGCAATTTCTGCCCGCATATGAAGCGCATCACGCTGCCGAAAATCCTCGACAGCCTGATCTATATGCGCGACGAAGTGCTGGTGGATCAAGCTCTTGCCGCGAGAGCCCGCGCCAGCGTGCAGCGCATGATCGATGTCGGCTGAGCCCCCCGGCGCGCAAGATCTCGCGGACGCGAGACTGGACCGGGTGCTGGCGGCGATCGACGCCGCCAACGCCGACGACCCCCGCAAATGCGTCGTCGACGGTCGGGAGATCGCCTTCGAGCAGCTTTATTCGGCGCGCATGAGCGCGCATCTCGCGCGCATTTACGCGCATCCATCCGCATTGCTGCGCATCGCCGCGCATGCGCAGCACCTGCGCCGGTGGGAGATTCGTCGCGACGCTTTTCCGCCGGGGCGCCACGGCTATAACGACTGGCGCAAGCGCTGCCGTATCCATCACGCCGACCTCGTTGGCGCCATCATGCGGGAGCGCGGCTACAGCGACGCCGAGGCGGCGCATGTCGGCTCTCTCATCAAAAAAGAGCAGCTGAAAAAAGACCCCGAGTCGCAGGCGCTCGAAAACGTCGCGGCCGTTGTCTTTCTGGCGTATTATTTTGACGAATTTTTGGCCAAATACACCGGCTATGACGACGACAAGATCGTCGACATCCTCGGCAAGACCCTGTGCAAAATGTCGCCGCGCGGACATGCCGCGGCGCTGGAGCTTCCCCTGCCCGAGCGCGCCCGCGCGCTGATCGCGGCGGCGATCGAGAAGGAATCCGCCGCCCTCGCGCGCCTCGCCGCCGTCGCCATCGACTGAGCGCATGGACAAAAGGACGCCATCCATTCTCATCGTCGGCGGCGGCCTCGCCGGGGTTTTCTGCGCGCTCAAACTCGCGCCATCGCCCGTGACAATCCTGGCGCCGGCCGGAATTGGCGGCGCCTCGGCCTGGGCGCAGGGCGGCGTCGCGGCGGCTGTTTCCGAAGGCGACACGCCGGAGGTTCACGCAGCCGACACCATCGCCGCCGGCGCCGGACTTGTCGACGCCGACATCGCGCTCGGCGTCGCGCTGGAAGCGCGGGCGCGGATCGACGATCTCGTGGCCTTTGGCGCGCCTTTCGACCGCGACGCGCTCGGCGTCTTGCAACCCTCGCGGGAGGCGGCGCACACGCATCGCCGGATCGTGCGGGTGAAGGGCGACGCCGCCGGCCGCGCGATCATGGAGACTCTCGCGCGACGGGTGCGAGAGACGCCGTCGATCGAAGTCGTCGAGGGCATTTCGGCATTTGAAATCGTAACGCGGGAAGGCCGGGCGATCGGCGTGCTTGGCCGCGACCCCAACGGACAAACGCGCTTCCTCGGCGGCTCCGCGCTCGTGTTCGCGACTGGCGGCGTCGGCCATCTCTACAGCGTCACGACAAACCCCATCGACGCCCGCGGCGCCGGCGTCGCCATGGCGGCGCGTGCGGGAGCGCTGATCGCCGACGCCGAATTCGTGCAATTTCACCCCACCGCCATCGACATCGGCGCGGATCCCGCGCCGCTCGCAACGGAATCGCTGCGCGGGGAAGGCGCGGTGATCGTCGACAGGAGCGGACATCGCTTTCTCGCCGACATCGACCCCGCCGCCGAACTCGCGGCCCGCGATATTGTCGCGCGCGGCGTGTTCAAAAGCATCGCTTCCGGCAACGGCGCCTTTCTCGACGCGCGCACGGCGATCGGCGCGGCGTTCCCAACAAAATTCCCGACCGTTTACGCAAGCTGCATGGCGGCCGGGATCGACCCCGTGACCGCGCCGATCCCCATCGCGCCAGCCGCGCATTACCACATGGGCGGCGTCGCGACCGACGCCAAGGGCCGCGCGAGCCTGCCCGGTCTCTGGGCCGCTGGCGAAGTCGCCTGCACCGGGCTGCATGGCGCCAATCGCCTCGCTTCGAACTCGCTGCTGGAGGCGCTGGTTTTTGGCGCGCGAGTCGCCGCCGACGTCGCCGCCTCCGCGCGGGACGAGACGACGGCGGCTTTTCACGCGAGAGAGCAATCTCATCACGACGTCATGGATCACGCCGTCGTCGAGGAATTGCGCGACGTCATGGCGGCCTATGTCGGAGTCGTGCGCGACGGCGCGGGGCTCGCGCGCGCGCTGGGCGCGATCAATCGCCTGCGCCGGCAAGCGACAGGCGCGCAAACGCAAAACATGCTGACGACGGCGCTGCTGATCGCCAGCGCGGCCTTCGCCCGGCGCGAAAGCCGGGGCGCGCATTTCCGCTCGGATTTTCCGACCGCTTCACCAGAACTGGCGCGGCGCTCGCGGCTCACGCTGAACGAGGCCGAAACAATCGCGCGGGAAGCGACATCGTGACCAATCTCCCTGCCCTGCCCAAACTCCTCGTCGCGGACGCCGCGCGCGCGGCCCTCAAGGAAGACCTCGGCCGCGCCGGCGACATCACCACGCAAGCAACCATCCCCGCGATGGCCCGCGCCAAGGCCATCATCGCGGCGCGCGAAGACGGCGTGATCGCCGGGCTCGCGCTGGCGCGCGAGGCCTTTTCGCAAGTCGACGCGGCGATCACGTTCGAGCCATGCGTCGAAGACGGCGCGCATGTCGCAAAGGGCGCGGTCGTCGCGCGGATCGAGGGTTTCGCGCATGGGATTCTTTCGGCCGAACGCGTCGCGCTCAATTTTTTGGGGCGAATGTCCGGCGTCGCGACGCTGACCGCGCGCTTTGCTTCAAAAATCGCTCACACCAAGGCGAGGGTTTGCGACACGCGCAAGACCACGCCGCTGCTGCGCGCCTTTGAAAAATACGCGGTGCGATGCGGGGGCGGCGCCAATCACCGCTTCGGGCTCGACGACGCGATTCTGATCAAGGACAACCACATCGCCGTCGCCGGCGGCGTAACGGCCGCGTTGCGCGCCGCCAAGGATTTTAAGGGCCATCTCGTGAAGATCGAGATCGAGGTGGATACGCTGGAGCAATTGCGCGAGGTTTTGGCGGAGGGCGCCGATGTGGTGCTGCTCGACAATATGTCGCTTGGCGATTTGCGCGAGGCGGTGGCGATGATTGGCGGGCGCATGATTATTGAAGCTTCCGGCGGCGTGACGCTGGAGACCATCGCGGGAATAGCCGAAACCGGCGTCGACCTGATTTCGGTCGGCGCGCTGACCCATTCGGCAAGGGTGCTGGATTTGGGGTTGGATGTGGTGGTGGAGGGGTAGCGAGTCGATCAGATTTCGTCTTCCGCCACGAACTGACGTTGAGCTGCGAGCATATACCGGACATTCACGGGCACTCCTGCAAAGGCCGCTATCGGACCGCGGGCCAACGTGAACTGATTCCAGGCGGTCCGCTATTGGGGGGAAACAGTTAGGCAGCGGACGTTCGAAGCGGCGTGGTGCAGACACACGACAAGTGACCCCCACAACGAACGGCCCCGTTCTTTGCGCCGCCCGCGCCGGGGGGCGCCTGGACCGGGGGTTGACGCCGCTGGCTATGCCGGCAGGATGAGCACCTTCGTCTTGATCGGCGTTCGTGAATAGAGGTGGATCATGTCCTGGCTGAGGAGGCCGGTGCAGCCGCTCGTAACGCCTTTCCCGAGCGACTCGGGGTCGCTGGTGCTGTAGATCGTGCAGACCGTGTAGCGCCCGTTCTGATAGAGATAGAGCACGCGGGCGCCGAGCGGATTGTCCAGACCTCCCGGCATCCCGCCGGCATATTTGCGGGCCTCTGGCTGACGCGCGATCATCTCCTTGGGCGGCGTCCAAGTGGGCCATTCCGCCTTGCGCCCGACATAAGCTTCACCGTTCCACAGGAAGCCGGGACGGCTGACATTGGCGCCATAGCGGGTGGCGTTTCCGTCGCCTTCGATGCGGTAAACATAGTAATTGGCGGGATCGATGATAATCGTGCCGGGCGGTTCCTTGCTGTCGTAGCGCACGGTCCGGCGCCAATATTTCGGATCGACCTTCCTAAGATCGACCGCCGGGATCGGGAATTTCTCGTTGGGCGCCGGCCCGTAAAGCGCCAACATGTCGGCAGGGATCATGCCGTCGGACGTCGCGCAACCGGTGAGCCCAAGCGCTCCGAGAGTGGCGGCGGAGCCGAACAGAAACGACCGGCGGTCGAGACGCCCCGACCGAAGCCCAAGCAGAGCCTCGTTTCCTTCGCGGGGACCGGCGATCCCATCGTCCGTGAGCATGATTAGGAGACTCCGATGTCCTGTCGCCCGACCAGAGGGCGCTCCGGCATAACCCGCTGAACGTCTTTGCTGAGCTGATTTGCCATTACCCAGCTCGATTGGCAAGCTCGGGCCTTCGCTGCGACGCGCTACCATGCACCAAAGTCGTTAACGTCCACGCGGTCTCGCAGTCTCACTTCGCGCCCGCACCCTTTCACCACGTGCGCCGCCGCACATTCTCGCCTCCGCGACCTCGTTAACTTCCTCCCATCAAGAACGCGATGGAGGCACACATGTCGAACGCTTATTATTCGGTCATCGAACCCGCATCGGCCCGCAGGCAGTTTCGACTGTCGGTCGCCATCGTCGTCGGCATGGCCG
>PLAI01000382.1:0-1233 GCA_003134075.1 Methylocystaceae bacterium | reverse complement strand
CCGGCGCGGCGCGCGGCGCGGCGGAAGCCCGCGGCCAGACCCCTTACCACCAAGGCCTTTTTGACCTGCGCGCCGCGCAAAAAAATGCGGTGCAAGGAGTCGCCGCTGTCGCGCAGCCAGCACTCGCCTTGCAAATGCCGCTGCTCTAGCGCGTCGAGCAGCGCGCCGCGAATCCCCGGCAGCGCCTGCACATGCTGGTGGCCGTCGACAAAATCCGGCAGGCGCAGCATCACCGCCTGGAAGCGGTCGAGCTGGCGGTCGATTTCTTCGCGGATTTCGTCCATCGGCAGTTTATTGCGCATCGCCATGCGGACCACATGCGACACCGGCGGAAAAGCGCCCTTCGGCGCGAATCTCGGCATGGTCCCGAGCGGGGCGCCGAGCGTCAGATTGAAATGCAGGCCGATATCGGCGTCGAACTCGGCGCGCGCGAGGTCGCGCCCGAGCGCCGGCCAGCGCGGGCCGTTGGTCAGCACGGACACGGCCGACAGCCGCCCCGCCCGCAGCGCCTCGAGAATGCCGGCGCTGAGGCCATGGGACAGGGCGTAATCGTCCGCGCAAAGCGTGATGGATTTGTTTTTGGCCATTGCTTCAACGCCCTTCGCGGCGGCGTATCGCACGGCGCGGCGCGCGTGTATAGTCCGCCCCGCGCGGCCTTTGTTTTTTAGGCGCCGCGCCAAACGGAAACGGAATTGACGAAGAAGCAGCAAAGCGCCCCACGCCCCACGCCGACGCCCTCGCGCGAAGACATTCTCGCATTTCTGGCGCGCGAAAAAGAGGCGATGCGCAAGTCCGGCCAGAGCGGCAAGATCGGCAAGCGCGAGATCGCGCGCGCCTTCGGCATCAAGGGCGCCGACAAGATCGAGTTGAAGCGGCTCTTGAGCGAACTCGCGGCGGACGGCGCGATAGAGAAGCGCGGCAAGCGCCTCACGAAGCTCGGCGCCCTGCCCGCCGTGGCGCTGGTCGACATCATCGGTCGCGACGCCGACGGCGAGCTGATCGCGGCGCCGGTCGAGTGGAACGAGGACGAATTCGGCCCGCCGCCGCGCATTTTGATCCACGCGCCGCGTAGAGCCCGCCCCGGCGAGCCGCTGCCCGGCGTCGGCGACCGCGCGCTGGCCCGCGCCGAACCCGACCGCGACGCCGGCCCCAACGATCCGCAATTCACCGGACGGGTCATCAAGCTGCTGGCGAAAGCGCGTCATCGGCTGCTCGGCGTGCTGCGGATCGAGG
>PLAI01000003.1 GCA_003134075.1 Methylocystaceae bacterium | reverse complement strand
GCGCGCGAGGTCGTCTTTCAGGCGCCGACGCCTACGTGAAGCGCCTCTATGACCTTCAGCGGGAAGAACTCGGCAAAGACCCTGAGCGCAATGCACTGGTGGTCTGCCACAGGGACGGGACGCCGATCCAGACCGTGAAGCGGTCGTTTCATTCGCTGCTGGAGTTCGCCGGGATTCCGATCATGCGGGACGGCATGGCGAGGACGATCTACTCGCTGCGCCACTTCTACGCCACGCAGCGGTTGTCGCACGACACCAGCCCGTTCCTGCTGGCGAAGCAGATGGGGACTTCGGTCGAGATGCTGGAGAAGTTCTACGGCCAGACCGTCACGTCGGCGCTCGCTGCTCAGATCACCAAGGGAAAGCAACGACCGGCGCGCGCAAAGGACATTTCGTATCCGTTCGAGTGACGGAAGCTCGGTCATGTAATCATCAATCGAAACAGAAAGGGGGCCGGTCGGTCAGTGTCGGCGATGAACCGCTCTGCGGAACCGCTGTACCAAGTCTGAGAAGCGCCAACGGAGCGGATGTTCGCGCGAACGAGGACGAGACCTTCCGCGCGATCGTCGGGCCTTGATTCTGGTTCGAATTTCAAGAAAAACGCACCACTCGGAGTCGCCGAGAAAATAAGGCGAAACAGAGCTTTTTGATCCTTCGAGAGCTATGTTGCATTGAGCAAAAATAGCCCAAAGCGAGGCGAAAAATCCGAGGGAATTCAGTGAGTGATTTTTCGAATTTTCGCCCAAAGCGGGTTAATGCAACAGTGCCGCAAATTGCGCCTCGGGCTCGCCAATACAACAGAGCCCATGATAGCGTATTCATGCAACTTCGATTAGGACGGAAGGATTGGCCATGAAGATCGGCGTCGCCACCAAAGACTGGGCTGCGGTCAGCGGCCATGCCGGGCAGGCGCGGTGCTGGCTGCTCTATGATCTGGCTGAACACCGTTTAGGTGAACCGTTGCCGCCGCCGACGCGCGTCGAATTGGCGAAGGAACAGCTATTCCACCATTTCCGCGACAATACCGCGCACCCTTTAGACGGGATGGAGATCGTTGTCGCAGGCAGCGCCGGCGACGGGTTTATCCGCGGCATGCACAAGCGCGGTGCCGAAGTGCTGCTCACGGGGGAGACCGACCCGGCAACCGCGCTTGCCCACGTAATCGCCGGCGAAGCGCTGCCTGACAGGCGCTTCGACATCACCACCACTCTGTGCAAATTGCACGATCTGTTCTCGCGCCACTGACGGGTAAGCTATGCGGCGGACAACAAATTGAGACGCTTCAGCAAAACCTGAGCGAGCAAAAGTCAAGAGAAGCGATACACAGAACAGGCCGCCGGAGGCGGCCGTCGAGGTTTCCCTATTGGTGAGTTATGCGGTTTTCATGCATCATTCTAATTGAGAATTACCTCGAACTCTTTTTCGGGCACCCCCCAAGCAAACCGTCGCTCACCGAAGCGCACGTCCAACCGCTCTGGGGCGAGCTCACCTTCCCTCAGGATACGATACCGACAAATTACGGTTCCAATGGCGTCAGTCGAGATGTCCAGCTCGCGGGCGACCGGGGAGTCAGGCCTGAAGCGAAATTTTTGTTTCTCGTTCACGAAATTCACTCCGCAATTCTCGCGCCAACTCATTCGAAAGGGACGCCCCTGACAGGATTAATTTCCTTTTCTTTTGTCCGAACAACATACCGTAGCCCCTCGATCACCTCGCCATCGAGAAACGAGAGCACTATTCCAATGTGTTAAGTCGGCGTAAGTTCCAAGCATTGAGCTGCGATAGAGTGACACTCCTCGCTGCCCGCACAGCGAGGCAATTGATCAGACAGCCACAAGCGCCGCCTTATGAGAAGTTTTAGGCAAAGCGTCAGCTTTGAAGCACCCTCAGAACTTTTTGATTGGAACGTTGTATTTCTCCAACGCATAGCCAATTTGGCGCGGTGTAAGGCCGAGCACCCGCGCCGCCTTCGCTTTCACCCAGCCTGTTTGCTCCATCGCATCGATAATCTTTTCTCGGATTGATCGATTATCGCTATCGATCATCGTGCAATTCTCCGCGCCGGGGCATAGCATCGGCGACGTCGCGTTCGAGTTGGGTTCGTTCGCGGATGACGGCGCGAGGGCTCGTGCATCCGGCGCTATGGGCAACGGCGTGAAATTAGAGGACTTGCCCCGAAGCCCAGGCGAGGCGTTCGATGGAACGGGCGAAAGATAAGTGTCGCTAAGGCAAGAAATATCCTTGTCATTGATGACGTCTCCCGGCGTCAGCGTCGCGCTGCGGAGCACGTAATTCTCCAGCTCGCGAATATTGCCGGGGAAGCTGCATTGCGACAGAAAATCTATCGCCGATTGCGAGAAGCTTAGATGGGCGTCCTGTTCTTTATTGAATCTTTGGAGAAATTCATTGGCGAGCAGGGCGATGTCGCTCTTACGTTCACGTAGCGGCGGCAACAGAATGGGCACGACGCTAATGCGATAATAGAGATCGACGCGGAATTTACCGTTCTGCACCTCTTCCTCGAGATCGCGATGGGTCGCGCAGATCAGTCGCACGTCCACCTTGATCGTGCGGGTTCCGCCGACGCGCTCGAACTCGCCTTCCTGAAGCACGCGCAAGAGTTTCGCTTGAAACGCCGGCGTAATCTCGCCGATTTCGTCAAGAAATAGGGTGCCGCCGTCGGCCAGTTCGAAGCGGCCTTTGTTCAGATTTATCGCGCCGGTGAAGGCACCGAGTTCATGGCCAAAAAGTTCTGATTCCAATACGCTTTCGGACAGCGCGGCGCAGTTCAGCTTGATGAATGGCCTATTGGCGCGCGGCGATAATTTGTGAATCGCCGCCGCGAACATTTCCTTCCCGGTGCCCGTTTCGCCGCGCAGCAAAACGGTCGATTTCGCCTTCGCGACTATGCGGATTTTTTCAACCACGGCCCGAAGCGCTTCGCTTTCGCCCAATATGCCCGGGATGGCGACGAGTTTCGATCCAACATTATTTGAGGGGTTGTCCTCCAGTCTCGCGTTTTCTTGCATCAGGCGCTTGCGGTCTTTGTCGACGAGCTTGTGCAAGCGCAGGGTCTGGCCGAGCAGATTGGCGACCATCGCCAGGAAACGAAGATCGTGATCAAAAGGCGCACAAGTCTGGGCGTCCAACAAGCGATCCACCGTCAAGACGCCGACGACGGCGTCTCCTTCCTTGATCGGAACCCCGAGGATCGAAAAGGGCGCGCTTTCATCTGGGCCCCATTCGGAAAGATCAGAGCCCTCGAATAGAGGCGAGTCCGCAACGTTTTCAATCACCAGCGGCATTTTCGTCGCGACGATCCTGCGAACCGCCGGCTGCGCCAGATGATCGAAAAATTGCCGCGCGCCGGCCTCACTACAGCCAGGGCCGATGACGACCTCCGGCTCGCATCGTTCGTCCAGCAGGGTAATCAGCCCGTCACGCATGTCCAAGAAGCTCGACAGCAGCGCCAGCACGGAAGCGAAAGTTTTCTCGATCCGGTCTGGCGAGGCGAGCAACTTGGAGATTTCATAAATTCCAACCAGTTCGGCTTCATTTGATCGGATGATCCGAGTTGTAACGCCATTCAAATCATTTCCGGTGTGATATCCCATCTCTCACTCCTTGTGAGGCCGAGTGGATTGGCTTGCTTCTGACGGCATTGCAACAAAAATGCCATGTTAATGACAAAGCTGTTCGCTTTCTGACAATTAGCTCCTTTGCGCGGTCGCCCCGTATGCGGCACTGCAGCGGCGGCGGCATAACCAGCTGTTTTAAATAAACACTTTGTCTCGGGTCGAGGCTCCGATCGAGATCGAAAATTGCCTGAATACGGAGGAAAACCCGCGCCCGTCGGTTGCGCCACGCCAAAGTGTAATGAAATTAACGCTGTCGATTTCCGCCGAGATTTGACCCGGGATTTCCATTGAGAACTGACCCGGGTTGAAGATGGCTTGCGGGTCAGTCGTTCGTCAAGTTTTGGGCTTCTCCTTTGCTGGTTTGTCTGTCTTCG
>PLAI01000290.1:11178-15575 GCA_003134075.1 Methylocystaceae bacterium | reverse complement strand
CCTCCACACCGCGATCGTGCGCGAGGGCGAGCAAGCCGACCATGGTGCGGGCGGCGTCGCGCGGCGAACCGGCCGCGATGAGGGCTTCCCAGGCGCGCCGGTAAGCGGCGCGTGGCCAGAGGGCGTCACGATAGGCCAGATTGGCCAGCGCACCCGGTTTGGCTCGCAAAGCGGCGATGATGTGGCGATAATCGACGACATGGACCGCCGCATCGGTGCCCTTTGGCCGGCGTCCGCGGGGCAGAGCGAGAACGAAAGAGCCGCCGAGATACGCCTCGATGCGGTCGTCATGGATACGCAAATGCAGACGATGGCCGACCAACCGGCTTGGAACGGTATAAAAGACGTGGCGGCACATGAAGCCCGACGCGCTGGTCACGCGGACCGTCATGGCCTCCCAGGTCATCGCCGGTGCCGTGGGCAGAGGCCGCAGGACGGCGCGTTCGGCTTCGATCATGGCGGCATGCCGGCGATTGTGCTGACCGATGACGCCGGCAACGAAGCCGCGATAGGCCTCGAGATCATCGAACATCGATGACCCACGCAGCAGCAATGCCTGCGTGATACGCGTTTTGACGTGGCCATGACGGCTCTCGATGGCGCCGTTCTCGTGTGCGACGCCGCGGTTGTTGCGGGTCGGCACCATGCCGAAATGGGTGACGAGTGCGGCGAAGCGCCGGGTCAGGTCCTCGGCATCCGGCATGGCCAGATTGCGAAATGCCGCCGAAAGACTATCGCTGCGATGCTCCCGCGGAACCCCGCCGAGCAAGCGCAAAGCGTTCTCCAGACCGCTGGCCAGGGCCGCGTAACTCTCGCCGCCCAGTATGACCTCGGCATGTTCGAAGCCGGAAAAGGCGAGCGCGAAATGGTAGAGCCGGTGTTCCAGCCGCTGGCCGCCGACGATGACGCCAAAACCGTTCGCATCGGTGAAGTCGGACAGACCCATGCGGCCCGGTTGCTGGATTTGCGGGAAGATGACGTTGAGGTTGGAGCCATGCCGAGCTTTCCAATCGGCGACCCGTCGTTCCAGAGTGCGCCGGAACGATGGCCCAATGCGATCGGGATGGCGCCGGGCCAGCTCGTCAAAGAGTGTGATGGGGCGCAGGCCAGGCGCGGCCGTCAGCAGCGGCAGGATCTCTTCGTCCCACAGGTCGCCGAGCGGGTCGGGCCGGGTTCGATATATGCGGCGTTGCTTCTTCGCGCTCGCTGGCCGGGGATCAAGGTCGATGCGCCGTGCGGTCGCGACGGACAATCCGGCTTTGGCCGCAGCGATCATCTGCGGGTGGTCGGTGCGCAATCTCATGTAAGTCCTCACCTGTTGGTCATTGATGCATCTGCCTGGCACCGGCCCCTCCGATCATCGGAGGACACCAGGCCAACCAGACCCACAGGTGAAGCGAAGGCTTCGGTTGGAGACCCGGCTCTGGTCGGGCTACGCCCTCCCGATGCCGCATCAAAATCGCAAAGCCCCGCGTTCAGCATAACCCGGCAGGAATCCACTTAACTTCCGCGAGGACCTGTTCAGACAACCGGGGCCAGCTCTGTCTGCGGCGGCACAATGCCAATGCGGTCAGCGAGCGCTTTATATGTCGTCGAGCTTCCGAGCGTGGCGCGCTCCATGAGCGCCTGAAGAGCCTCGACCTCATCGTCGCCGGCCCGCGCGCGCCGGAACCTGGCGCGCCTTACGCCTATGTCACGACGCGGAAGTTTTTGGAGGTGTTCGGACTAGCCAGTCCGCGCGATCTGCCCGACATCGAAAGTCTCGATGATGCCGGTTTGCCGCGGCGGCCCGCAAATGAAATCGATCTCGACGGCGCGTTGGGAATTCGAGAGGATGCCGCCGAACTCGTGGACGAAATAGACGAAGCTTAAAATGGATCCGCTCTATCCCGCGAATCGGCAAGCCGGCAACATGTCAGCCCAGGTTTTTGATGCAGATGCGCCGTGACGCCGCTCATCCCTCGCCTCGTTGCATATCGGGTGACGGGCCACCCTCACAGGCCTCGCAATTATAACGGGTAGCCCGAAATGGTATCGACACGATCCAGGTAGCTGGACAATTCGCTCACCCACTTGCGCGACGTTTCGATGTCCGCGTTCTGGGCTGCCTCTTCAAGGGCGGCGCTGATGTCGGTTATTTCCTGAAATCCAAACATGCCGCCGGAACCACTCATTTGGTGCCCCAGAATCGTCACGGTCTCAAGATCAACCCGATCCAGGGCGTCCAGGATAAAATTGACATTCTGCCTGCAGTTCAGCAAATACGCGGGGATCCGGACCGCGAATTTGGTGTTCAGGCGCGCAACGGCTGCGTCCGTTCGGCTACTCTCATCCTTCACTATTGGCGGCGCTATTTGAGAACGCTCTTTGATCGCTTGTAGCAGCACCTCTTGCTTGATTGGTTTCGTCAAAAAGGCCGTGCAGCCTGCCGCCAGACACATTTCCCGATCCCCCTTCAAGGCAGAAGCTGTCAGCGCGATGATTGGCGTTGGCTGTCGGTCGTTCGCCTGCTCCCATGCTCGAATTGACCGCGCCGCGGTCAATCCATCCATAACCGGCATTTGCCGGTCCATCAGGACAAGGTCGTAGTGTCCGGATGTGAACTTCTCACAGGCGATAGCTCCCGTCTCGGCGATCTCGACCTGGTAAGGCGTGTCCTCCAGATAGGCCATGGTGATCGTGCAATTATCGGCGGAGTCCTCCGCCAGAAGAATACGTAGCGCCGGCAGTTGCGCCTCGGGATCCACGCCAACCGTTATGAGCGTCGGCCGATTGGTCGTGGGCCAGATTTCGAATGGCGCGGCGAACGAAAACACGCTGCCTTTTCCCACGCCGCTTTCGACCCAGATCCGCCCGCCCATTAATTCCACAAGGCGTCTCGAAATTGTGAGGCCAAGGCCCGAGCCGCCGAACCTGCGCGTGGTGGATGAATCTGCTTGAGTGAAGCGTTCAAACACCTGGCCCAATTTCTGGCTCGGAATGCCGATGCCGGTATCGGAGACCGCGAACCGCAATGCGGTCGGGACGGCGAAGTTTCCATCCTGCGTGACTCGCAGGGACACTTCGCCGGATTCCGTGAACTTGATCGCGTTGCCAAGTAAATTGAGAAGCACCTGCCGAAGTCGCGTCGGGTCGCCGACCAAGTCATTAGGCACGCCCGGCGCGATCTCGCACACCAAGGCCAACCCTTTTTCATTGGCCCGGGTCGCCACCATCTCCATCACCTTCTCAAGATGATCGTGCAACGAGAAGCCGGTTTGCTCCAGTTCGAGCTGCGAGGCTTCCACCTTGGAGAGATCGAGAATGTCGTTGATGAGATTCAGCAGATTGTCCCCGGCGCGGCGAAAGATCTGCACATACTTGTCCTGCTCCGGGGAAAGGGCGGTCTTGGCGAGCAGGTCGGCGATGCCCATGATCGCATTCATCGGTGTTCGTATTTCGTGACTCATGCTCGCCAGAAATTCCGATTTGGTCCGGCTCGCGCTTTCGGCCGCGGCCTTGGCTTGCTGCAATTCCGCCTCCACACGCTTGCGCTCCGTGACATCGCGGGCAGCCGCGAACACGCCCTGTAGCGTGCGGTTCCGGTCGTAAAAAGTGGTCGCATTATATGAAACGACCGTCTGCTTGCCGTCGCGCGCGCGCGCTGTCAACTCGTAGTCGGTGACCGACTTTTCGCTCAGCACGAGCTTGATCGCCGCTTCGGCCCGCTCCGGATCGGTGAAATAGCTTTTGAACGGCGCGCCGATCAGCTCGTCACGTGTGCAATCCGTGAGCGCTTCCATCTGTTTGTTGACGTCGGTAATGATGCCGGACGGATCGGTGGTCATTATCGCGTCGATGTTGGCTTCGATCAGCGAGCGGGTGTAAAATTGCTGATCACGCAGGCGTTGATCGGACTTTTTTTGCTCTTCTTCGACCAGTTTGCGCGCGGTGTTGTCGGTGCCGATCAGCAGGTAGCCGATGATGACGTCCTGCGCGTCGCGAAGCGCCGTGACGGACACCACCGCCGGGAACCGGCTCCCATCCTTGCGAATATAGGTCAGTTCGTAGATGTCCTCGATCCCGCGCGACGCTTTGAACACGAGGGCCTCGAAGCCTGGCGTGATCGGGGTTGCGAGTTCGGCGCTCAAGGATTTGGCTCGCGCGATCAACTCCCGCGGATCGGAAATGTCGGCCGGGGTGATTTTGTTCATCACTTCGGCCGCTGTGTAACCGAGCATTCGCTCCGCGCCGACGTTGAATATTTGAATGACGCCCTTCGCGTCGGTGGCGATGCTCGAGAAGTTGGCGCTATTAAATATGGCGCTTTGCAACGCCCCGGCCTTGAGTTCGGTGCCAATCAACAGATAGCCGATGATGACGTCCTGCGCGTCGCGTAGCGCCGTGACGGACACCAC
>PLAI01000290.1:0-11165 GCA_003134075.1 Methylocystaceae bacterium | reverse complement strand
TTTTGTTCATCACTTCGGCCGCCGTATAACCGAGCATTCGCTCCGCGCCGACGTTGAATATTTGAATGACGCCCTTCGCGTCAGTGGCGATGCTCGAGAAATTTGCGCTGTTGAAAATAGCCTTCTGCAACGCCCCCGCCTTAAGCAGCGCCTCGTCAGCCTGCTGGATCGTAGTGCCGCCAGTGACGTCCGAGGGGCCGATCCACGTCCGCGTCTCGTCTTTTCCCTCAGTCATGGTTCGCCTCGGCCGCTTGCATTTGTCCCGCATGGTTCAAATTGCGGGACCTTGAAATCTCGTCGTGAGCAGCTCTCCAATCGAGTCTCGAAGCTGCCGCAGAGTATAGGGCTTACGGAGGTAGCGCGCGTCTTCAACAAAGAGCGCTTTCAGTTCGTCGGTGACGGCGTTTCCTGTCGTGTAGAGCACGGGCAATTTCGGTCGAATCTTGATCGCCTGATGTGCGAGTTCAATCCCACCGGAGCACGCCTTTTTGAGATAAATATCGGTAACAAGCAGATCAATTTGCTGAGGGGCGTGCAAATGTGAAAGCGCCCCGTCCATGTCGCGAGCCGAAAGTGTCTCGTGCCCAATCTCTTGAATAATGATTTCCATATATTCATGGATAAACACATCATCTTCGACGATGAGTATCATGGACATTGGATTCCTCCCTTGCAGCGAACTCCGCTGCGTAAAGCCGCCAACGGTGGCGGGATTCCGGGCGCAAGCACGGAGTGTCCGCCTCTCCCGGGTGTCGGCGAGTCCATCGTCCAGGTTTGCGGATAAGTCTTCCCGCCGGGTCCAATCGCCACCCAGGCGTTGAGTTTTTGAACTCGACGGTGACGAAGATGTCCTGTCTGAAGCGGATTTATCGCAAACGCCCGAGTTGCCGATTCGCAGCACCGCCGGAACTCAGAGCTTTGAAGCGAACTTCGGCTTGTTAGGACTGCAAGTGACGGTCATGGGCTGCTTCTCGGGCATGTTCACATGAAATGCCTTCCCTCGAGACAAGCCACTTGAACGATCTTCTGGACAATGGGCATTAACCGCGCGACAGCAAGACTCGGAAACTACTCAGATCCATGCCGTGGTTCGGATCAAGCTCGCGTCGGAGAGGCTAATAATGGCCAGCCTTAACTTGACATCGACCACGGCCGCTCTTGCTTGAGGCTTATCGACCCCTACTAATTCCGCTCTTGTCGCCTTGCTTCATAAGCTCGAACTTATGCGACGCATGCGATCCCCAGCTTTTTCACGCTCTCGTTATATGGCCCGCCGAGGCGTCTTGAAACTAAAATCGGCGGTTGCCGATCGAGGGCTTTTTCAGGAGCAGCGTGACAAACGCCGTGTCGAGTTCCGTGCCTACTCGCAAATCCGCAGCCCACGATTGGATCCGTGTCTTTGTATATCGAGATGCAGATGATTGGCGTGCTCTGCGTTGGAGCCGGGCCCAAGGATTGTTGTAAACCAGCCGCAACCAGCTGTACGAATGGTGCGCAGAACCGCTTCCGGGACAGCATCGTCACCAGTGCCGACGGAGAGGATTCGCCCGTTGGCTAATTCGAAACCCGATATGTCGAGCGCCAGCCCGGTCGCGTGCGCGCTGAGTTTGCCTGTCGTCTCATGATTGCGATTGCGGCACTCGTAGCCGGGGCCTGTCCGGATCGCCTTCAAGGGAGATGCAAAGTTAGCCGCGAACACCGGAGCGACGATTTCGCCAAGCCAGTGGGCCAGAGGTTCGGCCAGCTGGCAATCAATGAGAGGCTCGTTCGGGAATAGGATAGCGTTTCCATTCCCGTAACGGTCGGTCACATGTTCGATTCGAATTGGCATGGGGACAACGCAGGCCTCGTTGTTGTTCGATGGGGCGACCGCGGCCCGCGCCTTAATCCCCATGGTCTCCAGTCGTGCGATGCATTCGTCAATACCGGACTCGGCCGTGTGCTTGTTGTCGCCAGGCGGCGGAGACGAATCCTTTCCCGGCAAAGCGCCAGGCGCGGCGCTGTTTCGTCTTTTCTCGCCAAATTCCGAAGGTTTCCGCGGCGGCAGAGGCGCCGCATGTGTTGCGCTCACCGCTAACATCAGGGCCATCAAAACCGCGGTTCTCGGAGTCTTAGTCATGAGCGGCGCTGTTCGTCGCGCTTCTCGCGTGCTTCTGTTCGCGAGGCGCGCCACCTTACACGCGTGCGTCACATCGTCCAAAGGTCGACGCGCCATCAACGCCATGCGTGGATCGAAACTGGCGGCTTCGGGGCTAACCGCTCTTTCCATTCCACGCTCGGTTGCATTTTCGGTCTCATTGCGATCGTGTGAAGAAAGACATGCGCCCCGACTCGCGCATTGTACGAAAGCCGTTTTTCCATTGAAATGACGCTCGGCCAGCAAATTAATTCCCTTAAAAAAGCGCCTATGCCCAGATGAGGTCATCTTCCGCCTTGGATGCCTACCCCTGCGATGGGGGCTTTCGGCGATCCATTGGCCGGATAAAATTCTAGCTCTTTGAAGGCCGACAGGACGAGAATCGGAAACTACTTAGGCATGTCACTTGCTCGTCTGACTCATGTGATGCGTAGGCTGTCATTCTGAGTAGGCGGGAGCTTTGGCATGGGAAAACAGCTCGCCTGAACCGAGGCCCGGATGCGCATCGTTCAAAAACGTTTGGCCTCAACGCAAGATGGGTGAAGCGAATTTAGCGCAATGACGGGCTCCGCGGCGTCGGAAAATCGCGCCCGCATTGGCGGCCCATATGAAGGCGCCTCGGTTCAAACACGAAAAAGGCCGCCGCGAACGGCGACCCTTCGTCTGTCGACGGATAGCGACGGAAAGCAGCCGCGATCGGCGCGTCTCAGATTTCCTTGAGCTGATCGGCGGAGGACTTGCCGCTGCGCTGGTCCTGCGTGATCTCGTAGCTCACCTTCTGGCCTTCGCGCAGATCGCGCAGGCCGGCGCGCTCCACCGCGCTGATATGAACGAAAACGTCCGTGCCGCCATTATCGGGCTGGATGAAGCCGAAGCCCTTTTGACCATTGAACCATTTCACGGTGCCGGTAGCCATTTCATCTCTCCAAACATAGTTTAGAAGCTGGCCCGCATGCGCGGGGCCGGGTCGATCGATGTTTGGAAGAGGTCGTCAGCGGCTTCGTTTCCAAAGCAAGTCCAAGTCGTCAGGCCGAAAATCGATGGGGGAAGGATAGGGACCCGCGAGGCCGAATGCAACGTCAAACGGCTTTCAAGCGTGGCCGACGCCGTCGCGGTTAATGCGCGGACGATCTCGCGGAAGGGGATTCACGCCCTTTTCCCAAATCTTGCGGGACGCTGCCGTCGCGCTGTCCCGCTTCTGGAATTTCCGCACACAAGCCGAACAAACGCCGTCCGAATCGGGAGTTCGCGATTTGGGTGGGGAATCTGGAGGGTTATGTGAGGTCCGCGGCGCAATGCCGCGGCTTGCGGGAATGCGGACCTCACATAAGCCGGATTGAACGAAGGCGCGGGTCGTTAGCCGCTATGGGGAAAGGGCGCGACGGCGCGGTTTTCCAGGAGATGCGTCGCGAAGCTGTGCCGCAGGACATGAACGCTCACCCGCTTGTCGATACCGGCGGCCGCGCGCGCCGAACGGCAAGCGGCGTGCGGGACGTCGGACTCGATCGGTTTATCCCTGAACGGAATTTCGAAGTGATCGCGGGAAAGGTACTCAATCTCGATGGATCCCAGTCATGCTGGTTCTGCTGATCGTCTTCATGGTCGCCGCGCCCTTGATGACATCGGGAATTCCGGTCGATCTGCCGAAGATCCAGGCCAAGCAGCTCAACGACCAGAAACCGGCGATCGTGGTCGGCGTCGACGCCAATGGCGGCTTCTTCGTCGCGGCGATAACGGCGTCATCGGCAATTATTTAATTTTATCTATAGAAATTATCGAGTATGTGTTGGTTTCATCCATCATCGATCTGGCTCGGGCATCCGTGGCGCCAACTGAAACTCATGAACCTCCGCCGCCCTCGGCCGGCCAAATCGACGTCGAGCGGGCCATCGCCGAGATCCGCGCCGGCCGCCCCGTGATTCTCAAGGATGCGGAAAGCCAGATCGTCGTATTTGGCGTGGAGTGTCTCGCCGCCGCGCTCACCGGCGCCGGGAGGGCGGCGGCTCGCCGGGGCTCCCGACTGATTCTAACCGCTCCGCGTTTGCGGCAACTGGGCCTCGATCGGCGGGAGCCGGGCCTCGTCGCTGTGCCGGCGATAGACCTCGCCAGAATAAACGCCCTGGCGCAGGGCGTCGGAGCGCGCATCGATGCGCCCGTGGCCGCGCCTTCGCCGATCCATCTCGGCGCGCTCGAACTTCTGCGACTGGCTCATGTATTGCCGGCGGCCCTGGTGATTCCCGCGACCGGCGCTTCGTCGAGGCGAGGCTTGCTGGCCGCCGCTGTCGCCGAAGTGAGCGGCTACCGCGTCGCCCGCGCCAAATCCCTGAACATCGTCGGCCGCGCGCCAGTGCCGCTCGACGGCGCGCCCGACACCGAATTCGTCGTGTTTCGCGGCGGCGAGGGCCTGCGCGATCAGGTGGCGGTCATTATCGGCAAGCCCGATTACTCCGGCCCCGTGACGGTGCGGCTGCATTCTGCCTGTCTTACCGGCGATCTCTTTGGCAGTCTCAAATGCGATTGCGGCGACCAGTTGCGCCACACCGCGCGTTTCATGGCGCAAAACGGCGGCGGCGTGCTGCTCTATATCGACCAGGAAGGACGCGGAAATGGCTTGTCGAATAAGATCCGCGCCTATGAGTTGCAAGCGCGTGGCTACGACACCTATGACGCCGACGCGGTGCTGGGGTTCGATCACGACCAGCGCCGTTTCGATTTCGCCGCCGACATGTTGCGAAAACTTGGCGTCGCGCGCGTGCGGATCATGACCAATAACCCGGTCAAGATCGCGGCGCTGGAGAACGCCGGGATCGACGTCGTTTCAGATCAGCGCGTCATAGGGCGCAAGACCGCTCACAACCAGCGCTATCTCGCCTCCAAGCGCGACCGCTCGGGGCATTTGCTCGAGCAGGATTTGTAGCGCCGACGTTCTTTCGTCGCGCGCGGAAAAACGCCAAGCGAGGCGGCGGCGATGACGCCAACCGAGTTCATGCGAGAATATCTGAACCTGGCCCGAACCCGCGACATCAAGGCGCTGCTCGCCTTGATCGACGACGACGCGGTGTTTCTGTTCAGCAATCAGAGCTCGCATTTCGGCAAGGACGCGATCCGAAACGCGATATGCGCCAATTTCGACGCCATCCAGAATGAAGACTACTGGATAAGCGATCTCACATGGCTTGTGAGTTCCGACGAGGTCGCGGTCTGCGTCTATGAATTTGCCTGGGCCGGAGAAATTGACGGCGCGCGGGCCTTTGGCTGCGGTCGCGGCACGACGGCGATTCACCGTGTCGCGGACGCTGGGGGCGCAGCCTGGCGTGTCGTCCACGAACACCTCAGCCGCGGCCGGTTGCGGCCGAGCTAACGGCGAAGGAGCGGTCCCTATTTTTTGTATATGATATTTTTCGCTGGCGCGCGCCTTGAGCGGGCATCCATGCCAAAACCTCCCGATAAGAAATCCGCTNNGCTCTCGCATCGCCCGACGCCGCCACGCGCGCTCGCATGAAGGGGAGAAGCCTATATGACGCCACTGAAAAACCGTTCTCGGTCAGCGGCCCGCACATCACCAAAGCGTGTAACATGGGGCATCTTCGCCGGCGTCTTGATCGTCGCGGGCGCGCTCGCGACGCCGCTCCGCGCCGAGCCCAGCGTCTATCCGACCGGGACCACCATTTACGATCCGGCCAAGACCTATAATTCATTCGTTCTCTTCGCTGGCGGCGACAATGTTTCGCGCCTTATCGATTTGAACGGCAAGGTCGTCCACGAATGGAAATTTGGCGGCCAACCCGTCGCCTATCTCGACCCCGCCTTGGCTGGAGGCGCGAAGGGGCATGTCTTCGTCACGCTCGAAACCGAGGAAGGCAAGGGGATNNTCGTTCCGGGCCGCGCGCAAACCCGTGTCGTCAAGACAGTCGGCGAAGTGGATTGGGACGGCAAGAAGGTCTGGGATTTCGGCGCCAGCGCGCCGGGCGGACTCGCGCGGCAGCATCACGACATCGCGCGCCTGCCCAATGGCAATACGCTTGTCCTCTCCAACATCGCCTATCCGCTGCCGGGATTCGCCGCGCCGCAAGTGCTCGACGACGTGGCCTATGAGGTCAATCCGGACGGCGACATCGTCTGGACATGGGCGGCCTCCGATCATCTCGACGAAATCGGCTTCACCTCCGACGAGTTGAAACTCGTCAAGGGTTCGAAGAACGCCGACTATCTGCATGTCAACAATCTAAAGCCACTCGGTCCTAACCATTGGTTCGACGAAGGCGACCAGCGCTTCGCGCCCGACAATCTCATCTTCGATTCGCGCGAAGCCAATTTCATCGCGATCATCGACCGCAAGACGCGCAAGATCGCATGGACGCTTGGCCCGCATTTCCCGTCGCCGGCGAGCGAGGCCGGCGGTTTCTCGCGCAAGCTTCCGCGCCCGGTGGATCAGATTTCCGGTCAGCACGACGCGCAGATTATCCCCAAGGGACTGCCCGGCGCCGGCAATCTTCTCGTGTTCGACAATCAGGGCGNNGAGATCAATCCCGTCACCAACGAGATCGTCTGGCAATATTCGGCCGCGAACTCGGGCAATGCCGGCTGGAGCTTCAGAAGCACGCATATCAGCAGCGCCCGCCGTCTGGCGAATGGCAACACCTTCATCGACGAGGGGCAGATCGGGCGCTTCTTCCAGGTGACTCCCGCGGGCGAGATCGTCTGGGAATATGTCAATCCTTATCCGCGGCGCGGCAAGGATGCGGAGACCGGCGCGCCGACGGTGAATTACAACGTCTATCGCGCGCAGCCCGTTCCCTATGAATGGGTGCCGGACGGAACGCCGCATTCCGAGATCGCGATCGTCCCGCCTGATAACGCCGCCTTTCATATCCCGACGAAAGAGAAGTGAACGCGCCTCGCGCATCCAACAAAGGAGGCTGAAATGATGCACGCGTATCTCGTCGAAGTCGGTCCTCGGGCGGTTGGCGTCGTCACCCGCGAAGCCGACGGCTACCGTTTCTTCGCGATCAAGAATTCGTTTCGCGCGCTGGAAGATCAAATCTTCGAGAGCGCCGAAGAGGCCCGGAGCGCGGCGCTCGATCTTTATCGAGACGCGGACCCGTCGCTCTCCGCGCTAACCTCGCTCGCGGCCTGCTGACGCGAGGCCCGTCAAGCCCGATCGCGAGCGAAATCCAACCCCAACCGCGAGAAGTAGAAGCACATGAAAAGACTAAGCACAGTCGCCCTGTTATTGCTGGCCACCGCTGGCGTCGCCCTCGCGCAAAACGCGCCCGCGCCGGCTGGCGGCGCGCCTCAGCAAGGCGCCGGCGGCGCGCCGCAAAATCCGCCGGCGCCGCCGGCGCGCGGTCCAGCGCTCGATCTCGCTCTCGAAGCCGCACAGGCGGCGCTCGAAGCCAGCAACGCGGGAGATCAGAAAGTCGCGGTCAGCGTGATCGATTCCGCCGGCGTGTTGAAGGCTGTGCTGGTCTCCGATGGCGTCGGCCCGCGCGCCGTCCAGAACAGCAACTTCAAGGCGCAGGCCGCCTTGGCCTTCAAGGAGGCCTCGGGCGCGCTCGCCGAGCAGATCAAGACGGACAAGACGCTCGCCGATAAGGTCGCGGCGAACCCCAACTACCTCGCCCGCGCCGGAGCCGTGCTCATCAAGGTCAATGACGAGATCGTCGGCGTGATCGGCGTCGGCGGCGCGCGCGGTTCCGACAAGGACGAGCAATATGCGCTCGCCGGTTTGCAGAAGGTTCAGGCGCGCTTGAAGTAACGCGCGCGGCGGAACGCCAATTCACGGGGCCGGCGGCATGCGCGTTTATGTTCGCGTGTCGCCGGCCATTCTGTATTATATCAAGTTTATAGCAAGTAATCTGCGGTGGCGGTCGCGCGGCCATCCCTTCGTCTCCCGGGCGCCCGCTTCCTTCCGCGTATTGGCGTGTTTCGGACCCGCGCCGCAGGGACGAAAACAGCAAGATTTGCACCGACAAGACAGGCGACGCCGAACCCGATCCAACGTCGGCGCGCCCCCCGACCATATCCGCCAAACCCCCACGCGAAAACTTGACGGGCGCGTTTCCCACATGATAATATCTAGTAAGTTAGTATGATTAAACCAAGGCGAGGAAGCCAATGCAGATAACGAACACGACCCTCCTAGGCCTGACATTGGCCGCGACCATGGCAATGTCTTCCGCGCAAGCGGCCTCGTTGCAGGAAGCCGCGAGCGCGCTCGGCGCGGCCGACGTCAAATCCATCGAATTTTCCGGCTCGGGACAATGGTTCCAGTTCGGTCAGGCGCCCAACCCCACGCTGCCCTGGCCGCGTTTCGACGTCAGCAGCTATATTGCCGATATCGACTACGCCGTCCCCGCCGCGCGCGTGCGGATCGTGCGCAAGCAATTCGTGGAGCAGGGGCGTCAGCGCCCGACTCCGGTCGAGCAGAAGGTCGACGCCTATGTGAACGGCGCGGCGGCATGGAATGTTGGAAATCAGCAAGGCGCGGCGCCGGGGTCGGCGCCCGTCGCGACGCCGCAACTCGCCGCCGTCGAAGAACGCTCGGCGGAAATCTGGTCGACGCCGCATGGCTTTCTGAGGGCGGCCCTCGCCAACAACGCGACGTCGCGGGCGGCGGGCGAAGGGCTGGAAGTGTCCTTCACGCTTGGCGGCAAATATCATTATGTCGGCGTGATCAACGGCAAGAACGAAGTCGAAAAGGTGCGCACCTGGATCGACACGCCGGTGCTCGGCGACACGCTCGTGGAAACGACGTTCAGCGACTACAAGGGCTTCGGCGCCGTCCGGTTTCCCTCGCACATCGTTCGCATCGAAGGCGAGCATCCCATTCTCGATCTGACGATCGCGGATGTGAAGCTGAACCCGGCGGTGGAAGTCGCGATTCCGCAAAACGTCGCGGACGCCAAGCCGACGGCGTCCGTCGTCGCGGTCAGCAAACTGGCCGAGGGCGTTTATTATCTGACCGGCGGCACGCATCACAGCGTGGCGATCGAACAGCGCGATCACGTCGTGCTGATCGAGGCGCCGCTCAACGAGGAGCGCTCGCTCGCCCTGATCGCGAAGATCAAGGAAATCATTCCAAATAAGTCGATCAAATATGTGGTCGCCAGCCATGTGCATTTCGACCACTCCGGCGGCTTGCGGACTTTCGTCGACGCCGGCGCCACGATCGTCGCGCATGAGAGCGATAAGCCCTTTTTCGAGAAGGCCTGGGCGGCGCCGCGCACGCTGGTTCCAGATCTGCTGTCGAAGTCAAAGAAGCCCGCGAAATTCGAGACCTATATCGAGAATTACGAGCTGACGGATGGCGCCCGCAAGATCGAATTGCATCGGATCGCCGGCAGCGGCCATAGCGACGATCTGGGCCTCGTCTATCTGCCCGCCGAGAGGATTTTGATCGAGGCGGACGCCTTTACGCCGACCGCGGCCAACGCGCCTCCGCCGGCCTCGCCGAACCCCTATAGCGTGAATCTCTTCGACAACATCGGAAGACTGAAGCTCGACGTGGCGCAAATCGCCGCGTTGCATGGTCCGCGCGTCGTGACCCTCGACGATTTGCGCGCGGCGATCGGTCAGAAGGCGGCGCAAGCCCAGTAACTCACCTTCTTTTCCTTGGTGAGGGCGGCCGCCCACGGGCGGTCGCGATTTCAGACGACCGGCGCGGGGCGCGCGGGAAAATCGACAGTATTAGTTGACAATGTACGTCAACTATAGAGACTAGGCTCGCCAAGCCTGCCAGATTCATGAAGTTCGTCCGGCTGGGCGTGCGAGGATCACTGGACCAGACCCAATCGATTAGCCAATCCAGTAATAGAGGCGTTGCTTTCGGCGACGCCGGGAGGAATGCAATGCCAGCGGCTCGCGCCAACGCAATCCGCGACGACCTCCGCTCCAGGGAGTGTGGCGAAAAGGTTCGAGGCTTCGAGCGCCAAGCGGGCGCTTTGTCCGCGCATAGAGCGGCGACGCGCGCGGTTCTCGCTCACGGCGACATCGAAGTCGATATTCCGACGCGCCGTCTTTGGCGGTCGGGAAACGAAATCAAGCTCCCCAAGCGCGGATTTTCGATCCTTCTCTGTTTGATGGGCAAGCCGAGGCATGTTTTTTCGCGCGCGCAGCTGCGCGATTTCGTGTGGGGCCGCGGCGCTGACATCGACGAGCGCACTGTCGACGTGCAGATTGGCCGATTGCGCAAGGCGCTTCGCTCCCCGGGTCACCCCGGTCCAATCAGAACAGCCCGCGGCGCGGGCTATTATCTGGCGGTGGGCGTCTCCGGCTCCGTCAAGCGCGCCGCGCGCTGACGGCGCCGCCAGTCAAGGCGACGAAAAACGAGAGAGCGTCATGACGCGTTGGCGGAACTTGCTCAATTTCGGCGCCGTCGCCGCCGCCGTCGCGGGCCTGTCACTGATCGCGATCAAGAACGCTCCGGGCGACGCCGCGCATCGGCTCGTGAATGTCTCCTATGATCCGACCCGGGAGCTCTATCAAGCGTTGAATCCGCTCTTTGTCGCGTCTTACGAGAAAGAGACGGGTCGTCATGTCGTCATCGCGCAATCGCATGGCGGGTCCTCGCGGCAGGCGCGTAAGATCATCAGCGGCGAGCAGCCCGCCGATGTCGTTACGCTCGGTCTTTTCACCGACATCGACGGATTGCGAAAGCGCGAGCTGATCGCGCCGAACTGGGCCGACAGGCTGCCAAATCATTCCTTGCCCTACACCTCGACCATCGTATTCGTGGTGAGTCGCGGCAATCCGCATCACGTCAAGGATTGGCCCGATCTTTTGGCGCCCGGCCTCGAAGTCGTCACGCCGGACCCGCGAACCTCGGGCAATGGCAAGCTCGCGGCGCTCGCCGCCTGGGCGGCTGTCGTCACCCGCGGCGGAAACGACGACGAGGCGCGCGCTTATCTGCATTCGCTCTATCAGCATGTCCCCGCGCTCGAAGAGGGCGCGCGCGGCGCCGCCATCAGTTTCGCGACCCAGGAAATCGGCGATGTCCATCTGACCTGGGAGAACGAGGCGCTGCGCG
>PLAI01000358.1 GCA_003134075.1 Methylocystaceae bacterium | reverse complement strand
ATGTGCGTTTCCTTTCGAGAAACCTTTGGGCCGGCGCCTCATGCCCCGGCCGCCGAACCCGCCGCGAGACTATTCCCGCGGCGCGAATGGGGTAATTTAGACGAGCGTGCGGGCGAGCGCGAAGGCGTCCCGGAAATCAAGGCACAGCGGCTTGCTGGAGCCCGTCATCTGTTTGAACAGGCCAGACTGCGTGCCGTATTTAACGTTGCCGATGGCCAAAGCGCCGATGCCCAGCGCACCATGGGACGAAATAACGACGCCATTGTCGTGCAGGCCGCAACCCTCGACGCCCAGCGGCGGCACCGCGTTCACGTCGGCTGCGATCAGCAGATTCTTGGCGGCGGCCAGATCGTCCTTGGAGAGCACCTGCACGCCAGCGCGCGCCGCGCACAGCGCGATCTCATGGTCGATGAGCAACGCCCGAACCTGCTCCGGCGTGCTGCCGTCGGCGGCTTTCACCTTCACGCCAAAGCGCTGCTCGATCTCCTCGGTCAGTTTTTGCACGCGCGCGAGGCCGCTGTATCCGACCATCGTCACATCCGCGCCCTCGAGCGCCGCGATCACGCCAGCGGAATAGCCCACGACGCCGGTCGCGCCGTAAATCACGATGCGGGCGCCTTTCAGCTCGCGCTGCCTTTTTTCGCGCAGCAGCTTTTCGACGCAAGCCACCATCGCGCCGGCGGTGGTGAAGGAGCCGTAAGGGTCGGCGAACAGCGACACTTCGAAGGGCTTGAGCAGCGCCTTCTTGGCGGTCTCCATCATATCGAGGGCGAGCACGGCGTCGCGGCCGGCGAAAAATATGCCCGTGCGCAGCGCGGCCGAGGGAGCGCGCGAGAACATGGCGTCCTGAACCAGCGCCGACACCTCGTCGATCGTGACGTTGGTGTAGGGGATCGTGACGTCATAGCCGGCGTCGACCGCCATGTTTACGTCGAAGGGGCTCATGTGCTTCAACGTGCTCAACATATGCAGAATAGCTTTGGCGGCCATGGAGTTTTCGTTCCTTTCGTCGTCTGCGCGTCGGGCGCCCCGGGGCGCGCCTTGGGAAATCGCAATGGAAACCGCGCAAGACACATTTAAAGACGGTGGTTCGTGCGCGAGCGATGCGGCGTTAGAGTCCCCCCAAGTCGCGTTAAGCCAATTTTGTCGCGTAAGCCAATTTTGGCGGGAAGCGCCCCTGGCGAGCCTCGTTCGGAATGACGAAACGGCATAGAACAAAGAACCGCGCCGATGTCTAGTGGCTTGTCGTCGCGGCGGCGGCGGCGAGCCAGGGCGGTTGACGATTCCCCGGTTTCGCGCTTATAAGCCTCGCAACCAGAGGGCTCGCGGCTTCGGGGCCGGCGAGTGTTCGCCCGAATTATCACCACTGGATGGCGATTGACACGCGTCGATGCGCGCGCGCCGCCCGTGGTTCATTGGTCTATCGAAAGGAAAATCCATGTCCCGTCGTTGCGAATTGACCGGCAAGGGAGTGCAGTCCGGCAATCTCGTCAGCCACTCCAATCGCAAGACGCGCACGCGCTTCCTGCCCAATCTCGTCAATGTCACGCTGACGTCCGATGCGCTGGCGCGTTCCGTGCGTTTGCGCATTTCGGCTGCGGCTTTGCGCTCGGTCGAACATCGCGGCGGCCTCGACGCCTTCCTCGCGAAGTCGCATGATGAAGAGTTGTCGCAGAACGTGCGCGAATTGAAGCGCGAGATCGCCAAGAAGCAGATCGCCGTCGCCGCTACGGCCTGAGCGGTCGACGTTCGGGCGGCGCCGCCGAAAGCGCGCCGCCGCGCATATTCCCGGTCGGACACGGCCCCGTCGCATTTGATGCGCCGGGGCTTTCGTCTATTCGGCCGGTGACTGGTCCAAAAGCCGCCTTGGCAGGACCTCGGCGCGAGATCGCGAGCCTTGGGGCGAAAGGCTAATTGACCAATGGACTCAATATATATAGAACGATTTCGGCGTCTCTAGGCGGATCGCTCTCTCGCGGCGCGGACGGCTTTTCGCCGTCGGGGAGGCTTGGTGAGCGCGCTCTCGACACGATACGGAGCAAGATCGCATCGAAGAGGGCGTGGCCCTTGATCCTTGCGTGACGTTGGACGGGTCAACCACGAGAGGCGCAGGCGCGAGCATGGTTCCAACCGCGAAGTCGCCATCTCTGATCGCCGCCGCTTCGCGTGTATTTTCGCATCGCGGAGAACTGCATTCAGGCGAGCGCTGGTATGTCGTTCGCGCGCTCGCCAAGCGGGAACATGGGGCTGCAGCCCAACTCGCGGGTCAGGGGTTTCGCGTGTTCCTGCCCAAGGTCTCGCGAAACGTGCGCCACGCCCGCAAAACGAAGGCCGTCCACGCGCCGGCTTTTCCGGGCTATCTTTTCGTGGCGCTCGACCTGCGGCGCGATCGCTGGCGGTCGATTAACGGCACGTTCGGCGTCATGAGTCTGATCATGGCAGAAGAGCGTCCAACGCCCGTTCCCCGCGGCGTCGTCGAGACGATCATTGATTATGTGGACGAGTCCGGTATTTGCCGCTTTGATCGCGATCTCATGGAGGGGCAAGCCATTCGCGTGACCTCGGGGCCGCTGGCCGAAGCTGTCGGCGAACTGGTCCGGCTCGATAAAAGCGGGCGCGTTCGCGTGCTGCTTGAAATCATGGGCGGCAGGGTGCTGGCGACAATCGAGAGATCATCTCTCGTGGCGGCGTGACAAGCGAAAGAAGAGAGCGCGGCTCTCGACATCCCACGGCAAGGCCACATTTTGATAATGATGGTTGCGCGGCCGTCTCGACATGGCTGGCTCTCCAATCCTCGCGACCAGGGGAGCCTTGATGATGCGCTGAACGCTCGAAGGTCAAATCGATTCATGAGAGACCTCCATTCGCGAACCGAATGCGGGCTCGCGCGATCGAGGGTCTTTAAGGCGAGACTTTAGATTGTTTTTCGAAAGGATAATCCCAGTGAGTAAACCCGAACTCGGCGTGAAGCGCCGATGCCTGAGCTGCGCGGCGCCGTTTTTCGATCTCAACCGGACGCCGATCGTTTGCCCCAAATGCGGCACCCTTTTTCAGATCGTGGAACTCGCGCATTCAAGAGCCAAGTGGACTCCGTCTCCCCCTGTCGCGATCAAGACGCCCGTCGCCGCCGTCGATCCGTTTGAAGCCGAAACGGCCGAGCCGGAGGTGGAAGAGGAAGACGCCCAGGACGACGTGGAAATTCCGCCGATCGAGGAAGACGACGAGATTCAACTCACGGAGATCATCGATATCGACCGCGACGCGGCAAAGCCGGACTCATGATGAAAGATCAAACTTCGGCATGACGCGTGGATGCGCCGTTATAAGGGCACTCCCGCCCAGACGCGAAAAAGGCCGCCACGAAGGGCGACCTTTTGTCGGCGTGAGTCGGAACGGGCGCTCGCCCGTCCCGATTCCAAGGGCTCAGATTTCCTTGAGCTGATCGGCCGAGTTCTTGCCGGTGCGACGATCCTGCGCGATTTCGTAGCTGATCTTCTGGCCTTCGCGCAGATCGCGCAGGCCAGCGCGCTCGACGGCGCTGATATGAACGAAAACATCCGAGCCGCCATCGTCGGGCTGAATGAATCCGAAGCCTTTTTGACCATTGAACCACTTGACGATTCCGGTAGCCATGTCACTCTCCAAGCATGTTTCATAAAGTTAGCCCGCATGCGCGGGGCCGGTTCGATCGATGTTTGGAAGAGGTCGTCAGCGGCTTTGTCTCCAAAGCAAGTCCAAGTCGTCAGGCCGAAAATCGATGAGCAATGTATAGTGACGCGCGGAGCCGATTGCAATGTCGAGACGCGCCAACGCCAAATAAATCTCGAAATCGCGCCGCGACCGAGTCCAATGGCGGCGCCGCGCGCCCGAAGGACGGATTGGCTCGTCCTCGGGCGCGTTCGCTATTTAGTCGCAAACCCGCGTGGGTCGATAGCCGACGACGTTGCCCCAGGCGTCGATCACCGGGCGGTTCGCCGGGTAGCAGGGACCACCGTAATAGGCGGGTTGACTGGCCGCGCCGGCGATCGCGCCGACCGCAAGGGCGCCGAGAAGCCCTGCGGCGACTGGAACGCCCCAGCCTCCGCCGTGGTAACCCCAGCCTCCGCCATGACGCCAGCCCCAGCCGGCGGCGGCCGGCGTCGCGGCGGCCAACGAACCCGTCGCGACGAGGCTCGCGAGGGCGACGGCGACAGTCAGCTTCTTGAAGGCGACGTTCATGGCTCTCTCCTTGCGACAATCCGCCGGGAACTCGGTCCAGGCGGTTTGTTCAAATGATGCCCGCAGCCTAGCGTGGCGAAACTGAACGTCGCATGGACCTCGCGTTCATCTCCCGGTCAGAATCGGGCCGTTGATTTTTTGGGCGGGGGCGTCGGTAAAAAGCGACGGGACTTGCCTTGAGGACGCCTTTTCGCGCCGAATCGCCCATTTGACGCCGCTATCTCGCGCCAAATAGAATTGGCGAAGCGATTTGACGAGGAGATCGGTCATGCGGATGGCGGCGCGTCTGTTTTTCGCATCGGCGGCGCTTGGCGGCCTGTTCGGACCCGCCGCGGCGGAGGAACTCGCGGCGTCGAGCCTTCCCTTGTTCGCCCAGGATCTCCAACCGAAGCCGCAAGAACCTTCGATCTGGAGCGGACTTTATGTTGGCAGCGAGGTTTTCGCGATTTCGGGAAAAGGCGTCAAAGGCGGCTTCGGGGGCGCCGGGTTCATCGGCTACGACCATGTATTCGCCAATAATGTCGTCGTCGGCGTTCGAGCGGACGCGGGCTATTCGCCGAGTTTGGCGCGATGGGGCGCCGCCAGGGGTTTCGATTTCGCCAGCACCAATGTCTCCGTGGGCTACGAGATGGGAAGGCTTAAGCCTTTCGTGACGGCGGGCGTCGCCTTGGCCAAGCCTGACGTCATCGGGCGCGGCTTCACGACGCCGACCGACGCCTTCAACGATCTGTTCGACCAGACTGCTGGCGTGAAGGCCTATGGAACCTTCGGCGCGGGCTTGGACTACGCCGTCACCGATAAATTGACCGTGGGCGTCACGGTTTCCGCCGGCGTGGGGGGTGGGCCGGCCGCGCCGTGAACCGTGAGCCTATCGCTTGAAGGCCCTGATCGGCCGCGCGGCGCGCGCGAGAAACCTCGGGCGCGGCGCGAACTTCGCCGTTGAGCCTTTTTTTCGAAGTCGATCGTTCTATCTGAAGGGAGGCTGAACGTCGCCCTCAGGCGAGGTTGATGCTTGTGTTGTTAGAACATGGGGCGTCTGGATGCAGCTCGCTGCAACGCCCTTTTCAGATGGGTGAATAAGCGCGCGAGGCTTTCGAACCGCTCGATTGGTTCGAAAGCGTCCAGGCCGCGGGCGAACTGGAGGAGTGACGATGATGTTTCGTAAATTGACACTGATCACGGCATTGGCCGCGACGCTGGCCTTTCCCGCTGTCGCTCTCGCTGGCCACGGAGGCGGGCATGGCGGAGGCGGGCATGGCGGCGGCT
>PLAI01000016.1 GCA_003134075.1 Methylocystaceae bacterium | reverse complement strand
TAATTACCTCATGCAAGAAGTCGAAAGCAGTCCGGCGTTGACACTGAATGACTTTGCGGCTCTAGAGCAAGTCTTGCGACCCAGCGACGTCATATTGATCGAGGGCGGCTCGCGTATTTCGGGGCACATGTCGTGCGCGAAATTCTGCATGTGCGTAATTCAGCGCTCTACGTGCCTCGCGACTTCGACATCTCACCCTATTTCGCCGTAGTGAAGCCGACCATCGCGATGGGCTTCGATTTCCACGAATTCGATTGGACCCGAGACCCGCCGCCTCCGGCGCCTGACCTCGCGGAATGATCGTAAGCGGCGCGACCCGCCTTTCAGCGACTCATTCCGGCGTCGGCGGCCTTGCGGCGCGAAGAATGGTCGTATAGCCGGCCATATGACTAAGCCGAAGCTTTCATATTGATATGATTTGTCGCCTCACTTCAAATTCGTGGTCAGCACATAATAATTAATCCGCGTCATCGGGTCCAAGCTCCCCAAACCGAGCAAGATGCAAAGCCAAAGCAGACCAGCGGCGAAGAACAGGCGTATGGGTTCCGGGCCTCGCCTTAACTCCATGAACGTCACGCTCACCACCGCGATCATCAACGCCGCGGGGATCAGAATAAGCGGACGAGCCGTTCGGTCCAGCGCCAGGAAACTTGCGCCGAACTCTATCGCCAACAGTGCGATGAGTAGGCCCCAAGCCAGTAGCAAATGACGCGATCGAGTCATGCTCCGCGCCCTATAAGATAGATCAGCGGATAGAGAACGATCCACACCATATCGACGAAGCTCCAATATAGGCCGACAACGCTCACCGGCGTGTAAAAACCAGCGGAAAACTCCTTCCGGCGCGCGCGAAAAATGATCCAGCCGACCAAAATTAGCCCCACTATCATATGCAACCCATGAACCGCGGTGCCAAGAAAATAGAAAACGAAAAATAGCAGCGCTCCATCCCTGTGTGGATCGTCGATGGCGAAATCTGATGCGGGAAACAGACGCCGTTCAAAATCGTGACGCCATTCGACCCCGAATTTGAGCCACAGGAACACGAGACCGAGGAGCCAGGCGCCGACACAACATTGAATAAGCTTGCGGCTGTCGCCAGCCTCGATGAAGCTAACGCCCAGGGTATAAATGAGACTGCTTGTCACCAGGACTAAGGTGTTGACCGTGCCGATGATCAGTTCGGTCTGCTGCGCGCCGGCGTCGAACCCTTGCTGGTTCCAATGGCGAGAATAGATCCAGGCGAGAAAAAGGGGGCCGAAGAACAGCATTTCGGTGGCCAGGAATAGCCACATCCCCGATATCGCCGACTCCGCTTGGTGTCGCGGGCTGGAATATTGGAACTCCTGGGTTGACGAAACCTCAGACATGGCGCTGCTCGACTTCTCGCAAGGGGTAATCATATGGCGGCGCGGTCACCACCGGCGTCACCTCGAAATTCTCGGTCGGCGGCGGCGATTCGGTTCGCCACTCCAGCCCCGTGGCGTTCCATGGATTGGCGCTTGCACGCTTGCCATGGAAAAGAGACCACGTCAGATAGGCGAGCGGCAGCAAATAGCCAACGGCCAGAATCGTCGCGCCGGCGGATGAGAGCACATTCAGAACCTCGAATTCCGGTGGATAGGAATGCTAACGTCGGGGCATGCCGTAATAGCCCAACAAGAATTGAGGGAAGAAATTCAAATTGAAGCCGAAAAAAATGATCACGGCGCCAACTCGACCCCAAATCTCCGGATAGATTCGTCCGGTGATCTTCGGCCACCAGAAATGCAATCCCGCGAAATAGGCAGAGACCATGCCGCCGACCATCACATAATGGAAATGAGCGACCACGAAATAAGTTTGAGTAAGATGCACATCCGCGGCAAGCGCCGCCACGAACAAACCGGTCAGACCACCGAGCGTGAACAGTCCAATGAAGCCAAGCGCATACAACATCGGCGCGTCGAACCGGACGGAGCCGCCGTGCATCGTCCCGATCCAATTGAACACCTTGATGGCGGACGGCACCGCGACCATAAAACTCAGGATCGAAAAAACCAGGGCGGAGTACAGCGACGTGCCCGCCACGAACATGTGATGCCCCCACACCAGAAAGCTTATCACCGCGATCGAGATGCTGGACCATACGACGAACTTATATCCGAATAATCCCTTGTTCGAGAATGCGGGAACGATTTCGCTGATCACGCCGAACCCAGGTAAAATCATTACGTAAACCGCCGGGTGTGAGTAGAACCAAAATAGATGTTGGAACAATAGCGGGTCGCCGCCGATCGCCGGATCGAATACGCCGATGTGAAATATCCGCTCGAACGCCAGCAACAGCAATGTCATCCCCAGCACGGGAGTCGCAAGCACCAAGATGACGCTTGTCGCGTATAGGGACCACAGAAACACTGGCATCTTGTACCAGGTCATCCCGGGCGCGCGCAGGGTGTGGATCGATATGATGAAGTTCAGTCCGGTGGCGATCGACGAAAAGCCGGCGATAAAGATCGCGACAATCGTCGCAACCACATGTCCTTTTGAGTAAGCGGTTGTCAGCGGGGTGTAAAAGGTCCAGCCTGTGTCGACGCCCCCCGCGATCAATGAATAAAGAGCGGCTGCTCCGGCGAGAATATAAAGATACCAACTGATCAGATTCAATTTCGGAAAGGCCAAATCGCGCGCGCCAAGCATGAGCGGCGCTAGGAAGTTGCCAAGAGTCACCGGTACCGCCGGGATAAGAAAGAACCACACCATCACCACGCCATGCATGGTGAACAAGCGATTATATGTTTCAGCCGAACCGATCATCCCCCGCGGCGCGATTAGATTATAGCGGATCAAGGCCGCGGCGATGCCGCCAATAAAGAAGAACAGCGTAATGGAGCCGAGATAGAGAAGCGCGATTCGCTTGTGATCCGTCGTCAGCAGCCAGCTTCGAATCGTCGTCCCGTCGGTCAAATACGATTTGGCGTGCTTGGTTGTATCGGCGATAACAGCGCTCATGGCGGCGCCTCCGGCGCGAGGGACTTGATATAGGCGACAAGCTTTAGAACATCCTCCTCGCTGACTTGTCCGGCGAACGAAGGCATGATCGGCGGATAGCCCGCGACCCGTCGCTTCTCCGGCAACAGAATGCAGTCGCGGATGTAACTTTCGTCGGCGGTGACAATGGAGCCGTCTTCGAGCGGCACGGGGCCGCCGTAGAGTCCCGTGAGTGGAGGGGCCTGCACGGCGCTTGTCGCCTGAGCTCCACCGATCCCATTGCCGCCATGGCAGCCGCTGCACCCGTATCGCATGAATAAAATCCCGCCTTGCTTCGCCATCGATCCGCTGGTGCCGTTCTGCTCCAGCCATTGCTCATATTCGGGAGGCGCCATCGCCACGACCTCGCCGGTCATTTGGGCGTGGTCCGCGCCACAAAACTGCGTGCAAAAGAGGCGGTAGACGCCGGCTGTCTCGACCTGAAACCACAATGTTTCGTAACGCCCTGGAAGCACGTCGTGCTTGATGCGAAACGCCGGCACTGAAAAATCATGTATAACGTCTTCCGAGGTCATCAGGAGTTGGATCGGTTGTCCGACCGGCACGTGCAACGCATTTATCTCGCGTTGTCCGCCATGATGCTCGATTTTCCACATCCACTGCTTGGCGACGACGTAGACTTTGAGAGCGTCGGGGGGCGGTTGAAACAGTCTGACATAGAGGTCGGCTCCCCAAATGAACAAGCCGAAGAAAACCAGCAAGGTGACGGAGGTCCACGCTACTTCGATCCCCCAAGACTTTTCGGACGCACCATAACGAGCAACTTTGCTGCCGGCGCGATATCTGATCGCGTATAAAATGATCGATCCGTACACAAGGCCGAGAATCGCGCAGGAGCCAGCGACCACCGCGAAAATCAAATAGTCGACTTCCGCGGCTTGGGTTGTCGCGTGGGGAAGCCAGAAACTCATATGGCCTGCCTCCCGCGATGAAACGCAGCACAGACCATCCCAGCGACGGCGATAGTCATGCCCGCCGCCGCCACGCGCAATAGTTTCATGATGGAGAGCGTGAGCTTTCCCGTGGTCGGATCAAAATCATAGCAGAGCAACAACACGGGC
>PLAI01000045.1 GCA_003134075.1 Methylocystaceae bacterium | reverse complement strand
GCGATGCCAAACCTCGAATAGCAGGGGCTTCAACATCGGAGAATTTTGCGCAATGGTTTAATGTCAGCCCAGGCGCTGAGTTTGCCGGGCTCGTTTCACGCGAAATTGGCTCGGGCAGAGTCCTGTCCCCCAAGCATCATTCTCTCCTCTCAAGCTATCGGCTGAATTTGGGGCATGGCCCGAAAGTCGTGCATGACATGCTCGTTGCAAGCCGACATTTCGAGGCATATTCGGCCAAAAAGACCGGTCTTTAATAAGAGAGCGCATAGCCCGGCGTGCAAATCATCTGACTTTTAATCAGAGGGTCCCCGGCGAGATCACAAAATAAAATAAAAGATTTATACAAAAACTTGTAAATCGAAAGCAAGCCGAATATCTCTTTGGGACAGCGTTTGGGACAGCATTCGAAGACTTTCGCCATCCAAACGAAAGAGGGCTCGCCTGCCGGACTGGCACCGCCGCCGCAGCGGGGAGCGGAGATTGAGCGTTTAACGGGAAGCTGCACGGGCGGGCGAACCGTCGGAGACCGATGCTCCCTCAAACGCGTCGGATTAAACGAACCAGCAAGAGCAGGACGATAGCGCCGACCGTGGCGTTCAGGCTGAGGCGCGCGAGCCCAGTTCCAAAGTGAACGCCGAGCCGAGGCGCCAGCCAATTCCCGACGTACGCGCCGATCACCCCGACCATGACATCGCCAACGCCCGCGCCCTTCGTCGCCGGCGTGAAGGTGGCGCGCGAACGCATCGTCGCCCGCAAGGACGAGGATCGCGAGACGTTCCTATGCAAGCGCGGCCTTAGCAAATCGGAGACGGCGAAGGTCATCGCCGCGGTTTTGACCGAGGAAGGCCGGCCACCCGAAAGCGTATTTGACTTCGTGCAAGGCATCACCGCGGTCGCCCGCGCCAAGCCGCATCAAGACGCGCCTGGAATTGGAAGGCAAGGCCAAGGCGCTGTTCGATCGCGCCGCGTGACCTGCGCTGGCTGCGGCGCCTGAATTTCTATGTCGCCGCGGCCATCAGGCGGGCAACATGCGCTCGCCCTGTGCCTTCCCGAGGCGGAAGGAAGCAGCAAAATGCCCCTTCAGCCGGAAGGCGCGATCGCCAGTTTGGCTGGCCTTGACTTGCCTAGCTCGTCGCGAAAATCAAGAGATTCGGACACACGCCGTTTCGCCCGGGACGGCGGACGAAACGGCGATGTTCGCGCCCCCTTTGGCGGCCTCGTTAGACGCCAAACCAGAGGCGCGCATGGCAGAAGAGGCAGTTCCGCGAAGCACTCGCCCAGCGCAGCGGCATTCTCAGGCCCAGTGGCGGGCGGTGAGGCAAAGGGTGGCCCGCGTGGCGCGACCGAAACCAATTCGCTCCCCACAACTTCGAGCCGGTTCGGCATATTGACGGAGCCCCGAAATGGAGGAAACCTCCGCTCGGGTGGCGAGCCATAGCGACTTGACCGATTCGCCTTAAGCTCGCTCAGAGGGGTACGGCTGCTTGAACGAAGCTTTGAAATATCGCGCGTTCTTGTCGTATAGTAATAAAGACGCGAGATGGGCCAGATGGCTGCACAGTTCCCTTGAACATTTTACCATCGATCGCGAGCTTCATCATCGCCTGACGGAACTCGGAGTTGAGCCGCCCGCTTTGCGTCCGATCTTTCGCGACCGCGATGACTTTTCTGCAGGCCCGACTCTCACCGACCAGACAATCAACGCACTCGACCAATCTTACGCGCTCATCGTTCTCTGCACGCAGAGCGCGGCGCGCAGCCTATATGTGAATGAAGAGATCCGCCTCTTTAAGTGGCGCCATCCCACACGTCCCGTCATTCCTGTGATTGCCGAAAAAACGCCAGGAGGTCTCGTCCATAATTGCTTTCCACAGGCACTACAGTTCAGAGTAAACGGCGAAGGCCAGATTACGTCTGAAATCGAGGAGCTGCGTCTCGCTGCAGACCTGCGCGCCGAGGAGGGAACTGGCAAGGATATCGGACTGGCGAAGGTCATTGCCGGTTTGCTCGGCGTTCCTTTGGATGACGTCGTGCGTCGAGCCGAACGTGAGAAGCGCCGACGCCTTAAAAACTGGATGTTCGGACTCGGCGTGATTACCGCCTTAACTCTCGCTCTCGCCACTTGGGCCGAGATAAATCGTCGAGAGGCGGTTGAACAACGTCGCTTCGCCGAAGATTCTCTCCATCGAATCGCCCGGCTATCAAATGAATTGGTTGGGGATTGGGCCGAACGCCTTCAGGACCAAGACAATATCCCTTATGCTTTCGTGATCGATCTGTTGCGAAAAGCCGAAGCGCTGGTCGATGGCCTATCGGCGCAAGGCGCCGCCGATCCGGACGTGGAACGGTCGCTCGGCGTCGCGCTCGTCGAATTGTCGTCCAAGTTACTTTCGGAACGCAGGCCACAAGAGGCCCGCGACACCGCCTCCAAGGCGGTGACGATCTTCGAACGATTGCAGATGGCCGAGCCCGCCGAGCTTGACCGGCAGAGCGATCTCATTGCCGCGCTCGATCGCCAGGGGGACGTATTGGCCGCGTCCGGGGCAGGTACGGCCGTGGCGCTGAATACGTTCGACCGGAGCCTGGTCTTGGCTCGCGAGCTGAATCGGAGATCGCTAGATAATCCCCTCTACCAGAGACTTCTCGCGGTAGCCCTCGAGAAGAGAGGCGACATGGTGCGAGATACGAATCGAAGCGAGGCGATCAACCTGTATCGCGAAAGCTTGGCCATCCGGGAGAAGCTGGCTCGAGCGGAGCCTCTTAAGGCTTCGGCTAAGTGGGAGGTCGCAGTGAGTCTCGATCACATCGCTGCAGTCGAGCGTGCCGACAGTCGCTTGGACGAGGCCGTCGCGACCTGGCAAAAGAGCCTTGCAATAACTGAAGAGGCTCAAGCGCTTGAGCCAACAAATCATAATTTGAGAAGAGAAGTTGCCGTCGCCTACCAAAGGATTGGCGACGC
>PLAI01000006.1 GCA_003134075.1 Methylocystaceae bacterium | reverse complement strand
CGAAGACAGACAAACCAGCAAACGAGAAGCCCAAAACTTGACGAACGACTGACCCGCAAGCCATCTTCAACCCGGGTCAGTTCTCAATGGAAATCCCGGGTCAAATCTCGGCGGAAATCGACACCCTGTGGTGTGTCCGATTTGTAGTCAGGCGTTTCCGGCTATTTTAGAGCAGCATAAATCATTCGGCGGGCATTCGGATGGATCGCCGACCAGGAACCTTCGATGAACGTCCAACATCACCAGCAGCTTACCAGCGCAATCTGGGAAATTGCCAATCGCCTTCGCGGCCCCTACCGCCCCCCGCAATACCGCCTCGTGATGCTGCCGCTGGTGGTGTTGCGGCGGCTCGACTGCGTGTTGGAGCCGACAAAGGATGCCGTGCTGGCGCAGTATAAGAAGCTTGAAGCTCAGAATATGCCGCGAGACGCGATGGAGCGGATGCTTTCCCGCGCGGCGGACCCGACGCGCAAGCAGCCGCTGTTCAACACCAGCCCATTCACTTTCCAACGCCTGCTGGGCGATTCCGAGAACATCGCCCCCAACCTCGTCGCCTTTATCAACGGCTTCTCGAAGACAGCGCGCGACATTTTCGACCGCTTCAATTTCAACGACCAGATTGAAAAGCTGGACAGCAGCAACCGTCTGTTCGCCATCATCAAGGCGATGGCCGACATCAACTTGCACCCGGATCGGGTGGACAACCTCCAGATGGGCTATCTGTTCGAACATCTCGTCATGAAATTCAACGAGCAGGCGAATGAGGAAGCGGGGGACCATTTCACCCCGCGCGAGGTAATCCGCCTCATGGCGAACCTCGTCTACACCGGGGAAGCGGACGTATACACTCCCGGCATTTTCCGCACGATCTATGACCCCACTTGCGGCACCGGCGGCATGCTCTCGGTCTCGGAAGAGTTCATCCTCGACCAGAATCGCAGCGCCAACCTCGCCCTTTACGGGCAGGAATATAATGATGAGTCCTGGGCGATTTGCTGTTCGGACATGCTGATCAAGGACGAGGAGACAGACAACATCGTCAAGGGGGACACCCTGGGCGACGGCAAAACCAAGGACGGCTTCGAAGGCAAGCAATTTCATTACATGCTGGCCAATCCGCCCTTCGGCGTCGAGTGGAAGGACCAGAAGAATATCGTCGAAGGCGAACACTTGAAGCTTGGGTTCAAAGGGCGCTTTGGCGCGGGGCTTCCGGCGATCAACGACGGCTCGCTGCTATTCCTTCAGCACATGATTTCCAAGATGCACCCCGCGCCGGAGGATGGCGGCGAAGGGTCTAGGATCGCCATCGTCTTTAACGGCTCGCCGCTTTTTTCGGGCGACGCGGGCTCCGGCCCCTCGAACATCCGCCGTTGGATCGTCGAGAATGACTGGCTTGACGCCATCGTCGCGCTGCCGGACCAGCTATTCTATAACACCGGCATTTTCACCTATGTCTGGCTCGTCACCAACCGCAAGGCGGCGGAGCGACGCGGCAAGGTGCAGCTGATCGACGGAACGCGCTTTTTCCAAAGGATGAAAAAGAGCCTCAACAACAAGCGCAACGAAATCACCGACGAGCAAATCAACGTGTTAACCCGTCTCTATGGTGCCAACCGCGACGGCGAGACGGCGCAAGTCATCGTCGATAGCCAGCTGGAAAGCCGCGTGGTTTCGCGCGTCTTTGAAAACCGCGAGTTTGGCTTTCTCAAAGTGACGGTGGAACGTCCGTTGCGCTTGAATTTGGAAGCGAGCAAAGAGCGGATCGCCAAGCTCGACGATCAGAGCGCCTTTGCAAACCTCGCGGTCTCGAAAAAGCTGAAAGACAAAGCCGCCATCGCACGGGAGGAGGCGGAGGGCCGCAAGACGCAAGAGGCGATACGCGCGCTTTAGCAGCTTGATCGCGGTCGAGGGGCAGACCATGAAGCGTTCCGCCGCACCGCGGCGGGACATGCCCTCGACCTCAACCGCCTGAACGATCCTGCTGCGCAAATCCATCGATGTGACGTTACCCATGCGGATCCCCTTCTCAAACGAAGGGCCGAGTGAATCAGGAAATCCGATTCTTAACAAAGGGGAAATGCCCCAGGCCGCGCGCCCAGCGAAGCGCCCGCTCCGGCGAAAGTTTTTCGGAGAGGCCCAGCACCCTCACCGGGCGAGCGGGCGTTCGAGATTCGTGAGCGCGAGACGACGCTCTACTTGATGCGACTGGAAGGCGATTGCGAGGTGTTCTTCCCGACGCTGGCGGCCGACGAGGCCTTGATCAAGGTCGGCATCTCCAACGCGCCCTTGCGCCGGCTCGCGGAACTGAACGCCGGCTTTCCACCGGGCGCGGCGATCGGCTGGGTGCTATCGTGCCAGCGGCGGTTCGGGACGCCGCTCGATGCTTACGCCGCCGAGAGCGCGTGCCTGGAAGCCCTGCGGGAGGCGGGACAATGGATCGGCGGGGAGTTTGCCCGGCTCGACGACGCAAGCCTGCACCACTTGATCGCGGAACGCTGGCCGAAGACCGCCTGACACGGTGCGCCGGCCAACTTGTCTCGCCACGATCTATGCAAGGGCGAAGGAGCGAACGCCGGAGCCGAAGCCGCCGCAAAATCGGAAGTGAAGCAAATCGAACCCCTCAAGCCGAAAGCCGGCACGAAATGAAACGAGCATTGCCGCTGGTCGCGTTGCTGGCGTCGACGTGGCCACGCCCGTTTGACCGTTTCGGCGCGCCAGCTAGCGGTTGAAATCTGACACACAGAACCCTTCTTTTGGCTTTGAGCGGGGAAGAGTCCGTGGTCAGCAAGGCGCCAGGAGCCGACATTGCGTCGGGCCAAGAACAAGCCGCCACCGAGATCGAGCCTTGCTGTGTGAACGCGGATTCTCTGTGCTTGCGAAGGCGTTATTTCTGACCTTGGCGCGCCGCGAGGCCGACAAGAAGTCGCATTGTGCACGCAAGTCTGGGGCGCCGAAGCGCTCTCCGGGACCTCTCTTTGCGTGCTCCGAACGCCGATCAGTTCGCTGGCGACGGAGCCAGGGCGATCAGCGCTTTCGATGCAGCGACGACGGAAGCGCCGTCTAGCGGGCAATTTTTGGGCGCATGGAAAGTGAAGACAACCAAGTCCGAGAGGTCGAGCGGCGATAGAGTCAGCTGAGCCAGAAGGCGCCTTGCGACAAAGTGGAGATAGGCTGAAAGCCGGGAGAAACTGTCGTAAGCGTGGCCATCATAGACGTAGACGGTTCGCCAGGCGGTCGCGGGAAAGCGGGAAGCGTTGGTCTCCTCCGGCGAGGCCCTTTCGACATGTCCAGCCGCAACAACGATCGGTCCCTCGCATCGCGGCGACCGTAGGCGTAGCGTGAATCGCTCCTCTCTTACCGGCCCGTCAACGTCGAAAGATCCGACGGACTTGCCCGAGATGTCGGCGCGCTCCAGGAAGTCGAGCCGCGGTTCGCGCTGCGGCGAGGCGCGCGAAGCCGCAAATCTCGTGAGGAGCCCGAGGACGCATCCAAACACGATCAACCAGAACAAGAATGCGCGCCTCGCCCTCATTCCGCCGCCTGTTCGCCGTCGCCGGCAAGCCCCAAATAGAAGATCACTAAACTAAGTATCAGCATGATCCAGGAAAGTATCCCGACTCCGGGACCCTCGTGCCAAAACTGAAAATAGTCCGGCGACCAAGCGCACAAATCGATCCGGACCGCATTGACGATGACGATCGCAAGGAGGCCCGCTGCCAATACGCCGAAGTGGCGCGACCGGAATTGCAAATTCCTGATCTTCATGAAGGATAGCCACAATAGCGCGGCTATGACCAGATTACTGAAGGCCGAGCAGCCACCTTCGACGATAACACTGTGCCCGTCAGGATGCGATATCGTATTGCCATGAAGCGTGAACGAGTCGAGATAGGATAAGGGCAAATAGGCGAGCGCCGTCTCAATTGGCAAGAGCTTGGCCTCAATGGCGGCTAGCGCCATCTGACCCCAGATGTCGACGCAAGCGAGGGCGAGACTGAGTTGTCCAAGCGACGCCAGGCGATTGTCACGCCGAGCGCAAAACAGCAGCCCTAGGCCGGTCAGCGCGAGCCCGCTCATATGTCGCCAGGGATGAATGACGGCGACGCTCGCAGCGGCGATCGCACGAAAATCCCATCGCATCAGCAGCGTCTCGGCTCCGAAGCGACGAAGCACGACGGCGATGGCGACAAATCCGATGAATTCGGCGACGGGGAAAGAGCCCGACGTGGAAAACGCTCGGGGCAAATAGTCGAGGCAAAATATCGATAGAAATAAAGCGGTCAGCAGGAGGCGATCGGAAGGATTGCCGATCGCCTCTCTAAGCCGCGCCCCGAGTTGCGTCCAAGAGCGGAACGCCGGTTGCGATGGGCTCGCGCTCGTCAAGACGCCTCCGCCGAGAAACTGCCGAGAGGGATTATTTGCTCGCGCGGCGGTTGAGGAGGTAGGCGACGCCGGAGGCGAGCGCAAATCCCAGCACGCTGGTCCCGATCTCCGGGGCGGCCACCGATGGGGCCGCCAGCGCGGGCACCGTCAACGCAGCGAAAAAAGCCAGACTGGTGATGATTTTGTTCATACGCGTTTCTCCTGAGCTTTCACAATCCGAGCACCGAGCACCGAGCGCTCCCGCGACTGCGCTCCGCGTGCGGTTAAGGGATTTTCAATCCTTTTTTATTTATTTGCCCGCGCGGCGGTTGAGGAGGTAGGCGACGCCGGAGGCGAGCGCAAATCCCAGCACGCTGGTCCCGATCTCCGGGGCAGGAAGAGGAGTGGGGCCGCCAGCGAATACGGGCGCCGTGAGGGCGACAAAATACGCAAGGGTCGTGACGATCTTAGCCATCTCATTGCTCCTCTGCTCGGCCCCGTCAGGGCCTTACTGCGCCGGCGTTCAGCCCCTTTCTCTCGGGTGCTGAAACAAGCTAGCTTTCAGCGCGCGCGCCTACAATCCCCCGCCGCAAAGGTTTTTGTCCTGTTGCACAAAAGACACACTGTCTCGTTCAAAGGCCATGCAACATAGAAAGAGCCGGAAACCTCAGCCACGGTCAAAACCGGTCCAACGGCGACCGTTCGCGATATTCCATTTCGCGGATATCAAGTGTTAGATTTCCACCACTAGTGGCCTTGCGCTCAGCCCCGTTGCCGGACGACGCCTTGCAAGAATGGATCGTCTCGACGCGCGGGAACAAGGCCGGCGCTGGCGACGACGATCCGGCTCTTATCGAGCGGATGCAAAATGCTTGAGTCGCGCTCCAGCCCTACCGCCTTCAAGTGGCGGCGCACGGCCTTCACGCAGATCGATGGCGCGGTTGAGACCGCAGACGACGATTGGCCGCTCTTCATTGGCGGCCTGCCGGCGACGCGCATCTCGCTGGAGATGGCTACGGTGGGAAGGCCTGTCCTCCGCAACTTAACTAATGATCTTGGCCTCAGCCAAGCAATAAGGGCGGCACGACGAGTTTTCGCTGCGATGCGTAAATTGGAAGTTCAACAGCTTGAGAAAGAGCAAAAACGCGGCGAAGAAGTGACCAAAAAGCATCAGAAAACCTGTTGATTTCTACGGAAGTCAAAATACGGGCTGGTGTATTCGTGGCAAAATGCTTTTCTTCTTTGAAATGTGGAGGCACAAGGCACCAGCTTGTAGACGCCCCCATAAGAGATATTCGAGGGTATTTGGCTATATCAATTAACCTAACGACGCCGTGAGCAACATCGTTCCTTCTTTGTGACCATCCTGAGAAGCTTTTGATTATCCAGCAAAGCTCACCCTCTAGATGTTGGTTGGGATATTTTATGAAATATGCCTCTCCGGAGGCACGAAGGTCGCGGGCTCGGATAGATACATTGCAGAAAGAGCCATATCTATAAATTGCCTCTTGGTTATAGAGAGATTGTTCGGACAGTCCTGCGTATAGATGGGACAGAAACGACTCTAAATCTTCCCAAGCGGTCAACGCCCTGCCGATTGATTCGAACAGAGTTTTATTGTCATTGTCGCCATGATCTGGGAATAGGGGTGGCTCCCACGGATTAGGCATATTCTTCTCTCTTTGCTAGTGATCAAAATCTAACGCTTGGTCGCCGCGACCTGGGGCGGCGCAAGCGGTTTTCGCTGGGCCGCTTTTGCTCATTTGCCGGCGGCTTGCGCCTCAACCAACGCATGCACTTTTTCCCACGCTTGATCACCTGATTCTTCTGGCGCGGCGTCGGTCTCGCCGGCCGGGAAGCGCGCGAGGCTTGCGAAGCGATCTTGCGGGCAATGGGAGACGCCTAAGCGAAGAAACCGCAGTGCGCAGGCTGGATTGATGAGCGACGGATCGTCGCGTATGCTTTTCGCGAGCGAGGCGTCCAACCGCCAACCCCCAAGCACCAAAAAAATCTGTTGGTATCTTTGTTGGTATAAATATTTCTCGTCATCGTATAGTCGATTAAATAACAATATGTTATGCCGTTAATTCGAAGGCCTCCGAGGCCTCCAAATGGAC
>PLAI01000337.1 GCA_003134075.1 Methylocystaceae bacterium | reverse complement strand
AATCAGGGTCGCGCGATTCGGGCGGGGAATGCGTGTCCGATCCGTTAACGGCGCGCGGGCGCAATTCGAATGCGAGGGCGCCATCGCTCACGCGACGCCGCGCCCGGTTCGGTTGGACGGCGATGGAAGAGATCGCACTTGCGGCAAAGTCCAGGCGGAGTCAGTCTCGNNTCCCGGTCATTGCCTTTCAGGGACGGGATCCGAACATGGAACTCATGGATGCAATTTTCGAACGTCGCTCCGTTCGGGATTATCGAACGGATCCTTTACCCCGGGAAACGGTCGCGCGCTTGATTGAGGCGGCGATCCACGCGCCAAGCGCGGTCAATCAACAGCCGTGGTCCTTCTCGGTTGTTCGAGACCCGCGTCTGCTTGATCGAATGTCGCATGACGCCAAGGCTCATATGCTGAACATCAGACCGGCGGCTCTGCCGGCGCATCTTTACGAGAGCCTAGCCAACCCGGATTTCCATGTATTTTACCACGCCCCCGTTTTGATCGTGATTTCGGCGATTGAGCGAGGTCCGTGGATAGCCGAGGATTGTGCTCTGGCGGCGGAGAATCTCATGCTCGCGGCTTACGGCATGGGGCTTGGTTCTTGTTGGATTGGATTGGCGCAACCTTGGCTCGATACGCCGAACGGCAAGGAGACGCTCGGCGTTCCGGTTTCCCATGTTGTCGTCGCGCCGATCATCGTCGGCGTTCCAAACGCCACCCCACCGGCGGTTCCCCGAAAGGATCCGGAAATCCGTTGGGTTGGGTAGCGACCTTCGACCGGGCTGAACGCCGAGGCGGCGTTTGGTGTCGCCAGCTCCCAATATCGCGCGGGCAATTTGTCGCATCGAATTCGACGACCGCTAGACAGCAAGTCATAGTAGCTTAATCGCGATGTTGGATCCCGCGAACTGCCGCGGGAGGCGTGGATGAAAAGACGTGCGCGCGGCCGAAGAGCGATTGGTTGAAGCGAAACTGAGTGAATTGCGCCCGACACAAGTGACCGTTGGGTATGATGAGGTCGCTTTCAAGCGACGGCAATGGGTCGAGCGCGCCGACGAGGAGAATTGTCGCTTCATCTTCGAACATCACTTTCCGGCGGTGCAAGGACCGAGTTCATACTACTACATCGTGGATGGTCACCACCTTGGTCGCGCTCTATTGGAAGAGGGAGTCGGCGCCGTATGGCTCTCCCTCATTGAAAATATGTCGCATCTTGACGAGACCGAATTTTGGCGGGTCATGAACTCGCGCCGGTTAATCTATTCATATGACGCGCTGGGCCGACGTCGCGACTTCGCGGAGATGCCAAAGGCTTTGAGCGAATTGACCGACGATCCATTCCGCGGGCTCGCCGCGCGGGTCCGTCGAAGTGGCGAACATGAGAAGGATTCCACGCCCTTCGNNCGAATTTCAGTGGGCGGAATCTTTTCGAAATTACATAAGTCTGCCGGCGCTAAGAACTTATCCCGAGCGGGCGCTCGAATGCGCCAAGGAGCTTGTGCGAGAAGGCTCTTCAACTTGCGGTGCCAGGTTCGGCGGCGTCTTGGACCATTCCTCCGCGGAGCGTTGCCCAAGCGTTCGCAATGGCGTGCGATTGTGCGACGAGCGCCCGACCGCGCCATGAGTGGTTGAGAAACGCCGCGGTTTCATCGGCTCCCTGAGCGCGGCGCCGGTGANNCCGGATTTCAGTCACAGGCTCGGGACGTCTGTCTCAATTATTGAAGATGGTGCTTGCCGATGACGCGCACAGTGCTCGCCTGCGGCCCTTTTTCTCCCATCTCCTCGACGAATCGGACTTCGGAGCCGACAGTCAGATGGTCGAAGGCGTCATCGAGAACGCTGTTGCGGTGAAAAAAGACCTCGCGGCCATCGGCGGTTTCGATGAACCCATGATCCTCGCCTGCGAGAAATTTCGCCACGTGACCGTGATCTTCCACTTCATGCGGCTTTATTTGACCGCGCATTTCGCGAACGGCGTCCTCAATTTGACGCTGCGCCGCGCTGAAGGCGTCCTTGATGGCGACCGCGACATGCTCGTGCGCCGCCGCGTCGCCGTGAGTCCTGGTCACGATGATGTCCTTGTGCGACGGCATGGCGATGCGGATATCGATCTTGAACAGGCCGCCTTTCTGATGCCGCGATTGTGGCGCGACGACGGTCACATTGCAGCTCGTGATCCGATCATGAAATTTCTCCAGATGCTTGGCGTGCCGCTCGACCTCGGAGCGAATTTCCTCCGACGGCTCGGAGTTCTGGAAGGAGATATCAAGCGGCGTCTGCATGGGATGTTCCTTAATCTCATAGGGACTCGCATTCGGCCTTGCTTCCCCGCGGCCTCGATATCAACCGTGATCGCGATGAAATCGCCGGCGTGCAATCCCCGGCTTCATTCCTGTCGTATCCTGTCGTATCCGGGCCGGCGGCGCCTCGGGCGCGCCGGCCCATTGTTCCCGGCAAGGGATGGACTTTATTCCGGCGCTTTCGGCGGCGCTCCGGGCTTGATCTCTATGGTCTTGGCGCTTTTCGCGATTTCAACGGGCTTCTTGATGTTTAGGTCGGATATCAGATCCTGATTGCCGGGCCACAAGCCTGGTATTTTCATGGGCGCACTCCCTCGTGATGTTGGAAGTCACTTTGGACAACGTGAGTTCATTCACAAACCAACTTTAACTGACCGAATTATCGCCTGTATGACCGGATGATCCGTCCAGGATAGCCGCGACGGCGACGGCCTGCCGCACGCTAAATGACCTATGGGTCGCCGACGAGAAAACAATTGGCGCGCTACAATTTACCCCACCGCCGCCAACCCTAAAAAAGGCTTGCCGAACATCCCGCGGATAATGGCCCTCGAGATCTCGCATCGCCGGCGGCGCGGGCCTAGCCAGCCCGCGTCGAGAGCGCCAAGGCTCGTTCAATGCCCTTGGGGAAATTAATATTGGCGTGAGGATCGAGCCCCATCTCGTGGACGGCGGCGATAACCTTCGATGGGTCTTCACTTTCGATACAGAAGCTCTCCCGCGCGACCGGACCGATATGCACGCGATCAAATTCAGCGGCGCAGTCGCGATACATGAACTGGTGACGCGTCTTCTTCACCTCAACGGCCCGCATCGGCTCGTCGTTTGAGGCCGCCTCCGCCAAAAACTCTTCCAAATCATAAAGTACTTGCCGTGTCGTGATGGGTCGAAGATCGAGCGCGGCGAAGGCGGATCGCAACATGGCCGCCGAAAGGGGAAAACGTTCCTTGAACGCGGGAGTCCACTGCTCGAGCCCGCTGGAGTCGACCTGCAATAATCGCTTGATCTCAAGCACGCCGCCGCGAATTTTCGCGCTATGTGGCGTGGTGGAGTTCAACAAATAGATTTCGTCACTTTGCCGAGCGGCGATCCGCCTGGTCGGGCCGAGCTTGGCTTCGATTTCCGGCAGTCGGGCGCCGAAGGTGCGCCATTCCCACCGAGGCGCGCAATTCCCGACCGGTTCGCCCATCGGCTTCTCTCCTCGGCCCTCATGGCGAATAAGCGGCCTCGGATATCCGACTTTTTCGCCAAGCCAGCCGCCACCCACGATTCGCTTTCGTTTGAGCGCGTCGCGCCTGAAGGCGTTTGGCGCATCGTCTCNNGGGCATCTTGGACTCCAGTGTGATCGTTTCGCCGTCGACGACGAATTCGCCGAAGCCCCGATGGTGAATAGTTTTGGGATTGTTTTGAGTTGGGTCAATCCACGATTTCACCACCTCCAGAATAAATAGCCCGAACTTGTCCACGAGGCGCGTGTCCACCACTTTGCATTCGAGATTTGCGAAACACTCTTCGATCAGCGGCGGCTTAACCCGTTCCGCCGTGATTTGCGTCAAATGGAACAGTTCGAACTTTTCGACATCACGGCCTGAACAATTGCCGACTTCAACAACTTTGGACGCCATCTCCACCGCCGGGATGGCGATCACGCATTCCTTGGTCGCCCGTAAGGCGGCGTAACTGTAGTCCGCTGGACTGACGACGCAGGCGACCAGCGGCGGTTCGAACTCGACCATCATATGCCAGGNNTCGCGCCGGCTCGGGGCGGTGGGACAATAGGCGCATTTTCCGCGTTGCGCGCGGAGCCGCTTCAGCTACTGTCGCGAAAAGAGATGGCTATATAGGGTTTCGTCGGCGGCACATCAAACATATATCCCGGAATGAGGCGTCGATCATGGAAAAGCCGACATCTGAGCGACCTTGGCATTTCGACATCGGTTATGTGCTCTTCGCGCTGATCGCAATCCTTCTGTTGCAGCAGTTCTGGTCGATATACCGGGATGCGGAGGTCGTGCCCTACAGCGAATTCGAGAGCCTCCTCCGAGACAATAACATCGCCGATGTCGAGGTCGGCGAGCATGTCGTCCGGGCGACGCTGAAAAAGCCATTGCCGGACGGACGAAAGGAATTACTGGCGGTGCGCGTCGATCCCAACATCGCCGAGGAGTTGGAGGCGGCCAAAGTCAAATATTCCGGCGTTGTCGAAAACACCTGGGTTTCCACGCTGCTTTCCTGGGTCGTGCCGGTCGCGCTTTTCTTTTTCGTCTGGAGCCTTTTGACGCGACGGATGGGGCAAGGCCTTGGCTCGATCATGTCGGTTGGGCAGAGCAAGGCCAAGGTGTTTGTCGAGAAGGACATCAAGATCGGCTTCGCGGATGTCGCCGGCGTCGACGAGCCCAAGGAAGAGCTGCAAGAAATCGTGGCTTTCCTCAAGGATCCGACGACCCATGGGCGCCTCGGCGCGCGCATCCCAAAGGGCATTCTCCTCGTCGGCCCACCCGGAACCGGAAAGACGCTGCTTGCCCGCGCGGTCGCGGGCGAAGCCGGCGTGCCGTTCTTTTCGATCAATGGTTCGGAATTCGTCGAAATGTTCGTCGGCGTCGGCGCCGCGCGCGTCCGCGACCTCTTCACCCAGGCCCGCGCCAACGCGCCTTGCATCATTTTCATTGACGAACTCGATGCGCTGGGGCGCGCGCGCGGCATTTCCGGGCTGAGCGGCGGGCATGACGAAAAGGAGCAGACCCTCAACCAGCTGTTGAGCGAACTCGACGGCTTTGACCCGACGATCGGCGTCGTGCTGCTCGCGGCGACAAACCGCCCCGAGGTGCTGGATCCGGCGCTTCTGCGAGCGGGGCGGTTCGACCGCCAGGTTTCGGTCGATCGGCCCGACAAGATCGGCCGCGTCGGCATCCTCCAGGTGCATTTGAAGAAGATCAAACTCGCCACGGACGTCGATCCCGCCGCGATCGCGGCGCTGACGCCGGGCTTCACGGGCGCCGATCTCGCCAATCTCGTCAATGAAGCGGCTGTCCTGGCGACGCGCCGCCGGGCGCAATCGGTTTCGCTCGAGGATTTCACCGCCGCGATCGAGCGCGTCATCGCCGGCCCTGAGAAGCGCAATCGTCTTCTCAATCCGCGCGAGCGCCGCATAGTCGCGTTTCACGAGATGGGACATGCGATCGTCGCCATGGCTTTGCCGGATACCGATTCGATCAAAAAAGTGTCGATTATTCCCCGGGGAATTGGCGCCTTGGGCTATACGATGCAAATGCCGACCGAAGACCGCTATTTGATGACGCGCACGGAACTGCTCAACCGCATGACCGTGTTGCTTGGCGGGCGGGCAGCGGAGATGGTGATCTTCGCGGAGGCGACCACGGGCGCCGCCGACGATCTTCAAAGAGCGACGGAAATGGCGCGGGCCATGGTCACGCGATACGGCATGGAGCCTGAAATCGGGCAAGCTTCGTTAGTCTCGGAGCGCCCTCGCTATCTCGATTTATCGGAACTAGGCCAGCGTCAGTCGGAAGCCAGCGACGAGACCAACGCGAAAATCGACAACGCCATTCGCAATCTGATCGAACAGGCCTTCAATCGCGCTTGCGATATATTGCGGAGCTGCGCGAGAGTACATCAAGAATCGGCGCAACGTCTGCTCGACAAGGAAACCTTCGTCGACGACGATCTTGCCGCGATACGGGCCGCCGTGATCGAATGTCGCGATCACGGCGCGACCACGACCTCTGGCGCTGGAACGGAGACGGCGTGAAGGGGGTCTTCAGCCGTCATTGAGTTCGCGCGACGTCTCGCGACGACATAAAGGCGTGGCCCGTCCGCCTGACTAACGTTCATAGACGCCGATCAATAACGCCTCGGCGATCGCATATTTGCGGGCCTCTCGCTCCACTTGCTCGCAAGACGGGCCTTCGCGCCCCAAGGGCAATCGGGCTTGAGAGAGCGCAAACAAGCGAAAATGATAGTGATGGACGCCATGCCGATGCGGTGGGCACGGTCCGCCGTAATCCAATCGATCGAAATCATTGCGCGCTTGCTTGAAGTCTTGTCCGGCGCCTGGCTGTCCCGCGCCTTCCGCAAGTCCCGCTTGGTCGCCGGGAATGTCATAAACGGCCCAATGCCGCCAGACGCCCGCCGGCGCGTCGGGATCGTCGCACAGCAACACGAAACTCAAGGTTTGCTCCGGCGCGCCGGACCATTGCAACGCCGGCGAAACGTCTTCGCCATCGCAAGTGAATCGGCGCGGAATGGGTGCGCCATTCGAAAAGGCGGTCGAAATCAGTCGCATGACTTGCCTCCTGTTCAATTGTTCTCCGACGACAGCGAACCGCTTGAACGCCGGCGCACCCTTCAAAGCGCCAATACTTCCTCGACCCGCGTGACCGGAAGGCCATGCGCGTTGCCAACTGGCGGATATGTGATCTTGCCATCCGAGATATTCAATCCCGCGCGCAAATGCGCGTCGCTTCGCAGCGCCTCGCGCCAGCCTTTATCCGCGATCGCCAGAACAAACGGGAGAGTGGCGTTATTAAGCGCGAATGTCGATGTCCGCGGGACGGCGCCGGGGATGTTGGTCACGCAATAATGCACGATTCCATCGACGACATATGTCGGATCGGAATGTTTCGTCGGCTTCGAACTCTCGCAGCAGCCGCCCTGGTCTATCGCCACGTCGACGATAACGCTCCCCGGCTTCATGAGGCCGAGCATCTCGCGCGTTATGATCTTTGGAGCCTTCGCGCCGGGCACGAGAACCGCTCCGATCAAAAGATCGGCGCGCTTCACCAGCTCGGCGATGACGGCGCCGGTGGAAAAAATAGTGCGCACCGAACTCCCGAACCGCAGATCAATCTTGCGCAACGCCTCCGGATCGCGGTCCGCCACGATGACATTGGCGCCCATGCCGAGCGCGATCGTCGCGGCGTGCGTTCCCACGACGCCGCCGCCCAGAATGACGACCTCGGCCGCTGGAACACCCGGCACGCCGGCAAGCAGGACGCCGCGTCCTCCCGTCGGCCTCTCCAGACAGTGAGCGCCGACTTGCGGCGCGAGCCGGCCCGCGACCTCCGACATCGGCGTCAACAATGGAAGACCGCCAGTCGCGGAGGTTACGGTTTCATAGGCGATGCAATGCGCTCCTGACCGCATGAGATCTTGCGTCTGTCGCGCGTCCGGCGCCAAATGAAAATAGGCGAAAAGGACTTGGCCTGGCCGAAGCCTTGACCGCTCCACTGGCTGCGGTTCCTTGACCTTGACGATAAGTTCCGCGGTCTCGAAAATCAGTTCCGGTCCGTCGCGGAGCGTCGCGCCGGCGTCGCGATAAGCGGCGTCGTCTATCCCCGCGCCGGTCCCCGCGCCGGTTTCGACAATGACCTCGTGACCGTGTTGAACGAGTTCGGCCGCCGAGGAAGGCACGAGACCAACTCGATATTCATTGTCCTTGATTTCCTTGGGCACGCCGATTCGCATGAATCCCTCGAAGTCGCCAAACAATCATCGCCTGTTCACGAGGCCTTCCGCAGCATTCAGAATATCTATCACCTCCTCGTCGCTGACCTGGCGAAAATCCGAGTAAAAATATCCGATGGCCCCGAACATCTCATAAGCCTCCAGGCAAACAACCTCGTCGGCCTCGCCCTGCATGGCGTCGAGCGTTTCGGTCGGCGCGACCGGAACCGCGAGGACAAGTTTTTTCGGGCCGCGCGCTCGGACGGCCCGCAACGCCGCGCGGGTCGTCGCTCCGGTGGCGATCCCGTCGTCGACCACGATCGCCACGCGCCCGCTCACCTCGGGACGTTCGCGACCGCCGAAGTAGAGTCCCCGCCGTCGTTCGATCTCTCGCGACTCCCTGTCGCAAACGATGTTGAACTCCGCCTCGCTGACGCCCGTGGCGGCGATAACGTCCTCGTTGCGCACGATGATGGTTTTACCGGCATCGGCCATGGCGCCCATCGCCAGCTCCGGCTGAAACGGAACGCCGATCTTGCGCACCAAGACGAGGTCCAGCGGCGCATGCAGCGCTGTCGCGATAACGGCGGCCACGGGCGCGCCGCCACGCGCAAGGGCGAGCACAACCGCCTCGCTGTCTTCATAGCGCTTCAACGCCTTGGCAAGTCGACGCCCCGCTTCTGCTCGATCATGAAACGGCATTGTTTCCTCCACGATTTTGGCCAGAAGCATCTCGACCGCGCAGTTCAAAAGCTTCCCCACAGCGCAAGCATGCGCCGCGAAAGCGGCCCCTCAAGCGGCAAGCGTCGCGACAAATTGGACACACCGTAGAGTCTCTTGCCCGAAAGACCATTACGCCAGAAATAGATTCCCCGACCCCCTACACATGTAAGAAATCCATGCCCCTGCTCAAGCGCCAGCCCTGCGGCGCCTCGCCGATTTTCCTGAAGAAAAATCCGCCGCGTGCGTTATATTGCTCGGGTGAGCAAGCTATCGGTCCTCCGTCGAACCATTTCGAATCGACCGCAAGATCGACCGGCTCGTCACATGGGGTCGCGCCATGGGAGAAAATTCGGAAACGATCGACGTTCTGATCGAGCCGCGCGGGCTCGAAGGAATTTTGCGCCTCCCGCGGCGGCCGATGGGGCTGATCATCTTCGCGCACGGCAGCGGCTCCTCCCGTTTCAGCCCGCGCAATTCGCTCGTGGCGCGGCGACTGTCCAACCGCGGCTTCGCGACCTTGTTGTTCGATCTCCTCACGACAGGTGAAGAACAAGACCGGCGCAACGTCTTCGATATCCCCTTGCTCAGTTCGCGCGTGGGCGAAGCCGTTGGCTGGGCGTCGACATCAAGTTACGTCCAGCGACTTCCGATTGGCCTGTTCGGGGCCAGCACGGGCGCCGCCGCGGCGCTCGTCGCCGCGGCGGACGAACCAGGACCGGTCAGAGCTGTCGTCTCGCGCGGAGGCCGCCCCGACCTCGCCGGAGAGGCTCTTGCTCACGTCAAGGCGGCGACGCTGCTGATTGTCGGAGGGCTGGACCATGACGTTCTCGATCTTAATCGCCACGCGCTGCGTTTGCTGCAATGCGAAAAACGCCTCGATGTCGTGCCCGGAGCGACGCATCTTTTCGAGGAGCCCGGGACGCTGGAGGCGATGGTCGAGGCGTCGATCAATTGGTTCAGCGCATATGTTCCTCGAAATGGGCAAGGATCGGAGGACGGATAAACGCCAGATGCGATCCTTTGTCCTACTGTGACAACGCGGTCGAACCGCCATATCTGAAAATGTCCACCGGTTTTCCCGGTCGGGACGCGAGACTGTGGAATAGGTGAATTATGACAACCATGGCTTTGACGGCGCCGCCGCTGAAACGTCTTTTCGAGCGCTTGGATTTTTCGCCGACGCCGACCCAAAAGGTTTTGAAAGCGGTCTTGGAGCAATGGAAGTTGGCGGGTCGCGGGACGGTCGCGCCCTCACGGTCCGCCGTAAGTTTCCCGGAAGCGAGCGAGGCGGCTGAGAGAATCTTCGTTCACCGGGTGGTGGAAGGCGAACGCGACTACATTCTGGTCGATGGGGCGAAAGCCAGCGCCACGCTTCTTGGGCCATGTGAAGGCAAGGGTCGTCTGCGCGCGGCCAAAAACAGGCGTCATGCCGTTCGTCTGCGTCGCCTGTTCGATGAAGCGCGGCGCTGCGGCCAGCCGGTGCTCGCGCAATACACGCTCGTCGAGGAGGGGCGCGACCGGGCGATGATCGAGATACTGGCCGCGCCCTTGTCGGAAAATGGGAAGGCGATCGATTCCATTCTCTGCGCCGTGTCGATAAGCCCGTTTGAAACCGGCACCTTCGCTCATTCGCATGAAGCTTCGACGGACAACGTTTTGGCGATCTTCGCTCTAGGGTCCAGCCGTTCCCTGGGCCAACAGGTCGCTCGCCATCTCCATGCGGAACTCAGTCCCCATGAGGAGCGCGAGTTCGAGGACGGCGAACACAAGACCCGTCCACTGGTCAATGTTCGCGATCGCGACGTCTACGTCGTTTATGCGTTGCATGGCGAGGAGAGCCGGACGGGCTCGGACAAGCTCTGTCGCCTGCTGTTCTTTATCGGAGCGCTCAAGGATGCCGGCGCCGCTCGTGTTACGGCGGTGGTTCCCTATCTTTGCTACGCGCGCAAGGACCGTCAGACAAAGCCGCGTGATCCGGTGACGACGCGTTATGTCGCGCAAATGTTCGAAGCGGTCGGAACCGATCGAATCGTTGTAATCGACATTCACAATCTCGCGGCGTTTCAGAACGCCTTTCGTCGCGGCGCCGCGCCTCTCGACGCGCAGGCGATCTTCGCGCGTTATATCGCGGCGGAAATCGGCGAGGAGCCGCTCGCCGTCGTCTCGCCCGATCTCGGCGGCGAAAAGCGCGCGGAACTGTTCCGCGACCGAATGGAAAAGCTGCTCGAACGACCGGTCGCCAAAGGCTTCATGGACAAGCACCGGAGCATGGGAAAGGTCACGGGAGAGATTTTCGCGGGCGACGTCGAGGGCCGCGCCGCCATTGTGCTCGACGATTTGATCAGCACGGGAGGCACCATGGCGCGAACGGCGGCCGCCTGTCGCAAGCACGGAGCCAAGAAGGTTTGGCTTGTCGCGACTCATGGCGCTTTCTCAAGCGGCGCCGCGGCGATATTGCGGGATGCGCCTTTTGACCGCCTTCTTATCTCCGACACCGTGCCGTTGCCGCTTGGCATGAATACAACGGAAATGAAGGGGCGGCTCGCCATTGTCAGCGTCGCCGGCCTTCTCGCGGAAGCAATCCGTCGTCTGCATTCTGGCGGCTCGATCGTCGAGCTGTTGGAAAATGGGCCATAGGGCGGCCGAGGCTATTATGTCGAGCAACGCGCTGTTCGCGGACTTATACCAACTGACCATGCTCCGCGCCTATTTTGAACTGGGCATGGTGGAGGAGGCGGCGTTCAGCCTGTTCGTTCGCAAGCTGCCGCCGCGGCGTAATTTCCTGATTGCCTGTGGCCTGGCCGATCCGTTGAAAGAGATAGAATCGCTGCGGTTCGATGACGACCAGCTTCGCTACGTGCGCTCGCTCGGCGACTTCCCGGACTCGTTCCTGGAATGGCTTCGAGAGTTTCGCTTCACTGGCGACATTTATGCGTTGCCCGAGGGAACGCCCTTTTTCGCCAATGAGCCGATCCTCGAAGTCGTGGCGCCGATCGCGCAAGCGCAGCTTATCGAGACGCTGGTTTTAAACCAGATCGGACTGCAGACCATTCTGGCGTCGAAGGCGGCGCGCATCGTGACGGCGGCGCGTGGGCGCCCGGTGGCGGATTTCGGCGCGCGGCGCGCACAGGGAATTGACGCGGCGACAAAGGGAGCGAGAGCGTTTTATATTGGCGGCGTCGCCGCGACCTCCAATTTGGCGGCGGGAAAAGCTTACGGAATTCCTGTATCGGGGACCATGGCGCATAGCTTTGTCGAGGCCTGCGCGTCGGAGGCTAAAGCATTCGACGCCTTCGCGCGCATCTTTCCGCGAACCACTTTGTTGGTCGACACCTATGATACGCTTGCAGGCGTCGCGAAGGTTATCGCGCTGTCCAGATCGCTCGGGCCTAGCTTCAAGGTTCGCGCCATTCGCCTCGATTCGGGCGACCTCGATCAACTGGCTCGCGAGTCCCGGAGAATGCTCGATGACGCGGGACTGACCAATGTCCAAATCGCCGCCAGCGGCGGCCTGGATGAAGATCAAATAGATCGCCTGACCGCTTGTAACGCGCCGATTGACCTATTTGGCGTCGGCACGGATTTGGCCGTGTCCAGCGACGCTCCAGCGCTCGACATCGCTTATAAGCTCGTCGAATATGCTGGCGTCGGGCGAATGAAATTGTCTACGGGCAAATCCAGCCTTCCCGGCCGTAAACAGATATTTCGAAATTATCGCGGCCAGGAAGCGGTCTACGACGTGATCGGCCGTCATGACGAGACTCTTCCCGCCTCGCCGCTGCTGGCGCCAGTTATGTTGTCCGGTCGGCGTTGCGACGACAAGGCGGACGATCTCGATTCGATGCGTTCATACGCGAAAGGAGCGATCGAGGCTCTGCCTCTGGATCATCGCTCTCTCGCGCCACCCGCCACGCCATATGAAGTCAAAATCAGTTCAAAGCTCGCCGAATATCGGCAATCAGTGCTTGATCGGCTGCGCCCCGCATCCAAAGACGGCGAGTGAAGACGACGGCTCTTCGAATTCAGCTATCCGCGGCCGCGAGCGCTTGTTCGGCGAGGTGGAGATAACGGCTCGCCAAAGGCTCCCACCTTTCCGGGCGCCGCGGAACTGGATCGAGCAGATGGGCAACCGCGAGTCTGGCGCGCAGCACGGCGCGCCAAGCGGTGTAAAGCGAGACCAATTGATGAGGCGAGGATTCGCCGAGCCGGTCCGCCACCTTCGCGATAATTCGCGGACCCAACGCCGGAGCCCGAAGCTGAGCGCTTTCCATGCCGAGATAGGCGAGTTCGTCGAAGGGATCGACTTGACGTAGTTCGCTACTGAATTCCAGACAATCGAAGATGGCGATCGGATCGGCGAAGCAAATATGCTCGGGCCGAAGATCGCCGTGGCCGTCCACGATATGTCCCAGACGAACGCGCTCCTCGAGCAGAGGTCGATTTATCGTCAAGATCGCGTCCAAACGATCGAGAAGATGCGGAATGCGGCCATGATCGAGCGCGAAATCGCGGCGGGTCAGGATGCGGCGGTTTTCCATCTGCTCACGAAAGAAACGCGCGGCGTAGTCGCTGGGGGAAATCGCGGAGCGCTCCGCGCGACGGTAAAAGTCGCCGAGCGTCTCGCACAGGTCGTCGATCAGCCCGTCGTCCAATCGTCCCTCGATCAGCATCCGATCAAGCATCCGATCGGCGGGCAGGCGACGCATCGCCACGAGCCAGTCGACGATGGCGCCGTCGCCATCGAGCGACAATTTATTGCCCGCTGAAAGGGTCAGGGGAACTATTCCAAGATACACTTGCGCCGCCAGACGGCGATTGAGACGCAATTCTTCCCGACAATTGATCTCCCGCGCGCGCAAGGTCGAGAAATCCAAAAACGGGAAGCGAACCGGCTTCTTGAGCTTATATGCTCGCTCTCCCGCCAGAAATACGAACGACATATGCGTTTCCACAAGCGTTACGTCTTGTGGCGAATGCGGATAGGCCGACGGTTCGCTCAAGAAGCATACCTTGTCGGCGGTGGAAACGGGAACGCTCGGAGCGTCCGCGCCTTCATCTCGGCCGGCGGTTGAGTTCATCGTCATTCCCACCCGCGCGCGCATGCAACGTCCTCACCACCGCGACTCCGTTCGGCGCAAGCGACGCTTGAAACGACTGGCCATCGGACAAGATTAAGCAAACGTAGTTCAGGGATGTTATCATGCCCGCTCCGCGCATGCGACTTCGAGCCAGCGATGCTCTGCTGATCGTCCACGTCCAGCGCGACTTTTGTTCAGGCGGCGGCTTGTCTATTACCGGCGCGGACGAAATCATCCCGACGATCAACGATCTTATCAAGCAGGCGATCGAGGCCAAGGCGCTCGTTATTGCTTCCCGTGATTGGCATCCGCCGGATCATTCGAGTTTTCACGCTTTCGGGGGGATCTGGCCCGCGCATTGCGTGCAAGGAAGCGACGGCGCCAAATTTCACGCCGCATTGCGATTGCCTGACGATGCGCTCATAGTCACCACGGGCCAAACGGTCGACAAGGATCAATATTCCGCCTTCGACGCGACCGGATTGACAAATGAACTTCGACGCCGCGGCGTCAAGCGTGTCTTGATCTGTGGACTCGCCCAAGATGTTTGCGTGCGCGCCACCGCGCTCGATGCGGTCGAAGCGGGATTCGAGACGCATCTTCGGCTGTCCGCCACCCGGGCGATTGCGCCCGCTCATGGGGAGGAAGCTGTCGCGGAGATGGTTGGCTCTGGCGTCATTGTGGAGGGAAGCTAGCGGGCTGACCGCCCGCGCAAGCCGCATCGCCGCAACGTCTTGCCGCGTGGCGGCGAAAGCCAGTGTATCATGGGATAAGCTGACTCATCCGCCAGACGCGCATGCGAGCAATCGTTCATACATGTCGCTCGGCGATATCAAGGACAAAAACCATGCCCGACATCAACACCGAAAAAGTCTGTTACGTGATCCTGAAGGCTCGCGAGCTCGAGTCCGAGGATGAGGGAGTCGCGGCCGACGCTTCGAATGCCACGGACGACAAATTCGTCAGCGTTCTGACCGAGGAAGCCTATTCGACCGTCCGCCAGGAAGTCGGCGCGTTCATCGACGCCATGGACGAAGACGAGCAATGCGAATTGGTCGCGCTCACATGGGTTGGGCGCGGCGATTTCACGGCGGAGGAATGGGACGCCGCCGTCGCGCAGGCTCGTGAACGACGCGTGGGCCCAACGTCCACTTATCTTCTCGGCATTCCGTTGCTCGCCAGTCATCTCGAGTCCGGTCTCGATGAGTTCGACGAAAGTTGCGAGGGCTATGCGTCGGACCACCAATAACGGGGAGCGCATGGCTTCTTGCTTCACCACGCGCGTCGTCGTGGGCGAGACGCCGCTATTTCGTCCCTTTGCCGTCCGCCGCCGGTGAACCCCGCGAGCAGCACCGCCATCATGCCGGTGACGAAGATTCCGTCGAAGGTGCCGGCGCCGCCGATCGAAAGAACGGGCGTCCCGAGCCCCTGAAGCTGGCCGAGATTGAGCAGATCGGCGCCAATCAGCACGCCAAGGCTGCCGCCGGCATAGGCCAGCGGCGCGGCGTCGCGCCAGGAGATCAGCGCGGCGACGATGGCCGCGGCCATGGGCGCGACGAAGATCGGCAGGCCGATGCCGACGCCGCGGATCGGCTGCGCGAGAGCGTGGCAGATCGCGGCGATGATCGCGGTCGCGATCAGGCCGCGTCCCCAGAGCCCATTTTTCGATAGCAGATAGATCGAGAGCAGGGTCGGGATCACGGCGCCGCCGACGTTGACGGCGAGGATGACCCCGGGCGTATTGGTTAGCGCCGGCACGATGTAGCGCATGCCGTAATAGGTCACCTCGCGCTCGGTCACCATGGTCTCGGAGCCCAGCTTGGCGATGGGAATGTTGACGTAGCTGCCAAGGAGCGAGCCGAAAAGCAAAAAGAACGCCATGCCCGAACTCACGCCGAGCCGCATGTAGGCGTAACGCAGCACGCCGATCTGGACGAGGATCAGCAAAATGCCGAGCGCGGCGGCGAGCAGCGCGAAAAACGAAGGGGCTATCGGCAGATATTGAGCGTGGCCGTAATGCATGCGCGTTCCCCTCGCCGGATCTGTCGGATCAGCATATAGCGGCGGCAGCCGAACCGAATAGGGCTCCCCTCAATTGTGGGCGCCCGGCTCGCCGCGCGCGGCGCCGCGTCGTCTTGCGGAAGCCGGCGAAGTTGCTAGAAACGAACGGCAAGGCATATGTTCGGGTCACACCGTGAAGGAGCTCTCTTTCTTGTTCCACAATCGCAGCGACGTTACAGGCTACACAACGCAAATTTTCGACGAACCAGGCGGCGAAGCGGAAGGCCTGGGATATGAAACGCGCTTGAAATCGTCGGCGCCGAAACCCAACACCGACGCCCCGCCGGCTTCGGAAGAACTGTCGCGAGCGACGTTGACCAAGCAGGAAATCGCGCGCGCGGTCTATTCCGCTTGTCCGCGCATTTCGCGCCGTCAGTCCAAGGAACTGATTGACGCCGTCCTGGAAGAAATCGTCTCCGCGCTTGTCGCCGGTGACGACGTCAAGCTTCGCGGTTTCGGCAACTTCGCCGTTTGCCAGAAGCGCGAGCGCCCTGGGCGCAATCCGAAGACGGGAGTCATGGCGCCGATCACCGCCCGCAGGGTTGTCACCTTCAGGGGATCGGAAAAACTGAAGGCGGAAGTCGGAGGGGAATGAATCCGACGCGCTGGCGCAAGCCGCCACACAATTCTCGCGGATCGGCCTTTTTCGCCTGCCCGACGCTTGTGTCCAGCATTTCCTCGCGGCGGAAGAATTCCGTCTCCGTCGCCCCCGGGCATCAGGCAGGATAAGGTGACGTTGGCGGCGCAACCCGAAGAGGCTAATGGCTCGTTTGAGCGCGCTTTACAAAGTCCACCGCGTATGTCTCCGCGCCTATCTTTAAATACGCCGTGAACACATGGGGTTCTGGAATTTCCTCGATTGACTCCATGTAGCCGCCGCGATCCGTCATCGTGAACCGCCGCCAAACGCCGCTCGGCCGCACCGTTTCAATTGTGACCTTACGCGGTTCGAAACTCTGGCCCGAGTCCGACAATAGCCGGAACCGCGGCGGCGAGCCGCCCTCGTATATTTTCAGCATCACGATCCCGACGCCGGTCGTGATTTGGCGCGGCCCTTCACGGTCGTCGGACCAGCCGTGGTCTCCGGTGCTCTGGCTTTCCGGCTCGACATGAATGGTGATGGAGGCGTCTTTGAGACGTGCGAGGAGCGCGGCCTCGATCCGGTCACAGAGCCCATGGGCCGCGTCGACTGTCATGTCGCCTGGCACGACCAGATGGAACTCCACGAAGGTCATGTTCCCGGCCACCCGCGTTCGGACGTCATGCGCTTCGATGGCTCCGCCCCTGTTCTCGGATATAATGCGCCTGATGTCGGTCAGCGTCTCGGGATCGGACGCCTCGTCCATGAGCCCGCGCATGGATTCGCGCAGCATTTGTCCGCCGGACCAAAGGATGTTTATGGCGACGATCGCCGCCAAGGCCGGGTCCAGACGCAGCCATCCAGTCAAGGGAATGAGGGCGAATCCGACGAGAATGCCGCCCGATGTCCAAACATCGGTCATGATGTGCTTGCCGCTCGCCGCCAATGCGGGAGAACGCCATCGGCGTCCCACGCGGATCAGGAACAGCGCCCAAAGCAAATTGACGATTCCGGAGGCGGCATTAAACGCGATGCCGACGAACGGGGTCTCGGGAGCGCGCGGATTTTGCCAGCCGAAATAGGCCTCTCGACCGATGGCGAAGGCCGTCGCCACCACCATGAACGCCTCGACGGCGGCGCTGATATATTCGGCCTTCTGGTGGCCATAAGGGTGGTTCGCGTCGGCTGGCTGCTCGCTGAACCAGAGCGCTATCAGCGCCGTGAGGGCTCCGACGACGTTGATCGTCGTTTCCAGCGCGTCGGAATACAGCGCGACGCTTCCGGTAACCCAATAGGCGGCGAATTTCAGACCCAGTACTATCACACTGACGCCGAGGCCGCCCCATGCCGCTTTCATTGTGCGTGTCATCGAAATGAAGCAGCTCCTTGGCCTGTTACGGATCCAGACGGCCCCATTTGCTGACGCAAAGGCGCGAAGCAGGCCCATGGGGGCGGGGTCGGAAAGTTTTACAACACCCACTTCTAGCGCGATGGACCGCCGGAAGTTAAGAGCGCAAAGTCGACGGTCGCGAGATTTAAGTTTGCGCGCTTGAGATCACGCGGCGGTGACGAAAAAGGAGAGACGGCCGGGTCAGCGTCGCCGAGCCGCGAGATGATCTTTGGCGCCGATGAAATGAATATTCGACGTTCCGCCAGGGCGCGACGTAACGAAGACATGGCTTGCAGCGAAGTAAGGGGCGGATACGTGGGATTGCGTGGAATCGAGGAGGAATGGGGGTTGTTGATGCGCGCCGCGCTCGACGGCGATTCCGCAGCTTATCGCCGCCTTCTCGCATCTCTGACGCCGCACTTGCGAACGGTGACGCGCCGAAATTGCGCTCGTATCGGTTTGGATCGGGGCGAAGCCGAAGATATCGTTCAAGAGGTTCTTCTGGCGATCCACCTCAAACGACACACCTGGGATGTCGATCGGCCGTTCGGTCCCTGGATCATGACAATCGCGCGCAACAAGCTGATTGATGCGCGTCGCCGTCGAGGAAACAGGCTAACGCTGCCGATCGACGACCTCGCGGATATAGTGACCGCCGAAGGAAGCGACGACGCCACGGATCGGGGCGACCTCGACTGTTTGCTCGGCGGGCTCGGGGAGCGTCAACGTGATTTAGTGCGCTCCTTGTCGGTCGAAGGACGTTCGGTTCAAGAGACGGCGGAGCGCTTGAAGATGAGCGAGGGCGCAGTCCGCGTCGCGCTACACCGCGCCATCAAGGCGCTGGCGGCGCTGTATCGAGGTAGCGGCGATGAGAACTGAAGATCTGATCAATGCGCTGGTCGCTGATCTGACCGTTTCAAAGGCGTCTTTTCGGCGGATTCTCGTCGGCGGCATGGCGTTGGGCTCCGTTATCGCGGCTGTTGAATTTCTTTTCTGGATCGGGGTCCGTCCCGACATTGGCGACGCCATGGAAACCGCTCGGTTCCTGTTCAAATTCGTCGTCACGCTGTGTCTCGCCGCGACGGCGGCGCGGCTTCTCTCGCGTCTTGCGACTCCGGGCGTTTCGACTGGCTTTTGGGCATGGGCCTGGTTGGCCGCGCCGATGCTGCTCATGGTCGCGGTCGCCGCCGAACTCATCGTCACGCCAGAGACCGCATGGTGGTCCAGGCTCGTCGGAACGAACGCGCGATTCTGCTTGATGTTGATTCCATTCCTATCGATCGGCCCTTTGGCGTGCATATTGGCGGCCTTGCGACAGGGCGCGCCGACGCGGCCCGGCCTCACCGGCGCCGTCGCTGGACTCGTGGCGAGCGGCATAGCGGCGACGCTCTATGCGTCCCATTGCACCGATGACAGCCCGCTGTTCGTGGCGACCTGGTATTCCCTCGCGATCGGCCTGGTCGCCGTGGTTGGATATGTCATCGGATCGCGTGTTCTGCGGTGGTAGTTTCCATGCGGCCGCCGAGGGCTGGATCTGAACCGCCGCGCCGGTCCTCAATACTCCCATTCCATGCCGACGCCGACCGAGGTGTGTCCGTCCATCCGGGTCTCGCTCTGGACGCGCAGTCTCTTGGCCACGTCCAGCCCGACGTTGACTGCGGCGTCGGCGGGCTTGGCGCCGGCGCGCACGCCGACGTTGATCTTGTCGGTGAGATAGGTGGAGGCGCCGACGGTTGGCCCGCCAGCGCCGCCCGCGGCGAGATCGAGCGAATCGACGCGCAGCGCCTTGCGCATTCTCTCGAAACCGCCGCCGCCGGTGTCGGCGCCCGAGAGCTGCGCGACGGCGGTCGCGAGCTGTAGGGCCTGGAGCGGCGAAAGCGATCCCGACGCCTTCGCGAACAGCAGCCGCGACAGCACCTCGTCTTGCGGCAGTTCCGGCGTCGAGGTGAAGGAAAAGCTCGGCTGCGCGGCCGGCCCGCTGACCACGATTTGCGCGGTCACGTCGGCGGCGGTGGTCTCGGCGGTAAAATCCAGCTGCGGCGTCAGCCCGCCCGCGAAGGTCAGCGCGCCTCGCGTGATGTCGATGCGCTGGGTGAGCAATTGCAGCCGACCGCGGCGCAAATCGAAGCCGCCCAGGATCTTCGGATTTTGCGCCGAGCCCATAATTTTCAGCTCGCCCCCAAACTCCGCGTCAATGCCGCGCCCGCGCACAAAGATGCGGTTCGGCGCCGAGACTTTTACATCGAGCGCCACGTCGAAGGCCGAGGGCCGGCCGACCGCGGCCTTTTGCTTGCGTTGCAACGCCAGCATCTCCCGCGCGAAGCCCTTCGGGTCGATATGCTTGGCGTCGGGCAGGGGCTTCAGCGACGCCGGCAGCCGATCCGGCACGTTCACTTCCAGCGTCTTGAAAATCACCGCGCCGGAAACTTTCGGCGCGCGGGCCAGCGGACCGTCGACGGTGAGGTCGAGATCGGCGGTGGAGGAGACGAGATCGCTGTTCACCAGTTGCGCATTGCGTGAACCGATGTGAATCGAGGCGGGCATTCCGGCCTCGGGCAGCAGCGAGACGTGGCCCGTCGCGGCGATTTGGCCGCCATTCCCGGTGGTCGCGGTCATCGACGCGAGAGTCATCTCGCGGCCATGCGCTTCCAGCCGAGCCACGATGTTTTTAAAGGCGAGGCCGTTGATTGGATCGGCGAAGGCGCCGTCGGCGAAGGTCACGACGCCCGCGGCGATCGGCGAGGCGGCGGGGCCGGTGATTTTAAGGTCTATATTGGCCTTGCCCTTCAAGGTCTGGCCATTGGCGGAAAGCACGGTGTTCGCCAAAGCGGCGTCGAGGCCGCCCTTGACGGCGACATCGAGTCCGCCCGCGGCGTTTATCGGCGCCGAGCCGGCGATGGTCACGCGGCTCGCGGAGCCCAGCACGATATCGGCGTCGACGCTGGTTCGATCGCCCGCCAGCCGCCCGTGCGCCGAGGCGTCGATGGACGGCAGCCCATTGTCGCGCAATTGCGGCGCGGTGATCTTGGCGAGCGTGACCTTCCAGTCGCCGTTTGGCGCGGTCTTGGTTCCGTCAACGGTCCGTCCGCGACCGCGGTGACCTCGGCGTCGAAGTGACCAAAGCGCCCGGCCGAAGACAGCGCGTCCTCGACCAGCAAACGCAGCTTCGCGTCGGGCTGGGCCGCGCTGCCGGTCACCGTGAGTTCGCCCTCGAGCGTTTTGGCGCGAAACGGGGCCGTCTCGGACGTGGGCAGGCCATGCAGCGCGGCATGGGCTTCGATTTTTTGATCGGCGGCAAGGCGGCCCGAGGCGCCCAGACGCAGCGCTGAATTTTCGAGCGCGAGATTATCGAGCGTCGCCGAGCCGTCGTCGGCGAGAACGGCGGCGCCGCGCAGTTTGGCGCCGTCGGCGAATACGTCCGCAAGCGCCTTTGGCAACAGCGGAGCAAACCGGCTTGTGAGGTCGAACTCAACTCGGCGACCCGCGGCGACGCGCGTTATCGTCGCGCCTCCCTGCGCGCCGAGTTCCTCGCCCGCCTGCGCGACAAGCTTGGCGACGAAGTTGTCGAGCGGCCCCTCGCCCTTGAGAGAAATGTCGATCGGAGGGAGATCCGGCAATTGCGCCAATCGCGCGATAAGTCCGCCCGCGGGCTCGTGGGCGGACAGGGCCAGCGAAACGCGGTTCGGGCTGGGAGAAATCGCCACCTCTAGATTCACCGCGCCAGGGGCGTCGGTGCGCCGCGCCGACAATGACGCCTTGGCGCCATTGCTGGAGGCGCCGGCATCGGCGGAGCCGGTTAAAGTCAGCGTCGCCGGCTCGCCCAACACCGGCGCGGCCAGCGCCAAGGTGTCGAGCTGGAACGCGCCCAGGCGGAATCTGACCGGCAGATCCGGCGCCATGTCGTCGCCGGCTTTCCTGGCGGGCGCGGGCGCCGCCGGTTTCGTCGCGGCGGCGGGCGCCGGAATGGGTCGGCGCAGCACGTCTACGCGGCCGATGGCGACGCTATCGATGTCAACGCGCAGCGAGGCCAGCGGAAGACGCGACCAGTCCATTTCCACATGATCGATCTTCAGCCAGACGCCGTCCTTGTCGGCCAGCGAGATGTCGCGCAACATCGGATGCGCCGACAGCGGCCCCTCGATCGCGCCGATGTCGAGCTTCATATTTTCGGTTGACGCCGCGCGCGAAACGAAGTCCGCCAGCATGCTTTTGCCGGATTGCGTTTTCGCGTTCAGCCCAATCGCGGCGAGAACGCAAATAAGCAAGACCAGCCCAAGGCCGGCGCCGATGTATCGCCAAACGCGTCCGCGCATCAAAACGCCTCCCCAATGCCGATGAACAACGCGAAGGGGCTGTCTCCGGGTTGGCGCGCGATGGGGGTCGCCACGTCAAGCCTGATCGGGCCGATGCCGGTATAATACCTCAGCCCCAACCCGACCGACTCCCGCATCGAGTTTTGAAAATCAGGAAAGGGCGAAGCGAAGGCCATGCCCGTGTCGAAGAAGGGAACGATCCCGATTTCCTGCGTCAACTTTATGCGCGCTTCGGCGGAGCCTTCCAGCAGACTACGGCCGCCGACCGGAAAGCCAAAGTTGTAGTCGGGAGCGAGCGAGCGATATCGATAGCCGCGCACCGATCCGCCGCCGCCGGCGAAGAAGAGGTGGCTCGCCGGAATATCTTCGACGCTGGCGCCGACGATCGAGCCGGCGGTGACGCGGCCCGCCAGAATATACCAGGCGTCGTCGTCGAGCGCGTAATAGCCGGTCACCTGGCTTTTGGACTGCACCATGCCGACGCTATCGCCGAGCGCTTTCACATATGGTTCGACGGTGGCGTTGGCTCTGACGCCCGTGGTCGGGGCCAGCAGACTGTCCGTGCTGTCGTAATTCGCGGACAGCGGGAAGCCGAGCAGCGAATAATCGTGGGGGCCCCACACGTCGAAATATTGGCCCCCCTCGAATTCCACGCCGGCCTGAACCGAGGCCGCATCGCTGAAGCGATGCCTTATGCCGACGCTCGCATTGCCATAGTTGGCCCAATAATACTGGGTTCGTTCCCGCACCGCCGCCGTGTCGACCAGAAGGTCGTCGCGGGAGCCGTATAACGCCGGTTTGACGAAGCTCATCTTGGCGCTGCCAATGAGATTGGCGGCGTCGATCGGCGGAAGGCTAAAGAAGCCGCCGGAGATGACCGTGGGCGCGAGTCCGCCCTGCAGATCGAATCGCAGCCGCTCGCCTTCGCCAAACACATTGCGATCCATCCAATAGGCGCGCAGCCCGGGACCGTCGGTGTTGGAGATTTGTCCTGAAAAACCGACCGCGTGTTGTTTGCGCTCGCTCGTTTCGACGAGGATCGGCAAATTGCCGTTTTGGTCGAGCGGCTCGCCGTCCTCCACCTTGACCGACCCGAGGGCTTCAATGCGCGAGATGGATTTGCGCGTGTCGGCCAGTTTTTTGGGACTGTAGTCCTCGCCCTCCTCGAGATAGATGAAGGAGCGAATCACGTCATCGGGCACGCCAATAGGGGCGTCCGGAAGGACGCCCGTCCCTTGGGACGACGGGCCATGCGATCCGCTGAGCCGAACCTCGCCGATTCCCGCGCGCGGTCCCGGATCGATCGTCACCGCGACATCGAGCGCATGTTCCCTGTGCTGAACCACCGGCTCGGTCTTGACGATCTTGGCGAGCGGATAGGATCTTTGCCGTAATTCGTCGACCCATTCGGCCTGCATCGCCCGCAGCGCGGCGGCCCGAGCCGGCGCCTCCGGCGCGCGTTCGAACGCTTTTTTCGAAAACAGCGTCGGGTCGATCGGAGCCAAGGTGCGCGCGTCGAAGACGACGACATGGCGCAAATGAAACAGCGGGCCCGGATCAATATTGATCGTGACGGAAACCGGCGCTTTATTGCGAAACCCTTCGGCCGCGCTGGACGCCGCGTCAATTCCGCGCCCATCGGGATAAATCTCCACGCCGGCCACCGTCGCCTCGACCCGGGCGTCGAAATAGCCGCTGGCCCATAGCGCATCCGCGAGATTTGGAAAATCGCCGACGACGCGCCGCGTCAACCCAGCTCCCGAGGCTGGCGCTTGAAGCCGCAGCCGCCAGACGTTGGACGCGTCCTTGAGATTTTGCGCAAGCGCCTTGTCGTCGTCGACGCCGGTGATTTCGAGCTTGTAGGGCAAGGTCTCCGGGCTTGGCGGCGGCGCGTCTTCTTCGGAGCCGAGCAGTCCAAAAAAATCAAAGGCGCTGGCGGGCGCGATGGCCAGCGGCGAAAACAGGGCCGCTACGGAGGCCATCAGGAACACGGAAGCACGTTTCACGTCACAAAAACACCCGCACGAGACAGCGTAAACCATACAGTGGCGGGTTGGCTTGGTCTATATATTAAGCTTAACGTCAGAAAACACAGTAAACAGTTTGTTCTTGTGCTTCTCAAGTGAGCGTGACCGAACGATAATTTGCGCGGAGGCCTGTTGTCGCGGGAACAATTCGCGTGGAACGAAGGGCGTCGCCGCAAAATAAAAGGCCCCGTCGCGCTATGCGAACGGGGCCTACTTGCTTCGCATCAGACGAAGCTTTCTGGGGGATTTCCAGTTAGGGATCGGCCCGTTCCGCTTGGCCTTCGCGGTAGAGGCCCGATTGCGATTTCAAGGCTAGAAGACGGTTACCGAAGAGATCAGCGCTCGATTCTTCGAACCGCCACGACCTGACGCATTCAGCGCAGGTCACATCCGACCCGGTGGCGTCATGCTCCTCTCGCAAGTCTTTTGCGATCACCTCGGCGCCAAGGCGGCGTCGATAGTTTCTTTCGCGTCCGAATCGAGGTCCCGCCCGATCGGCTCTTCGTCGGAGAGGCTCTGCGCTCCTATCGACGACTGCGATGATGCAAGACTGAACCTGCTTCGGGATTTGGTCAAGCCCTATTTTTGCTCGTTGATTGACGCTGCGTTAAATTATTTGGACGGTCGTTCATCGACATGGGCGGTCAAACAAATTCATCAGCGTCGGCGCGCCGGACGCCTTGCGCAAGCGCGGCAAGTGAAAGCCGTCCTCGATCGTCGCCAATAGCGAATAGTGATTTAGCGGGGCGTCGTCGACGGCCGGGCTGCCGCAATCCGTCACGACGATTGTCGCGACGCGATTGTCGTCTTCCGTGTGAGAACTGGGAGACCTGGGAGTGTCGCGCGATTCGCCTTCATCGAAGGTGACGACGATCGCCGAGTCGCGCGTCCAATTGCGCGACGCCCGGATCGCGCCGATCGTCCGTTTGAGAAAGTCGTCGAAATCCCGCGCCAGGCGGGCGGGATCCTTGCAAATGAGCGAACCATGTCCATCGTGGCACTGGTTTGGAACGATGAACGCGAAATTAGGCGCGTTGCCGGAGAGATCCGCCGTCAGCGCCTCGAGCGGCTTCAGTTTTTCGAGGCGGGCCGGGTTCTTCGCGATCCGGTCGAAATAGGCGAAGGGATTGTGCTTTTGCGCGTAGAGCGCGGCGGGCGCCGGCTCCGACGCCTGCGTCAGGTCGCCCGCGGCCGGAAGCGTCTCCGCGTAAAGAGCGAAGGTCAGTCCCGCCGCCTCCAGTTGATCGACGAGGCTATCGCCTTCTATATGATGACAAGACTGCAATGCCGAAAGGCCGGTGGCGAAACAACTGGGAGCGTCGTCCCTTACGCCGAATGCGTCGCCGCCGATCATCGCGAGATAGTTCGGCAGACTGGGATGCGTCACTCCGGAGTAATGCGTCGCCAATCCCTGACCGCGCGAGAGTTCGACCAGAAAAGGCGACAATTCGCGATCGAGCGCGTCGTCGAAATCATGATTCTCGAGCACGATCAGGTAAACGTGATCGAAGACTTTCGCGCCGCCGGCTCCGGCCGCCGCGGCGGGCGTTTGAAACGCGGCGGCGGCGAGGGAGAGAGCCACGCAAAAGAGAGCGTCGCGGAAGGAGAAATGGCGCATTTGCGAATCACCTCGAGTGGCGAAAAACGAGCGGAATCGCTTAGCCGAGATTCGCGACGCTAGTCCATGTTCCCGTCGCGACCGCGGCGACGGTCGCCGAACGGAGCCGCTCCGGGAATAGCCTCGAATGTCAGGCCGCCCATGCTCGCCACGTCTCGCTAATGCGCCGAATGCGTGAACCCTGGAGGGCCGTCTTGCCAGGGATAGCCCTTGGCGGCCTTGTCGAAGGCGAAGCGATAGAGCGCCCGCATATAGCCCGTGTCGAATTCTTCCTTGTGCTCGGCGTGGAAGTCGGGGCCGATATAGGCGAGATTGAAAGCGGCGTTGGCGCGGCGGGTTTCCATATATATGCGGTAGAAGTCGCCTATACCATTGTAGTTGATCATGGTCGTGACAGCTCTTTGGGCAATCGACAGAGTCAGTCGTTCGACATCGGTCCATTCGGTGGTCAGGCGCGAGTTGCGGATGATATAGGCCACCATCTTTCTTGCATGAAAACCAGCGGCCTTTTGCGCGAGACGCGGATCGACCGATGCGGGAACAAGGAAAGCCTGACTCACCGCGCCGCCGTCGACATGCATTTCCTGATAGGGCTCGCCCCTCGCCTCGACGTCGAACATGACAGGCGGAAAGGCGGCGGGAATCGACGCCGACGCCAGCATGATATGACGTATCAGGCTTAGAGCCTCCGGACCGCCGCTCTTCGCGATGGCGCCTATGTTCCAGATGACGGGATATCCGGCGTCGAGATCGGTCGTTTGAATGAGCAGCAACCTTCCCCTCTCATATTCCTCGGCGATGCGCGCCATCATGCGTTCATCGACATGTTTGGAGATGGTCGCATAGAGTGGAGCGGTGTCGGACAGCGCGTCTTCGGTTACGGCGGCGGTTATGAATCTCTTCTCGAAGATATTGGACTGATTGATGCCGGTGTAGACTTCGGTCAAGGCGCCGTCATATTCGGGGCCGAGGAAGGCGAAGGGCGAGATAAGCGCGCCCGTGCTCACGCCGGTGACGAGTTTAAAGCTGGGGCGATCGCCATGCGCGGTCCAGCCGACCAGCAGACCCGCGCCGAACGCGCCATCGTCGCCGCCACCCGACAGGGAAAGCAAATACCCGGTCGCCATGGTTTCACCTGGCTTCACATGCGCGTATCTCGCCTCGCGAATGAGCGCCTGCTCTTGTTCGGCCCGCATGGGGGCGGGTTGATCAGGGAAAAACCGAGCGTTGGGAATGCCAAGAACGGTCGTTTCACGCCGCAACTCCGGCGGAACAGCGCTTTTCCGGTCAAGCGTGGAGCACGCGGAGACCAATAAAGCGCCAACCGCGAGCATGCAGATGACAATTCGTTTCGGGGACGCCACTCGGATTCTCATTTGTTCAACTCCACTCCATGCGTCTTCGCGCCCGTTCCACCTTAAGCGCCTTCCATGTAACCGCGCGCCTAGAACCGAAAGCTCGTCTCCATCACCGGGCCATGAATGACCGTGTCCATGCCTTTTTGACCAGAGCCCGTTCCGTTGGAATAATCGACCGACAAGGCGCGATAGCCGACCGTGTTGGTGATCGTCCAATCGCCGATCTTCATGTCATGGCTGTAGCCGCCGGCCAGTTGCCAGCTGAATTTGCTGCCGACGCCAAAGCCGCCAATATCGCCGCGCAACTGAAATTCGTCGCCGGGCCCGATTCGATGGCGAAGGCGCAGGCCGATAATCGGGTCGATCCATTGCATCGTGCCGGACTTGTCGAGAGCCAGCGCGCCGCTTTGCTGATAGCCCAGAAGCGGAACATTGATGACGCCCGTGACGTTAAGCGAAAGCGTGTGCGAGACATTCCAATAGCGAAGGCCGGAATAAGCGTCGAGTGCGGTGAACGAGTCTTGGGCGCCGTTTTGCCGCCAACGCGCGACTTCATAAGCCCCCCATGCTTCGCCGATGATGAGCGGCGCGACCTCGAGAGTCCCATTTTGGCCGATCGATAGGGCGCTGATGCCGACGGGATTTGTTTGGCGCAGCCCCCCGCCAAAGGCGCTAATACGCGCCCATATGAAGTCGCCATAGATGGAAATCGGGCCATTGCGCGCTTCGGCGTAGCTCATCCAGGCGAACAAATGATTGGCTTTGGTGAGAACATCGTAAAAGCTAACGTTCGTATCTACTGTTCGACCACTCGCTGTCGTATT